>DATAPF010000225.1:0-43182 GCA_036265355.1 Kofleriaceae bacterium | reverse complement strand
ATCCGGGCATCGCTCGCGACGCGGCTTCAGCTCGCCGACGGGCCGTCCTGGCACAACCGGCGCGACGCGATCGCCGGCCTCGGCGCGGCGCTCGGCATCGCGATCGGCGCCACCGGCAAGCTGGCGCGCGACGTCGCGCTGCTGATGCAGCCCGCGCTCGGCGAGCTCGCCGAGCCGGCGATCGCGGGCCGCGGCGGCTCGTCGGCGATGCCGTACAAGCGCAACCCCACCGGCTGCCAGGTGGCCATGTCGGCGGCGATCCGCGCGCCCGGCCTGGTCGCGTCGCTGCTCGGCGGCCTGCCACAGGAGCTGGAGCGCGGTCTCGGCGGCTGGCAGGCCGAGCCGCCCGTGATCGCCGATCTGTTCGCGCTCGCCCACGGGGCGGCCCACGCCATGCGGATCGTCGTCGTCGGCCTCCAGGTCGATGCCGCGGCGATCGCGGCGCACGCCGACGCGGCCACGCACCCGACGGTGGACCGCGACGCAGCCCTCGCCGCTGCGGCGCGGTTCGTCGACGAGGCGCTCGCGCTCCACGCCGAGACCGTCGCCCGGCGAGGCGGCGCCGGGTAGCGCGGCGGACGCGGGCGCTAGTCGTCCTGACCCCCGCGGCCAAGGCCCTCGATCTGGCCACGGATCTCGCCGTCGACGAACGTCTCATTGTGGACGTTCACGTACGCGTTGCCAGTCCGGATCGCGAGCGAGAGGCCCGCGAAGTCACCGGCGGCGATCCCCTGCGTGCGGATCGCGACGATGTTCGCCACGGTGATGGTCCCGGTGATCTTGCCCGAGGTGGTCGCCGGGCACGCCGGCTGGTTGCCGCCCCCGCAGAAGAACGCGGCGATGCCGCCGTTGACCTTGGTCGGGCCGAAGTGGATATGCGCCATCGTCGGGTTGGTGGCCAGGTTGCGGTACTCCAGTGTGAACCGGATCTGGCGCCTGGCCTCGTCGTACGTGGCACGTAGGGTCCCCGTCGCGGCGGTCTTGACCGGCGGCACCTGGTTGAGCCCGCGCAGCGTGGCGTGCAGCGTGGTCTCGCGACCGTCGGCAGAGGCATGGTGGCCCAGCACAGCAAACGTCGCGAGGGCCAGCGCGAGCGAAGATGTCAATGCGATACGTAGCTTCATGGTCGACTCCTTTGGAATCTGACGAGATGCCATGTCGATGCGTCCGCATGCAGGCGTCGTCGTCGGTGATTGACTACTAGCCCGCGTCAGCCATTCCGCAAGTCACAAGCAATCAGCCGCTGCATGATTCTCGCACGAGAATGGCAATCTTGTGCAGTACTCGTATGACGCCGGCAATGTCGCGTATCCGGTGACCAGATCCGATCGGCTACCCGGCGCGAACTGGATGCATCCTGGGTCGCGCCCGTGACATCGTGTGGTCTCGTCGAGCTGCGCAGGTTCACGGAGCGCGTACAGGGGTGCCCCAGCGCGCGCGCCCGTGTCTTCGGCGCTCGTGATCCGGTGTCCTACCCACGATCGCTCGCGGCGGCGAGGTCCGAACCGACCTCCTGCGGCAGGGACGGGGCGGCCTTCGCGCGCGCCAGGAGGTCAGCTTCGCGGTGGCGTCATCCGAGCAGAGGACCTGGGGGAACGCCGGATGGCTGGTCCCGAGCGCCGCCGACGGCTCAGCGGTACTTGAGGCCGGTGCCGGTGTTGAACACGACGACGGTCTCGTGCGGAGCGATCTCGCCGCGCTCGCGCAGGGTCTCGTAGGCGGCGAACGCGGCGCCGCCCTCGGGGCAGATGTCGAGGCCGGTGCGGGCGGCGAGGCGGGACGTTGCGGCTGCGGCGTCGGTCTCGGTGATGGCGAGCGCGGTGCCCTTGGTCTCGCGGACGGCGCGCAGACAGAGGAAGCCGCCGAGCGGGGAGGGGACGCGCAGGCCCCAGACCCGGGTCCTGGGGTCGGGCCAGGCGACGGTGGCGGCGGCGCCCTCGACGTAGCCGCGCACGACCGGGGCGCAGCCGGCCATCTGGACCGAGATCAGGCGCGGAATGCGGGGCATCGGCCAGCCCAGGGCGCGCATCTCGGAGAAGGCCTTCCACATGCCGATCAGGCCGGTGCCGCCGCCGGTCGGGTAGATGATGGCGTCGGGGAGGGCGCCGGACAGCTGCTCCCAGAGCTCGTAGGCCATGGTCTTCTTGCCCTCGATCCGGTACGGCTCCTTGAGGGTGGAGACGTCGAAGGTGTCGCGCGGGCCGTGCTCGCGCAGCCAGCGGCCGGCGTCGGAGATCGTGCCCGGGGTGAGGTGGACCTCGGCGCCGTAGTGGCGGCACTCGTCGACGAACGCGCGCGGGGTGTCCTCGGGCATCGCGACGACGACGGGGAGCCGGGCGGCGGCGCCGTAGGCGGCGAGGGCGCCGGCGGCGTTGCCGGCGGACGGGGCGGACAGGGCGCGGGCGCCGAGCGCGCGGGCCAGGGAGACGGCGAGGGCGATGCCGCGGGCCTTGAACGAGCCGGTGGGGTTGCGCGACTCGTCCTTGACGAACAGGCGATCGCTGACCGGGCAGAGCGGGGTCCAGCCCTCGACCAGGCTGACGGCGTGCTCGGGTTGGATCGGCAAGACCTCGCGGTAGCGCCACAGGGAGGCGGGTCGGCCGAGCAGCGCGGACGGGGGGAGCGGGGCCCGGGTGTGATCGTAGTCGACGCGCAGCGGAAGGCCACACGAGCGGCAGACGGTGAGCAGGGTGTGGCGATCGTGCAGCTCGCCGCAGGCGAAGCAGCGCACGGCGACGAACGCCGGGTTCTCCCACGCGGACGGCGGGGCGGTGGGCTCGGTCATGGGGCGCGCAGCATAGCCGAGGCGGAGCGCCGGCTGGAGGGGCGCAACATGCTTGTCGCCGCGCCAACCGGGTTGGCAGTTATCGAAGGACCGCGCTCGTGGATAGCTGCGCTTCGATAGCGGCTTATAGATCCAGGAACACGGTCTCGCCGTCGCCCTGCAGGCGGATGTCCCAGCGCCAGCGGCCGTCGTCAAGGCGCGCGAGCAGGGTCGCGCGGCGCTCCGGGGGCAGCGCGGCGAGCAGCGGGTCGGCGGCCCCGGGCTCGCCGAGGTAGACCCGGGTCCACAGCGGCTTGAGCAGGCCGCGGGCGAGCACGGCGACGCAGAGCACGGGCGCGGCCGGGTCGGGGGCGAGGGTGACGAACCGGAAGGCGCCGTGCGGGTCGGTCGCGCAGCGGCCCCAGCCGACGAAGTCGGGCGATGCGGGCGGGGTGGCCTGCCAGATCTCGATGCAGGCGTCGGTGACCGGGGCGCCATCGCCATCGAGGACGCGGCCGGTGAGCTCGATGCGCGGGCCGGTGGCGCCGAACCGGGTGAGGTCGTCGTTGCCGGAATCGCCGAGCAGGTGCCAGAACGGTCCGATGGTCTGGCTCGCGGTGACCGGGGGCATCAGTGCACTCCTTCCATCGGGGTGGCGCGCAGGCCGCGCAGCACGATGTCGAACCGGAAGCCGAGCGCCCACTCGGGCTGGGTCAGCGCGAGGTCGAAGGCGGCGACCAGGCGCGCCCGCGCCTCGGGATCGGGGACCGACTGGAAGATCGGGTCGATCGCGAGCAGCGGGTCGCCGGGGAAGTACATCTGGGTGACCAGGCGGGCGCCCCAGGTCGGGCCGAACAGCGAGAAGTGGATGTGGTTGGGGCGCCAGGCGTTGGGGTGGTTGCGCCAGGGGTAGGCGCCCGGCTTGATCGAGACGAAGCGGTAGCGGCCGTCGCCGTCGGTGAACACCCGGCCAGCGCCGCGGAAGCTGGGATCGAGCGGGGCGTCGTGGGCGTCGCGCTCGTGGTGGTAGCGGCCGGCGGCGTTGGCCTGCCACAGCTCGATCATCGCGCCGGCGACCGGGCGATCGGCCTCGTCGGTGACGCGCCCGGCGACGATGATGCGCTGGCCCATGGCGTCGCGGCCGTCCTCGCGCGACAGGTCGATCGCGGCGGGGAACTGGTGCGGCAGGAACACCGGGCCGGCGTGCTCGAGCGGGCCCGGCGCCGAGGGCAGGGCGACCAGCGGCTGCCCGGGGGCGCGGCGGTGGGTGCTGCCGTAGCTCGGGACGTCGTACGCCGGCTGGGTGCCAGCGGGGAACGGCAGGTAGGCGATGCGGGTCATGGCGTCTCCTCGGCGACCTGCTTGGCGATCCGCATCGCGGCGTTGGCGGCCGGGACGCCGGCGTAGACCGCGACGTGGAGCAGGAGCTCGGTCAGGTCGGCGCGGCTGGCGCCGGTGTTGCGCATTGCACGGATGTGGAGCGCGAGCTCATGCTCGCGGCCGAGCGCGGCGAGCAGCGCGACGGTGACGATGCTCCGGGTCCGGCGATCGAAGTGCGGGCGCGCCCACACGCCGCCCCACGCGGCATGGGTGAGATAGGCCTGGAAGTCGCGGTCGAGATCGGTGGCGGCGGCGGTCGCGCGGGCGACGTGGTCGGCGCCGAGCACCTCGCTGCGAACGCGTGCGCCGGCGGCGGCGAGGTCGGCGTCGCGCGGGGTCAAGAAGTCGAGGATCGCGGCGGTGACCGCGGCGGGGTGATCGAGCTGCGGGACGTGGAGGGCGCCGGGGATGACGGCGAGCCGCGCGCCGGGGATCGCGTCGCGCAGCGCCTCGGCGGCGGCGACCGGGGTCGATGGATCGAGCTCGCCGACGACGACCAGCGTGGGGAGGCGGAGCGCGCGCGTGGAGCGCGACAGGTCGGCGACGGCGAGCGCCTCGCACAGCGCGGCGTAGCCCGGCGCCGGGGTGCGCAGCAGCAGGGCGCGCAGGCCGCGGCCGGCGGGCGAGGCGAGATAGCCGGGCGACGCCCAGCGCGCGACGACGGTGTCGGCGATCGCGGCGATGCCCTCGGCGCGGACCTGCGCGGCGCGCTGGCGCCACAGGTCCGGCGGCGGGATCGCCATCGCGGTGTCGCACAGGATCAGCGAGCGGACGCGGGCGGGGGCGCGCGCGGCGGCGGCCTGCGCGACCATCCCGCCGATCGACACGCCCGCGACGTGGGCGCTCGCGATGCCCAGGGCGTCGAGCACGCCGAGCGCGTCGTCGGCGAGGTCCTCGACGGTGCATGGCGCGGCGCCGACCTCGGTCAGGCCATGGCCGCGCAGGTCGAAGCGCACGACGCGGAAGCCGCGCGCCAGCGCCTCGGCCTGGGCGTCCCAGATCCGGAGGCTGGTGCCCAGCGAGTGAACGAGCAGGAGCGCCGGGGCGCCGGGTGGGCCATCGACCGCGATGTGGGTGGCGAGGCCGCGGAGGTCGAGGAACGGCATGGGCGCGAGGGTAGCGAAAAGCCAGGCCAGCGGGCCGCCCGGGCCGCGCAGAACTTGCGCGAGGGGGTGTCCCTATTCAGGGCCACCCCCTCGTCATGATCTTCCGTCCGTTCCTCGCTGCGCTGTTCCCCGAGACGCGCCTCTGGCGCGCCTCGTCGGCTTCGCTCGGCCCGGACTAGGCGTGGCCGTGCGCCGTGCAGTCGGTGTCGTGCAGCATCGCCGAGACCAGCTCGCGCAGCTCCTTGCCATCGAACGGCTTGATCAGCACCGCGCGGCCGGTCGCGAACAGCGAGTCGACGTTCTCGCCGCCCGACATCATGAGGACGATCGGCGGCGGCGGATCGTGCGCGTGGACCAGGCGGTCGGAGACCTCGCGGCCGTTCATGTCCGGCATGTTGAGATCGCACAGCACGATGTCGAACCGCTCGCCGTGCTCGACGCGCGCGACCGCCTGCCGCGGGTCGGTCTCGGTCGCGGTGTCGTGATTGCTCAGCATGCGCGCGATCGCCTTCGCGACATCCGGTCGATCGTCCACTACCAGGATCCTCGCCATGCAACCTCCTTCAGATCGGTCGTCGAAGGGCCGGTCCGCCACCCAGCATAGCGCCGCGCCGCGGCACGGGGGCGCCGAAAACGCACCGACAACGCGTGAGATCACCCCGGCTTGGCCAGGCCGATGACCGGTCGGACCGCTTCGGGTAACCCCTGGGTATTTGCATCAGCCCGGTGGGGCAGGCGGGAAGACGTAGCGGCCTTCCACGAAGGCGCGATCGACCTCCGGCAGGATCTCGGCGCGTGCGAGAATCATGCAGCGGTCGATCTCGACCTTGAAGAAGTAGAGCCACAGAAAACCAATACCGACCGCGACCGCGAGCACGATCACCGGGATCGGCGGCACGCCCGCCGACAGGCCGAGCGCGAGGGCGCCGCCGGCGGCCATCAGGCCGAGCTTGACCCGGCCGAGCAGCTGCTTCCATTTCATCGACACCGCGATCGCCTGGGCGTCGTAGGACGGCACCGTGGCGCCGGTGACGACCTTCAACTCGCGCGATCGACACATCGCAGCGATCTTGATCGCGGCCCCGATCGCGCCGTAGTACGAGTCCGGCCGCGTCTTGCACAGCTGCTCCGCATAGTTGCCGTTGGTGCGCAGCGCGTTGATCAGGAGCGGACGCGTGTAGATGTACTTGAGGTTCGACGCGAGGGTGAGCACGACCGCCGACGCCATCATGCCGAACCCGACGATGGCGAGTAGATATGCCCCGACCGTGGCCACGACCCTCAGCTTACGCGGGCTGCGAAGCGAGTTCCAGCGCGATGACCGGCGACCCGGCGGCTGGCCGGACCGAACAACGTGATACCTGCGCGCCGCAGCCAGCAGACCCGAGGACGGTTGTTGCGCACATCGCCGCAGATGCGGACAGTCACATCGCGGACCGACGCGCGCTCACTGTCCCGTATCAGGTCACGCGGGGATGATCATCACATCCGTCATACTGGCCACTGATGACTCGATTGCAGTAACGTGGTCCGCAATATGAAATTCGCGCAGGTCTGTGGAGTAGTGACATGCGCGGTCATGGCGTTCGTGGGGTGCGGGGACGACCGCGATACAACGAGCACCAGGGATGAAGCACCGGCCCACCAGGTCGAGCCCGGCGACGCTCACGGCGCGCCCGGCGCGGGACAGGCGACCGCCGTCTCCGCCGCCACGACGATGGGCACACCGGCGACGATCGAGCTGATCGCCGATCCGCACGCCGCGCAGACCGGCGCGCGCGTGGTCACCGGGTACACCCGGCCTGCGCACGGCAAGGTGACGTTGATCGGGCCGCGCGCGATCTACACGCCGACGCCGGGCTACGCCGGCAGCGACAGATTCCGCTACACGGTCACCGGCGCCGGCGGGAAGACCTCGTCGGCCACCGCCGAGGTCGTGGTCGCGCAGGCCCAGCCGTTCTGCAGCATCACGCTGCTCGGGCCGAGCTCCGCCATGATCGGGCCGGCGATCCACCTGACCGCGACGGCGAGCTGCAACATCAACACGCCCGAGATCCAGTGGCAGCACCGGGTCGGCACCAGCGGGACGTTCAGCACGTTCAAGGACTTCAGCACCGCGACGTCGGCCGACTTCACCACGACCGGCCAGCCGCTCGGGACCCACCAGTTCCGGGCCCGCGTCCGGGCGCAGGGCACGACGACGGCGTTCACGTCCAACACGGTCACCACATCGCTGGTCGCGAACACCTCGGCGTGTACCGCGGTGACGCTCGACACCCCGGCCGCGGAGGCGGTGTTCGCGGTCGGCCAGGCGATCGCGCTGCACGCGATGGCGACCTGCCCGGTCGGCGTGGTGCCGGTGTTCCAGTACCTGACGATGCAGCCGACCGACACCGGCTTCACCGCGCTGCCGGGGACGTTCCCGGGCGGGACGAGCTACACACCGCCGCAGCCCGGCGGCTGGGTCCTGGCCGCCGGCGTGCGGGCGAGCGGCTCGTCGGGGGCGTTCCTCCAGTCCGCGGCGGTGACGGTCTCGGTCAGCCACGCGCCGACCGCGGTCGACGACACCCTGGTGATCGACGAGGACACCACCGGCACGGTCAACGTGCTGGCCAACGATAGCGATCCCGACGGCGATCCGCTGACCGCGACGATCACCACGCCGCCGGCCGGCGGCACCGCCTCGATCTCGGCCGGCGTCGTGACCTACCACCCGGCGGCCAACTACAACGGCAGCGACGCGATCGGCTATACGGTCGACGACGGCCACGGCAACACCGCGACCGCGACGGTCCACATCACGGTCAACCCGGTCGAGGATCCGCCGTCGGCGCAGCACGACTTCCTGACCGTCGCCGAGGACGGACGCGGCACGATCGACGTCACGGCCAACGACACCGACCCCGATGGCGATGCGCTGACCGTCGTCGGGTTCACCCAGCCGTCGCACGGCGCGGCGTCGTTCACCGGCAACGTCGCGACCTACACCCCGGCCGCGAACTACACCGGCAGCGACGAGTTCGAGTACACGATCGACGACGGCCACGGCCGGACCTCGACCGCGAGCGTGTTCATCACCGTGACCGCGGTGAGCGATGCGCCGATCGCGGCCGACGACACGCTGGTCACCCCCGAGGACACCCAGGGCAGCGTCAACCTGCTCGCCAACGACCACGATCCCGACGGCGATAGCCTGACCGTGACCGGGTTCACCCAGCCGCTGCACGGCACGGTGGCGGTGGTCGCCGGGGTGGCGTCGTACACCCCGGCGCCGAACTACAACGGCGCGGACGCGTTCAGCTACACGGTGGCCGATCCGTCGGGGCTGACCGCGAGCGCCGCGGTGAACGTCACGGTGCTGCCGGTCAACGATCCGCCGGTCGCGGTCGCCGACAGCGCGAGCCTCGACGAGGACACCCCTGCGACGATCGACGTGGTGGCCAACGACAGCGACGTCGACGGCGATGTCCTGACGATCGCCAGCGTCACCCAGCCGGCGCACGGCACGGTCGCGATCGTGTCGGGCCACGAGGTGACGTACACGCCCGCCGCCGACTACAACGGCGCGGACTCGTTCACCTACACGGTCGCCGACCCGGGCGGGGCGAGCGCGACCGCCACGGTGACGCTCGCGATCGCCGCGGTCAACGACCCGCCGGTCGCGGTCGCCGACGCGCTCACGCTCGACGAGGACACCAGCGCGACGATCGACGTGGTGGCCAACGACAGCGACGTCGACGGCGACGCGCTGACCGTCACCGCGGTGACCCAGCCGGCGCACGGCACGGCGGCGATCGTCGACGCGACCCACGTGAGCTACACGCCGGCCGCCAACTACAACGGCCCGGACGCGTTCAGCTACACGATCGGCGATCCGTCGGGCGCAACCGCGACGGCGGCGGTCGCGGTGACCGTGGTCCACGTCAACCATGCGCCGGTCGCGGTCGACGACGCCGCCGGCCTCGATGAGGACACCGCGGTCACGGTCGACGTGGTGGCCAACGACGGCGACGTCGACGGCGATCCGCTGACCATCGTCGCGATCACCCAGCCGGCGCACGGCGTGGCGCTCGCGCTCGACGGCCGCCGCGTCCAGTACGTGCCGGCGCCCAGCTACAACGGTCCCGACGCGCTGAGCTACACGATCAGCGACGGCGCGGGCGGCGAGTCGACCGCCCAGCTGGTGCTCACCGTCGCCCCGGTCAACGACCCGCCGGTCGCGGTCGACGACGCGCTCACGCTCGACGAGGACACCCCCGCGACGCTCGACGTCGTGGCCAACGACAGCGACATCGACGGCGACGCGCTCACGATCTCCGCGGTGACCCAGCCCGCGCACGGCGCGGCGAGCGTCGTCGATGCGCACCACGTCCGCTACACGCCGGCGCCGAACTATCACGGCCCCGACGGGTTCAGCTACACGGTGGCCGATCCGTCGGGCGCGACCGCGACGGCGGCGGTCGCGGTCACCGTGAGCTCGGTCAACGACCCGCCGGTCGCGGTCGACGACGCGGCCAGCCTCGATGAGGACACCGCGGTCACGGTCGACGTGGTCGCCAACGACCTCGACGTCGACGGCGACACCCTGACGATCACCGCGGTCACCCAGCCGGCGCACGGCATCGCGCTCGCGCTCGACGGCCACCGCGTGCAGTACACGCCGGCGCCCAACTACAACGGGCCCGACGCGCTGAGCTACACGATCAGCGATGGCAACGGCGGTCAGTCGACCGCGTGGCTGACGCTCACCGTCAACCCGGTCAATGACCCGCCGGTCGCGGTCGCCGATGCGATGACGCTCGACGAGGACACCAGCGCGACGCTCGACGTCGTGGCCAACGACTCGGACGTCGACGGCGACACCCTCGCGGTGGCCAGCGTGACCCAGCCGGCGCACGGCAGCGCGGCGATCACCGGCCTGCACCAGGTCAGCTACACCCCGGCGGCCAACTACAACGGCTCCGACAGCTTCAGCTACACGATCGACGACGGCCACGGCGGCCAGGCGACCGCGCAGGTCGCGGTGACCGTGAACCCGGTCAACGATCCGCCGGTCGCGGCCGACGACGCGGCGGCGCTCGACGAGGACACCGCGGCGACGGTCGACGTCGTCGCCAACGACAGCGACGTCGACGGCGACGCCCTGACGGTCATCGCGGTGACCCAGCCGGCGCACGGCGCCGCGGCGGTGGTCGACGAGCACCACGTCCGCTACACGCCGGCCGCCGACTACAACGGCTCCGACAGCTTCGGCTACACGATCATCGACGGCCACGGCGGCCAGGCGACCGCGCAGGTCGCGGTGACCGTGAACCCGGTCAACGACCCGCCGGTCGCGGTGACCGGCACGCTCGCCACGTTCGACGACACCCCGGCGGCCGCGACGCTCACCGGCACCGACGTCGACGGCGACGCCCTGACGTTCGCGATCGCGACCCAGCCGACCCACGGCACGCTCGGCCCGCTGGCCGGCAACCATGTGACCTACACCCCGGCGGCCGGCTACGCCGGCCCCGATGCGTTCACGTTCACGGCGTCCGACGGCCACGTCGGCTCGGCGCCGGCGACGGTCCAGGTCACCGTGACGCGCAGCGTGTGCGGCAACGGCGTCCGCGAGGGCGTCCACGAGGAGTGCGACGACGGCAACGCTGCGCCGGGCGACGGCTGCGAGGCGAACTGCCGGCTGACCTGCGGCTCGGGCACCGGCGCCGATCGCGACGCGGTCGACCCCGCGACCGGGCGCTGCTTCGTGGCCTACGACGGCGTGCAGCACAGCTACCAGGACGCGGCCGCGATGTGCGTCGCGCTCGGCGGCCACCTGCCGACGATCACCAGCACAGGCGAGGACGCGACGGCGTTCGCGGCGGTCCGCGCCGGCGACACCCCGTGGCTGGGCGGCGACGACATCGCGGTCGAGGGCACGTTCGGCTGGCTGACCGGCGAGCCATTCGGCTACAGCCACTTCCACGCCGGCAAGCCCGACAACGCCGGCAACGCCGACTGCCTGCGCTACCTGAGCGACGGCACGTGGAGCGACGCGGCGTGCGCGACCGGCAACGCGACCGGCACGCTGTGCGAGCTCGAGCTCGCGCAGACGACGCCCGCGTTCGCGACCGGCGGCGGCGGGACCCGCGCGCTGGTGGTCGCCGATCTCAACGGCGACGGCTACGCCGACATCGCGGCGATCAACCCGGCCAACAACACGATCGGCGTGCTGCTCGGCGACGGCGCCGGCGGGTTCGCCGCGCCGGTGACCTACGCCACCGGCAGCGGGCCGGTCGCGATCGCCGCCGGCGACTTCGACGGCGACGGGCTCGTCGATCTCGCGGTGGCCAGCGCGACCGCCAGCACGGTCGGCATCCTGCGCGGCACCGGCGGTGGCGCGTTCACCGCGGGCGCATCGCTGTCGATCGCCGCCGGGGCGACCGCGATCGCCGCGGCCGACCTCGATGGCGACGGCAAGCTCGATCTGGCGGTCGCGGCGACCAGCACGATCCAGATCCTGCACGGCAACGGCAGCGGCGGGTTCAGCGTGCTCGGCAGCGTGCCGGTCACCGGCGCGCCGGCCGCGATCGCGATCGGCGACTTCAACGGCGACGGCAAGCCCGATCTGGCGCTGACCACGCCGGCGGCGGTGCTGGTCGTGACCGCGACCGGCGGCGGGTCGTTCCTTGCGCCGGTCACGCTCGCGACGGTGACCGGCGCCCGCGGGATCGCCGTGCGCGATCTCGACGGCGACGGCCTGCTCGATCTCGCGGTGGCCACGACCGCCGGGGTCAGCGTGTGGTTCGGCGGCCTGACCGGGTTCCTCCCCCCGGTCAGCCTGACCGCGGCCGGCGCCCAGCTGGTCGCCACCGGCGACTTCGACGGCGACGGCGCCGTCGATCTGGTCGCGGTGACCGGCAACTTCGCGACGCTGTTCCATCGCGCCGGGCGGGTCTTCACCCAGGCCGGGCCGCTGGTCACGACCGGCGGCGGCGGCGCGAGCTTCGCCGTGGCGGCCAGCCTCAACGGCGACGCCGCGGCCGACCTCGTGGTCGCCAACGCGACCAGCTCGACCGCCGGGATCGTGCTCGGCGGGACCGGCGGCCTGGTCGGCGCGCGCGCGGTCCCGGCGGGCACCGGGTCGGCCTCGACGGTGGCCGGCGACTTCAACGAGGACGGCCGCACCGACCTGGCGATCGTCGATCCGCCGACCGCCAAGGTCTACATCTTCCTCCAGAACGCGGCCGGCGCGCTGGTCCCGGGCGCGACGGTCAGCGTCGCGGCGGGCGCCAACCCGACCTACGCCATCGCCGCCGACCTCAACGGCGACGGCCACCTCGATCTCGCCATCGTCAACGTCTCGTTCAACACGGTCGGCGTCGCGCTCGGCACCGGCACCGGCACGTTCGGCACGCCGGTCAACGCCAGCGTCGGGGCCCAGCCGCGGCGGCCGGCGGTCGGCGACTTCAACGGCGATGGCCTGCTCGATCTCGCGGTCCCGTCGGCGAACCCCAACACCGTGTCGATCCTGATCAACACCGGCAACGGCCGGTTCGGCCGGGCCGCCGACGTCCCGGCGGGGGTGACCCCGGCGGCGGTGGTCGTCGGCGACTTCAACGGCGATGGCAAGAAGGACCTCGCGGTCGCCACCACCGGCGAGGCCAGCGTCAAGCTGGCGCTCGGCCACGGCGACGGCACGTTCGCGGCGGCGACCGCGTTCCCGGTCGCCTCGGCGGGCTCCTCGATGGCCGCCGCCGACCTCGACGGCGACGGCAAGCTCGACCTCGCGGTCACCGGCACGGCCGCGAACAGCGTCAGCATCCTGCACGGCACCGGCGCCGGCAGCTTCGCGGCGGCGACCAGCGTCGCGGTCGGCGGGCAGCCGTCGTCGGTGGTCGCGGTCGACCTCGACGGCGATGGCCGGCTCGACCTCGTGGTCGGCAACGCCGGGACCAGCGACGTCACCGTGCTGCACGGCAGCGCCGGCGGCAACTTCGGCGCGTCGAGCTTCGCGGCCGGCGGGCCGACCGGGTGGGTGTGCGTGGCAGACTTCGACCACGACGGTCACCTCGACATCGCGGCGTCCGTGGGGAGCTCGATCGCCACGCTGCTGTACTCGGGGCGGTGACGCCGATCGCCGTCGATTGCGGCGCGCCGAGATTGGCGGCCCGGCGGTTCTGTGGAACCGTCGGGCCCAAGGAGAGCGCGATGTCTCGCACGTTCCGCACCGCGATGCTGCTGGCAGCGGCGCTGCTCGCCGGCTGCAAGACCAAGCAGGCGGATCCGCCGCCGGCGGCCAGGCCGACCGAGATGGCGAGGTCCGCGCCGGGGGCCCCGCCCGCACTTCCCGACTCGCCGGCCGGCACCGCCGCGCCCGCCGCGGCGCCGGCGACCCCCGCCGAGGCCCAGGCCCGGAACATCGTGGCGATGCAGCACCTGGCGGACACGCTCGCCGACGATGCCCAGGACTGCGAGAAGGTGGCGGTCGACCTCAAGGCGTTCATCGCCGAGAACCGCGCGGCGCTCGCCCAGCTCATGGCGGCGGCGAACCGGCCGGTCGACGACGCGCCGACCGGGGCCAACCGCGCCGCCGCGGCCGCCGCGGCCCGCAAGCTACAGACCGCGATGACGACCTGCGCCGCCACCTCCAGCGTCGCGGCCGCGATGAAGGATCTGCCGGGTCCCTAGCCCGGCTAGCTACAGCGCGCCGCGCGCGATCGTGATCCGCGTGATCGTCACCGGCGTCTCCGGGCGGTCATTGGGGCCGCGCGGCACGCCCGCGATCCGGCCGACCACCTCGACCTCCTTGCACCTGCCGAAGATCGTGTAGTGGCCGTTGAGAAAGCTGGGCTCGCTCGCGTCGATGAAGAACTGGCTGCCGTTGGTGTGCGGGCCGGCATTGGCCATCGCCAGCGTGCCGGGCTGGTGGGTGAGGTCGGCCGCGATCTCGTCGTCGAACCCGTAGCCCGGGCCGCCGGTGCTGTTGCCCAGCGGATCGCCGCCCTGGATCATGAAGCCCGGGATCACGCGATGAAACGTCAGGCCGTCGTAGAACGGCTTGCCGCGCACGGTCTTGCCGGTCCGCGGGTCGGTCCACGACTTCTGGCCGGTCGCCAGGCCGATGAAGTTGGCGACCGCCGCCGGCGCCTTGTTGTCGAGCAGCTGGCAGTGCAGCGTGCCCTGGCTGGTCGCGATCGTCGCGATCAGCGCGCCCTTGCCCTTGACCGACCGGGTGTAGGTCGCCAGGTCCGAGCTGTCCGGCGGCCGGACCTCGGCGGCGATCACCAGCTCGAGCCGCCGGTTGGCGCGCTTGCCTTCGTCGGTGTCGTTGTCGAGCACCGGATGGTCGCGCCCGAGGCCCCTCGCGGTCACCTGGCGAGCGGCGACCCCGTGCTTGACCAGGTAGGCCAGCACCGCGTCGGCGCGCTGCTGGCTGATCCGCCGGTTGTACTCCCCGGTGCGGTCATTGTCCGGCGCGGTGTCGTCGGTGTGGCACTCGATCCGCACCAGCGCCGGGGTCCTGGCCAGCGCGCGGGCGATCGCGTCGAGCAGCGGCCGGGCCGCGGGCTTGATCTGGGCATCGCCCGGATCGAACAGCAGATCGGTCGGGATCGACCCGGCGTGATCGACCTCGATCCGGTCCGCGGTGACCTCGATCGCAGGGACCGCCGCGGAGACCGGCGCGGAGACCGGCGGATCGGCGGCCGCGCGCGGCGCGAGCGTCCCCAGCGCACAGGCCACGGGCAGGCCAACGAGCAGGCTACGATGCATGCCGGGATTGTGAACCAGGCGGCTCCCGCGGTCGACCCCGCGGGCCGGTCGCCGTGCGACGATGCGGCGCCATGTCCGCCGCCCCGACCAACCCGCTGATCGATGACCGCGATGTCGAGCTGATCCTCGACGAGGTGCTCGATCTCGGCCGGCTGCTCCGGCTGCCGTACTTTGCCGATCACGATCTTCATCTCGGGCGGCGATCACGATCTCACCGACAACATCGTCCACATGACGCTCGCCCGGATCCGCGGCGCGCCCGCCGGCATGAAGGGCGTGTCGCTGTTCTGCGTCCCCAAGCGCCGGATCGATCCCACGGGGGGCGCTGCCCCCGCCCCGCCGGCGGAGCCGTCGGGGTCCCCACCCCCCGTCTCGCTACGCTCGAGGGCGGCGCGCTGGTCGACAACGACGTCGCGGTCACCGGCCTGATCCACAAGATCGGCTGGCGCGGCCTGCCCAGCCTCGCGCTGGCCTACGGCGAGCGCGGCGACTGCCGGGGCTGGCTGGTCGGCGAGCCCCACCAGGGCATCCGCTACATGTTCCAGATGATGAACGAGGCGCGGATCATGGTCGGGCTCAACAGCGTGGCGACCGCGCTGGTCGCCTACCACGAGGCGGTCGGCTACGCCCGGACCCGGACCCAGGGCCGGCCGGTGTCCGCCAAGGATCCCGCCGCGCCGCAGGTGGCGATCGCCCGCCACCCCGACGTCCGCCGCATGCTGCTGCGCCAGAAGGCGATCGCGATCGGCGGCCTGGTGCTGATCGCGCGGGTGTCGTACTACGCCGACCTCGCCGAGCACGCCCCCGATCCGGCCGAGCGCGAGCGCGCCGGCCGCTTGCTCGACGTCCTGACCCCGGTCGCCAAGTCGTTCCCGGCCGAGCGCGGCTTCGAGGCCAACGCGCTGGCGATCCAGGTCCACGGCGGCTACGGCTACTCCAGCGAGTACCTGCCCGAGGCCTGGCTGCGCGATCAGAAGCTCAACTCGATCCACGAGGGCACCACCGGGATCCAGGCGCTCGACCTGCTCGGCCGCCGCGCGGTCGCCCGGGGCGGGGCAGGCCTCGCCGCGCTCGGCGCCGAGATCGCCGCGACCTGCGCGCGCGCCCGCACCGCCGGCGTCGAGGCCACCTGGATCGCCGCGGTCGAGCGCGCGGTGTCGGTGATCGCCGGGCTCACCGCCGAGCTCGCCGGCCGCGGCCTCGCCGGCTCCGCCGAGGCCATGGTGCTGCACGCGACCGACTACCTCGACCTGTTCGCGACCGCCGTGATCGCCTGGCAGTGGCTCGACCTGGCCGCGATCGCCCAGCAAGCGCTCGCTGGCCCGCTGCCGCGCGGCCGCGCCTCGCGCGACGCCGGCTACTACCGCGCCAAGCTCGCCGCCGCGCAGTACTGGATCCGCACCGAGCTGCCGCGCATCGACCACCTCGCCGCGCTGTGCCGCGACGGCGAGGACTCGTACCTGCACCTCGACCCCGACTGGCTGTGATCGGCTCTCCTCGATGACTTGCTGGAGGCGTGCAGCAGCCTCGCCGACGGTGCTCCCTGCACCATCCCGGGTCTGCCGCCGAGCAGGTGCGTGCGCGGCGTGTGTCAGGCGAGCCGGTGCGGCGACGGACGCGTCACCGGCACCGAGGCGTGCGACGGCGCGCAGTTCGGCGGCAAGACCTGCCTCGACTTCGGCTCCGCGGACCCCGCGGGCCTCACGTGCGCAGCCGACTGCTCGTTGGACGTCACCGGTTGCAGTCACTGCGGCGACGGCATCAAACAGTCCAGCGAGGACTGCGACGGCATACAGTTCGGCGGCAAGACCTGCATCACGGAAGGTTTCTACAGCGGCACGCTGGTCTGCACGACCGACTGCAAGACAACCTCGGCGGCTGTACGGGCAGGTGCGGCGACGGCGTCCGGCAGTTCAGCGAGAACTGCGACGGGAACGACCTCGGCGGCGCCACCTGCGCGTCGCGCGGCTTTCTCGGCCCGGCGGTGCACCCGCTGCTGTGCACGTCGGCGTGCTCGTTCGACCCGTCGAGCTGCACCTGCGGCGGCGTCCTGTGCGCACCGAACACGCAGCAGTGTCCTGGTCGATAGCAATCCCACCTGCATGGCCTTGCAATGACCTCCCGGACGGACGATTCGCTCGTGCGCGTTCCTCCCTTCGACCCAGGCGTCTCACGAGCGGCCGGCGTGACGTCGCCGGGATACCGCTCAGTGCGGCTCGCCCGGCACGTCGCGAGCGCTGATCGGGCCTCCGGCCTTCTTCCAGCCCTCCCGCAACAACCAGCTCTCGGGCCGCCGAACCACGAGTGGATCATACGTCTCGCGGATCGGCCACATCACCGGCTTGTCCTCGAGCTCCTTCCAGTCCGGAAACAAGATCCCCGTCGAGAATGGATCCACGAGCCACGTCCGCGCCAGCCCGTGCTGGTCCTCCTTGTGGTGCCGCCAGTTGCCGAGGCAATACGCGATTGCGTGGCGCGCCTGCGTCGGCGTCTTGATCACGGTCAGGTGGTAGCGATCCGCGAACACCTTGCCGCACCGCCGGCGCTTGCCATCTCCCAGCGCGGTGTTGATGTGCCGCGCCGCCGAAATGAGGAAGCCTTGCATCCCGCGGGCGAGCGCCGCCTTGTGCTCGGCCTCGATCAGCAGGTGAACATGGTTGCGTTGCAAGCTGACGTGCACGATCCGGAACCGCTCGCGCAGCGCGGCGGTGATCGTGGCATCGCGCATCGCCTTGTACATCGCGCGCCGGCGCAGGCTACCCACCGCGGGGACCACCCGCATCACAACGTGCACCGGCTGGTACGCCTTGAACGCAGGCCGCGCATCGTGCACTTCCCCGGCCCGCGCGCCCCTGGGCTTCCGTCCGGCGCCGCGTCGCTTGCCGCCCCGCCGGAACAGCTGCTGCTGAACGTGCCGCTTCCGCTCGCGCTTCTGCTTCGCCGCCACGGCTCCTTCATTACCATCGTCGCGTAGTCTGTCAATTGATTCCGCATAGCTAATTTTATTCTAATATTCACTAGTTATAATATTTGTTGCGAGATCGCTATTCGTATGATTTCTCGGACAAACGTATCCGATCAGCGACATGAATCCAGGTCGGAGCTCGGATCTCAGAGCGCAGTGATCGCACGGACCGATCAGAATGAACGCGCGGCCACGGCCTCCCCCGGCGGACGGGAGCCGCGCTGCACCGCCTGCGCGCGATCGCACCGCGCCTCGCTTCGTCGAAGGTTCCTCGAGCGAAGCTCTGTGCCGAACCTCGGGCGGCCTGATGGAGAACAGGGACGTCATGACCCGCGTCGCGTTCACCAGGTCAACCCATACGCGGCTCACAGCCGTCCTTCTGTTCCCCACAGGCCTGACTCTTGACCGCCCTCTCTCCCGGAGATGAGTTTATGGACCTGATTCCGGATCTGGTCACTGTTTCACCGCGCGAGTACGATTGTTCATCAGGTGGATACATCGCAAATCCAACAACAGGGTTGCTTCTCGATCCGGCCATCCGCGCTTGACGAGCTATGCAGCTGATGACCTGCCTGATCCGCCAGGGGTCACCCTCGAAATTCTTCTTTCCGGATCCAAAAGAAAACTCTCCGGAAGGAGCATTCGTGCGGGGCGAAGCACTGTGAGTGGGTCGCCCTGGTCGTCCTGGTCAGCCTCGACGAGCCAGTCACAGGGCCGTCCACGCGGTCTCCTGAGGTCTCAGCCTGCAGCCACCGGGCCATCGCGTCGGCTGGTGTCGAAGGATGCGAGCCGCCGGCGCTCTCGCCCCGTCGTGACGATCGCCGGTCGGGCTACGACAGGATGTCGGGTACCGACGGGATCGTGGCGGAGTCGCGGCGCGGCGGGTCGTAGGAGGCGTCGAGCTGGAGCCGCAGCTCCTTGGCACGGCGCGCGATCTCGCCGGCCTCCTGCTGGTAGGCGACCGCGAGCGCGCGGGCGAGCGCGTCGCTCGCGGCGTCGCGCTGGCCGGTGGCGAGCGCGATCTTGGCCTCGATCAGCGCGAGGCCGGCCTGGTGGATGCGCTCGCCGCTGAGCGCCATGTAGCGCACGGCCTCCTCGAGCGCGGTGGTCGCCTGGTCGATGTGGCCGGCCGCGAGCTCGGCCTCGGCGAGCGCGCCCCAGTAGAACGTCATGCCGGCCTTCGAGCCGATGCCGGTGAGCGCGTTGATCCCGGCGCGGGTGATCGCGGCGCCCTCGGCGGCGCGGCCCAGACCGGCGATCGCCCAGCCGCGGGTGATCTGGGCCTGGGCGTGCCAGTGCGGCATGCCCTGGTCGGCGGCGAGCCGGAGCGCGACCTCGGCGTGGCGCTCGGCCTCGGTGAAGTCGCCGCGCAGGCAGCGCCAGGTCGCGAGCACGGTCTCGACGAACGCGCGCGTGCTGGGCTGGGCGAGCGCGTCGCACATCTCCATCGCCTCGCCGGCGCGGGTCTCGGCGCGGCTGCGATCGGTGTCGTGGGCGTGGACCCAGGTCAGGAACGCGGCGCACATCGCACCGGCGTCCTGGCCGAACAGCACGGCGAGGCCGGCGTGGGCGATCGGATCGTAGAGCGAGAGCGCGTCCTCGAACACGCGGCGGGCCTCGGCGATCCGGCCGCGCATCATGATCGCGGTGCCGTGCGCGGTCAGCGCGGCGAGCCGGATGCCGGTGTCGCCGGTGCGCTCGCCGAGCGTGGTGAGCCGCGCCGCGGCCTCCTGGGCGCCGGCGTGATCGCCGCTGATCAGGCGGAACGTCCACAGCCCCCACAGCGCGGGGAACTGGCGCGACACGGCGCGATCGCCGGCGAGCTGGCAGAGCTCGAGCAGGCGGAGGTAGTTGGCCTCGACCTCCTTGGACGCAAAGCCCTGGGTCAGCATCAGCGGCACGCCGAGCGTGACCCGCAGGCTGAGCTCGGCCTCGATCCGGTCGATCCGTGCCATGGGGTAGATCCCGCCGGGGGTGACGTCCTCGGGCGGCAGGTCGATCACGCCGCTCGACGCGGCGCCGGTGCGCGGCGGGATCGCGTCGAGCCAGCCGATCGCCTCCTTGGCGTGGTGGATCGCGTGCGAGTACGCCGACCCCATCAGCGCGTTGAGCGCCGCCTTCTGGGCGTAGCGGATCGCCTGCGCCTTCTGCTCGGCGCCGAGGTGGTGCAGCGCGAGCAGATCGGGCCGGGTGTGCGCCATGTCCGGGAACTGCTGCTCGATGACCTCGGCGATCCGGGCGTGGACCTTCTGCTGGACCCGGCGCGGCATCGACTCGTAGGCGGTGTCGCGGATCAGCGCGTGGCGGAACAGCCAGGTCGGGTTGCGCAGCCGGCGCTTGTGGTGGACGAGGTCGACCGCGGCGAGCCGCTCGAGGTCCTCCTGGACCGCGGCCTCGTCGAGCGAGCCGACCGCGATCAGCAGGGCGAGGTCGAACTCGCGGCCGAGCGCGGCGGCGAGCTGCGCGGTCTTCTTGGCCCGGCCCAGCCGGTCGAGCCGCGCCATCAGCGACGCGCGCAACGTGGTCGGGATCGCGACCTCGGACAGCGAGCCGGTCAGCACGTAGAGATCGCCGCGCGCGGTCAGCACGCCGGACTCCAGCACCATCCGGGTCAGCTCCTCGACGAACAGCGGCACGCCGTCGGCGCGCGACAGCATCTGCTCCAGCACGCTGGCGGGCAGCGCCTTGCCGCCGGTCAGCATCGCGACGATCTGCGCGACCTGCGGCCGGGTCAGCCGCGCGAGCTGGATCTGGTCGGTCGCCGAGTTCGGCCACGGCGGCGTGAAGTCGGGCCGGGCGGTGAACAGCGCGAGCACGCGGCTCGACGGGATCGCCGCGACCAGCGCGCTCAGCAGGTCGAGCGTCGTCGGATCGGCCCAGTGGAGGTCCTCGACGAACAGCACGACCGGCGTGCGCTCGCTGAGCTCGATCAGGAGCGAGACGACCATGTCGAGCGTGAGCTCGCGGCGGCGGTTGGGCGCGAGCTCCATCGAGGGGTAGCGGTCGCTGTGCGGCACCGACAGCAGCGCGGCGACCAGCGGCACGACGTCGCCCGGCCGGAACCCGAACTCGATCAGGGCGGCCTCGATCCGGTCGAGCCGCGTCGCGGGCTCGATGTCGCCGAGGTCGAGCACGCGCTCGAGCACCTCGAGGATCGGGTGCAGCACCCGGTTCGAGGTCTCCAGCGTGCAGCGCGCCTCGAGCAGGATGTGGGAGCGCGCGCCGATCCGCCGGCTGAGCTCGGTGGCGAGCCGCGACTTGCCGATGCCGGCCTCGCCGGTGACCAGCACGCACTGGCCGGCGCCGGCGGCGACCTGGGTCCAGCGCTCGAGCAACAGCGCCATCTCGCGATCGCGTCCGACCAGCGGCCGCGCCGGTCCGCCCTCCTGGGTGTCGCGGACGATCGCGCGCGCGCGGACCGACTCGACGCGGAACAGCTGGATGCCGCGGCTCACGCCCTCGATCACGTGGGTCCCGATCGGGGTCATCAGGATGTGGGCGCGCAGCGCCTGGGCGGTGGCCGCGCTGGCGACGATCGAGTCGGCGGCCGCCGCCGCGCTGAGCTGGCTGGCGATCATCGTGGTCATGCCGAACATCCGGCTCGAGATCCGGGCCTCGGCCTCGTGGGGATCGTAGGCGACCATCCCGGTGTGGAGGCCGAGCCGGATCTGCATCCGCCGCGGGTCGGGGACGGCGGTGTTGCGCTCGACCACCGCGGCCCGGATCGCCAGGGCGGCGCGCGCCGCGCGGACCACGTCATCCTCGCTCGCCGTCGGATAGCCGAACTCGACCAGCACCTGGTGGCCGAGGCCGCCGGCGAGCTCGCCGTGGAACTGCTCGGCGACCCGGGTGCAGATCTCGTACTGGGTCTGGATCAGCGCGTCGAGGTCGTCGAGATCGAGCCCGGGCGTCGGCGACACCGAGCAGCACACCGCGGTGATCTGCCGCCGCTCGCCGTCGACCAGGCGATCGCGGCCCGGCGCCGAGCCGGGCGTGGCGAGCGATCCCGGCGTGGCGTGCGGGCCTGCGGGGCTGGTGCCCAGCGCCGCAGGCACCATGGGCTGCAGGCGCTCGTTGACCATCGTGCCGGGGATGCCGCCGGCGAAGCGCTGCAGATCCGAGACGTCGCAGTCGTCGAGCTCGCGCAGCAGGCTCGACGCGGTCGCGGTGCGCTCGGTGACGTCCTTGATCACCGCGCGCTGGAGCAGCCGGCCGAGCGGGTGATGGCGGAGCTGAGGCGGGATCGGCACCGGATCGGGACCGAGGTGGAACATCCACGCCATCACCGGTGTGCCGGCGATCACAGGGTAGCCGAGCAGGCACTCCAGGTAGACCAGGCCCCAGCTGTAGATGTCGGACTGGGAGGTCGGTGGGTAGCCGCGGATCTGCTCGGGCGCGGTGTAGTGCGGCGTGCCGAGCCACTCGTGCTGGCCGGTCAGCTTGGCCTGCGACGGATCGTTGATGTCGTGGGCCATCGCGCCGATCCCGAAGTCGAGCACCAGCGCGTTGCGCCGGGTCCCGGTCGACACCAGCATGATGTTGGCCGGCTTGAGGTCGCGGTGGACGACGCCGAGGTTGTGGGCGCACGACAGCGCGTCGAGCACCTGCGACATCAGGTAGCGCGCCTCGCGCGGGTTCATCGGCCCGTCCTCGAGCAGCACGCGGTCCAGGCCCCGGCCCGACGCGAACTGGAACGCGGCGAACAGGCGGCCGTCTTCGGTCTGCCCCGAGTCGACCAGGCCGACGATGTTGGGGTGCTGTAACCGGGCGCACAGGTCCATCTCGCGCCGGAACCGCGCGACGCGGTTGTCGCGCTTGGCCTCGGCGTCATCCACGATCGGGTGCATGACCTTGATCGCCACCGGCTGATGGGTGGCGAGTTGGATCGCCTTGTAGACGGCACCAAACCCGCCGGAGCCCAGGGCGGACACGATCTCGTAGCGGCCTTGCAGGACGGACCCTGCGCGTAGATCGTGGGCGTCTTTCATCCTGTCCATCGGGGCCCCATCCGTGCACCCGCGCAGAGTTTCATTGGAAAGGACGAACGCGATCGTTGTCAAGCGCCGCCAACTGTGCGGGTTCGCTCAACGCGCCGCGCCCGCGATCGTCGGCACGGTGGCTGCGACCGCCTGCCACGCGCGCTGGTAAGTGCGCGCGTACTCGTCGGGCCGGCGCAGCGGGTGGCTGACCCGGTAGAGCTCCCCGAAGATGTCGAAGCGGAAGCGCTGCGGCAACGCGTTCCACAGCCGGGCGCGGCCGTAGGTCAAGGCGATCGGGCCGAGCGCGCCATCGAGCACCGCGAGCAGATCGCTCGCCCAGCACTCCAGCCCGGCGAGGTAGGCCGTACGCGGGTTGGCGCCGTCGGTGTGGGCGGCCGCGAACCCGCATCGGGTCGGCACGTACTCGAACACGTGGCTGGCCTCGCCGGACCGCGCGACGAACGCGAACGTCGGCCTGCGATCCGCCAGCTCGCTGGTCAGCAGCGAGAACAGGCCCTTGAACAGCGGTCCGCCGACCAGCGCCCCGGCGAGCTCGGTGAGCCGGGCGGCGAGCCGCGCGAGCTCGTCGGCGGGCAGCTCGCGGCGCCCGGTCGCCGGCGTGTAGTCAGGGAGCTCACCGGCCGCGCTGCGCGCCCGCGACGGCCAGCTGTCACGCGGTGCGGCGGCGAGGAACGCCGTGCTCGGCTCGATCGCCTTGAGCTTGCCGGCCTGCATCACGAAGGTCTGGCCCGGCACGCCGACTACGAACTTCTCTTTCTTGTAGACCTTGGTCATCATCTGACACACGGCCTCGCCGTCGACGCAGAACACCCGGTCGTTGAGCGGGGCCTTGTCGCCCCAGAAGTAGAACCCGCCGGCGCACAGGATCATCGCCGCCGGTGTGCCCCACAGCGTGGTGAGCAGCTTGTGGCCGGTGCCCATCGCCAGGAAGAACTTCTGCGTGCCCTCGGCCTGCTCCCGCAGGTACTCGGCCATGTGGCTCCAGTCGAGCATGTTGTTGGTCCAGCTCACCAGGCCCGGACGCGCGGCCTTCTCGGCAGCCCACTCGACATGACGCTGGGTCAGCGGGATGTCGACCATCGAGAAGAAGCTGCCGTGACCCTCGGTGCTCCGGATCAGGTAGGGCAGGGTATCCCACTCGTCGCCGCAGTCCATGGTCACGTGGTCACCGGCGAACGCCAGCACCTCCAGATCGCCGATCCGGACCCCGACGCCGGGCTGCCACGGGTGCACGGTGAACCCCATGGCCGCCAGGACCTCGCGCGCGGCGCTCGACGATCGCGACGACAGGTACACCGGGATCTGGCGATCGAGCGTCGCGAGCGACGGGATGTCGAAGTGATCGTCGTGCTCGTGGCTGAGCAGCAGGGCGTCGATCGGCGGGAACGCCGCGGCCGTGAGCTGGCGGGGCGGGAACACCCGGTACGACAGCGCGTGGACCTCGCCGAAGTCTTCACGCAGCAGGGGATCGATCAGGATGGCGGTGCGGTCGGTGCGGACCATCCAGCCCTGGTGACCGAGGAACGTCGTGGCGAACACGCCGCGAGTATACCGTCGGGCGCCTGCGCCCGGGCGCCGCGGCCGGAGTGTGATGTTCATCGCGGCGCGGTCAGGGCCTCGAGCGCGACCAGGTACGCCATCGCCTCGGCCGGCGAGTCGCCGCACATCTCGGACGACGGGCGAAGGCTCGTGCACACGGCCGGCCGGTCCGGCGAGCCGAACAGCGCGCAGCGGATGTCGGCGGTGAGGTGCGGGCAGCGCACGCCGGCCGGCTTGCCGTGCGGCAGCGCAGGCAGCACCGCCGAGATCGACGGGGCGATGCAGCACGCCCCGCAGCCGGGCCGGCACGCGGACATGTGCCAGCGTACCCCGCGGGGGGTCAGCGCGTCAGGTAGGATGCCGGCGTGGTCAAGCGCCTGTCGCCGAGCGACGCGATGTTCCTGTACGGCGAGTCGCGCGAGCAGATGATGCACGTCGCCGGGCTGATGCCGTTCACGCCGGCGCCCGACAGCCCGCCCGACCTGCTGCGCAGCCTGATGGACGAGCTGCGCGGCCCGCCGCCGGTGTGCTCGCCGTGGAACCTCCGGCTGCGCACGCCCGACCTGCTGTGGAACCCGCTGCAGGCGTGGGTCGAGCAGCCCGCGCTCGATCTCGAGTACCACGTCCGGCGCTCGGCGCTGCCGTCGCCCGGCGACGAGCGCGAGCTCGGCATCCTGGTGTCGCGGCTGCACGGCTACCGGGTCGACTTCCACCGCCCGCCGTGGGAGATCCACTTCATCGAGGGCCTCGAGCGCGGCCGGTTCGCCTGGTACGCCAAGATCCATCACTCGCTGATCGACGGCTACAGCGCGATGCGGGTGATGACCAACGCGCTGTCGAGCGATCCCGACGAGCGCGATCGCCCGCTGTTCTTCTCGATCCCACCCGAGCGCCCGCCCGAGCGGCCCAGGCCGCCGCCCGCGGCCGGCGCGAGCAGCAACGGCGCCGCGGCCGCACCCGGCGAGGAGCACGAGCCCGGCTCGCGCGGCATCCACTTCCCCGAGCTGCTCGGCGCGGTGCGCGAGCAGTACGGCGCGTCCAAGACGGTGATCCGCGCGCTGGTCAACATCATCCAGGCCGCGCGCGCGGGCGACCACGAGCTGGTGTCGCCGCTCGAGGCGCCGCGCTGCCTGCTCAACGCGCGGATCAGCCGCAGCCGGCGGTTCGCGACCCAGAGCCTGCCGCTCGCCCGGCTGCGCGCGCTCGCCCGGGCCTCCGGCGGCACGCTCAACGACGTCGTGCTCGCGCTGTCGGCGGCGAGCCTGCGCACCTACCTGCTGGAGCAGGGCGCGCTGCCCGCCACGCCGCTGGTCGCGATGGTCCCGGTCGCGATCCGCGCCAAGGACGAGCTCGGCGGCGGCAACGCGGTCGGTGCGATCCTCGCGACGCTCGCGACCGACGTCGCCGACCCCGGCGAGCGGCTGGCGCGGATCGTCGCGTCGACCGCGCGCGCCAAGGCGCAGCTACAGGGCATGTCGAAGGCGGCGATCCTGCAGTACAGCGCGCTGATCACCGCGCCGACCATGCTCCAGGTCATCCCGGGCGCCGCCGGCCACCTCCGGCCGCCGTTCAACATCGTGATCTCCAACGTGCCGGGGCCGGACAAGCCGCTGTACTTCCGCGGCGCGCGGCTCGAGGCCTGGTACCCGATGTCGATCCCGATCCACGGCCAGGCGCTCAACATCACTTGCACCAGCTACGCCGGCCAGGTCTGCTTCGGCTTCACCGGCTGTCGCGACACGGTGCCACACTTGCAACGCCTCGCGGTGTACTGCGGCGAGGCGCTCTCCGATCTCGAACACGCGGTGCTCCATGCATGATCTGATCGTCGAGACCACGGCCGGCAAGCTGCGCGGCGAGCGCCACAGCGACGTGGTGATCTGGAAGGGCATTCCCTATGCGGCGCCGCCGGTCGGCGCGCTGCGGTTCCGGCCGCCCGAGCCGCCCGCGCCGTGGTCCGGCGTGCGCGACGCCCTCCGCTTCGCCTCGGTCGCCGCCCAGTCGCGCGATCCGCGGATCGCCCTGATGAGCGGCATCACCGACAAGGTCGAGTCCGGCGAGGACTGCCTGTACCTCAACGTGTTCGCGCCGGCCGCCCCCGGCCCGCACCCGGTCATGGTGTGGATCCACGGCGGCGCGTTCATCATGGGCTCGGGCTCGACGCCGCTGTATCACGGCACGCCGTTCGCCCAGCACGGCATCGTCACCGTCACGGTCAACTACCGGCTCGGCCTGCCCGGCCTGCTCTACCTCGGCGACCTCGCGCCCGGCCACGACGCCGGCAACTGCTTCCTGCTCGATCAGGTCGCCGCGCTGCGCTGGGTCGCCGACAACATCGCGGCGTTCGGCGGCGATCCGGGCCAGGTCACCGTGATGGGCGAGTCCGCCGGCGCGATCTCGATCAGCATGCTGCTCTCGATGCCCGCCGCGCGCGGGCTGTTCCACCGCGTCATCCTCGAGAGTGGCGCGCCCAGCCTGGGTCCGCCGACCCGCGCCGATGCCACCGAGGTGTCGCGCTGGGTGCTCGGCGAGCTCGGCGTCGCCGCCGACGCCGTCGCCGACGTCCCGATCGATCGCCTGCTCGCCGCCCAGGAGCGCCGCGGCCAGACCCACGGCCTGGGCGCCTACGCCCCCTACATCGACGGCGTCACCGTGCCCCGGCTGCCGATCGACGCGATCCGCGACGGTGCCGCCGCCGGCATCCCGATCCTGCTCGGCACCAACCGCGACGAGTGGAACCTGTTCGAGCTGTTCTTCGGCGAGCTCACCGTCGAGCCGTTCAAGCCGCTGGTCGCGGGCCGGCTCGGCCCGCTCACCGATCACCTCGTCGAGCTCTACCGCGACGGCCACCCCGATCGCTCGCTGCTGCGCGCCTGGGTCGACCTCGTCGGCGAGCTCGTGTTCCGCATCCCGTCGATCCGGCTCGCCGAGGCCCAGTCCGTGCTGGCCCCGGTCTACATGTACCGGTTCGACTGGCGATCGCCGGCGTTCGGCGGCCGGCTCGGCGCCGCCCACGCCCTCGAGCTGCCGTTCGTGTGGAACCGGCTCGATCTGCCGCTCGCGATCCTGCTCGGCCCCGACATCGCCCCGCTCCAGCCGCTCGCCACCGCCATGCACGGCACCTGGTGCCAGTTCATCCGCACCGGCGACCCCAACGGCGGCGGCCTGCCGAGCTGGCCGCGCTACGACGCCGAGCGCCGCGCCACGCTGCTGATCGACCGCGATAGCCACGTCGCCGACGACCCGGCCGGGGCGGCGCGAGCTGCGTGGCCCGCGGTGTGGCCGGCGGGAGCCTAGATATCGATCAAGCCCGTAGTGCGGGTCCGGGGAGCCCGGTCCTCGATCGGGGTGAGGCGGCCTGTCGGACCGCGCGCGGCGCGATCCGATCGAGGATCTGGATGACCGGTCCTGGCTGCGGGTCTCGCGCGGCAGCTCCAGCAGCTTGACGAGCCCGCGCTGGCCACCCACCGCCACGCGGCGGCTGTCCGGCGACCAGCCGACCACGGTCGGCGGCACATCGATCTCGAACGCCAGGACCTGGCCGCCATCCTCGTTCCAGATCCGCAACAACCCACAGGACGCGGAGCGGCAGTCCCGGACCACGTCCTCGGCGGTGGCCAGCCAGCTGCTATCGGGAGCGAACGCCAGCGCCGCGACGCTCGGCGCGTCGAGCACGGTCTGGGACGCCCCGCCCACCGGCGGGAATCGCCACAGCAGCACGCTGTCGACGAACGCGATCGCGCTGCCCCGCAGTGCGATCGCGATTGCCCCCGCCCGCCGGTCGCCGGGCCGCCGCTCGCGCACCACCTGGCCGCTGCGGAGGTCGATCACGGTGACCCCGCCGGCCTCCCCGGCGACCGCGAGCCACTCGGTGTCGCCGTCGATCGCGTGCATCGCGATCGTACCGTTCGCGGGCCTCGCCGGCAGGTCCGCGATCTGCGTCGCGCTCCGCCGAAGCGATAGCTCGGCGACGCGCGATGCAGCTTCGGATCGAAGACGTCGTGCTCAGCGGTAGGTCGCCACGAAGTGACGAACCCCGTCGAGCATGCGCTTTGCGAACTCGGTATCAACGTCGCCGGGCGTCGAGAAGTCTCCGTGATCGACCTTATTGCGGAGCTTCCCCCAAGCTTCGATCTCGCCGTGGATGACTTTGTCGTAGACGGTCACTCTGTACAACTCGGTGTTGATCTTTGAGATGCTGCTCGTTCCTGTCCAGGTGACGTTTCTTGCTTTGGCCAGCGCACGGAGACTTGATTCGAGAACGGCTCCGGCGAGTGCTACAGCTGGCAGATGATGTCCTTCGTCGAGTAGGTAAGCAGCACTCTCGAGAACGTCGCCGAATGTCTCGGCGGTCACGAGTTGCCGCAGATCCATGAGCATCCCAGCCTCAAGATCATCGCGTGCTGCTTGGAGAATGCCACGACACCGATCGAGATCTAGTGCTCCATCGGGAGTTAGGTAGTGTGCCCTACAGGCTTCCAGTTCCCGGTAGTGCGGGCTTTCCTTGCCGCAGGCGTTTCCGACTGTTTGAAGCGATGACACAAGAAATCGCCACTGCTCGAAGGTCGGCATTTGGAAGCGCATCGGTCCCTGCGGCTCCGGTTCCGACGGCTCCAATGCACTGGCACGATGCGCACGAAACTGCTTGCAACGCTCGATTAGCTCGTCGAGCCGTCGACGGATTTCTTCAGGCGGGCGAGCCATGACCGAGGAAAAGTGTAACGCCGAAGCCAGAAGTTTGCCTCCGTTTCCGTCGAGGATCTGAATGGTTCCGCGTCGCCTCGACGACGCAGGGAGCCCGGCGATGACGACGACCACGACGATCGCTGTACCGATGAGCTGTGCGGGCCTGTGCACCAAGCTTGTGGAGCTGACCCAGCGCATCGACGACCAGCTTGCCCAGGCAGCCGGCGGGGCGGCGTTCGGTTATGGCGCGCTCGAGCAGCGCGTCGCCGACGGCTGGCTGCCACACACCGCGCGCGCGATGGCGCACCTGCTCGCGCAAGGGACGTCGCGCGAAGCGGAGGCGACGGGGGGCAAGCGGGCGCGGCTACCGTACTCGCGCTCGAGCTTCGAGTGCGTCGGCCATGAGGTCGGCACGCTGTACCGGCGCGCGCAGCCGCGGATCGAGGAGGCGCTGATCCACGGCCGCCAGGACGGTTGCTCGGACGGCGCCGATCGCGAGCGCCAGCGAGCGCGCGGGGCGGCGTAGCCTGCGCCAGGCACGCGGGCGGGAAAGCTCGAAAACGGCTCCGACGAGGATCGGTGCCCTATGTCGGATTCTGCAACGAAGTCAAAGTATTAGAACATACCCACCTGGAGGTAACGAACGCGACCTCGGACAGCCGCGGATCGCTCTCGGTCGGTCCGGCGATGCCGAGTTCGGCGGCGAGCTGGCGGGCGAGCTCGTCCTCGACCGTCGTGGCGCGGCCGTCGACCTCGACGCGGAGCAGGTGGTTGCCGACCACGGGACGACACGACCTTCGCGCACGAACAGCAGCAGCTCGTCCCAGTCGAGATCGTCGTCCATCGAGCGCTGCCCTCCAGCGAACCATTCGACCACGCGGCGCGGTGGATCGACAAGACCCCGCCTGGAGACCCAGGCGGGGTCAGCGGCCGTGCGACGCCGGCCGGCGCGGAAGCGTCCGCTCGCTTACCGGTCGACGGTCACCTTGACCGGCGCCGTCCAGGCCTTGTCCTCGGCGGCGTGATGTGTTCCGACACGCATGCGACCGAAGAGCTTGTCGGCTGCGCCTCGCTGGAGCGCGCTGTTGCGGCGGACGCTTTTGTCGTGTTAGCAGGATCTGCGAGAGCGCATGCTGGTTTGTGAAGCGCGGCTGGAATGAGTCGGGACCGGCGTGGTGCGGCGCCGCAGGCGACGTCTGGTAGTTCTCCAGCCGCCACGTCCGAGGCGATCGGCAAGAGGACGTTGACGCATTCGCTGGCGTTGGCTGTTCGGGCCCCTCGAGACGAGGTAGCCCCGGCGGGAGTCGAGCCGGCGACGGTGCAGCGCAAGGCCGATCGGGATGCTGTTGAGCCCTCGACCAGTACAGCCAACCCGCATCGGGTGTGCGATATCGCTGCGCTGTTCGGTCCTCCGAGAGCAGACGGCGGTGCGGCCATTCAGCGCACGTCGATGCCATCCGCTGCACCACCCGATGCCCAGGCGGTACCCGCGATCGCCGCTGGCGGAGTAGCCGGCGCGGGTGCGCTGCTGCCTCACCTCGCGCAGATCCAGGCCAGCTTCGGCCACCACGACGTGTCAGGGGTGCGAGCGCATCAAGGGCCAGCCACCGCCGCCGCCGCGCGCGAACTCGGCGCCGACGCATATGCGGTCGGTAGCTCGGTGGCGTTCAGTCGGCCGCCGGACCTGCACACGGCGGCGCATGAAGCCGCGCACGTGGTTCAGCAACGTGGCGGCGTGCAGCTCAAGGGCGGTATCGATCAGCCAGGCGACGCGTACGAGCGCCACGCGGACACGGTCGCGGACGCGGTCGTGGCAGGGCGGTCGGCGGTGCCGCTGCTCGATCAGGTCGCTGGCGGTGGGGTCCACAGCGGTGCAGCCGTACAGCGAATGCCCGCCGTTTCGGGTGCGGCACCTGCGAGCGCAGATCCGCATATCGCACCACCCAACGCGGGCATCGACAAGCCCGGGTTCATCGACAACTCGGACGGCGCGAACATCCGCACCGGACCCAGCGAAGCGGGTGGTCAGACAGTGCGCGACGAGCCGCTGCCGCCTGCGACGCGCGTGTTCGTGAGCGGCACCCATCGAAGTGCATCGGCCTGGTGGTACGTCACCGCCACGCTCCACGACAAGACGATGATCCGTGGCTACGTCCAGGGCCATCGCGTCAACGTCGACCTGCCGGAGCCGCTCGCCGAGCTCCGTCAACTCGCCGGCGGCGAAACCGCCGAGGGGCTCGCGAAGGAGAAGTTCGGCCACGCCGTCACCGATGGCCACGACCTTCGCTACTACGAGAACGTCCTGCTCTTCGTCAATCAGGGCCGGGCCGGGATCCGCGGCGTGTACCAGGACCCCGGTGTTGTCGGTGACGGCAGCAACAACATCCAGCTCGTCGCCGGACATCGCATCTGGCTGGTCAGCGCCGAGTACGCCAAGGCGCTCCAGAGCGTCGTTCCCTCGGGCTCCTTGACAGGGGGCGCCGTTGCCAAGGTCAAGCGCTTCGCCGGTCACCTTCGAGACATCCTCGACAGCGTCACCAAGTCCAGGAACCACTTCGAGGAGGTCGCCGGTGAGTTCGCCCATGCGATCCGCGATCATATCGAGGCGATCGTCGGGTTCACGGCTGCGTTCCTGATGGCCGAAGCCGGCTCGATGTTCCTGGCAGCGGTGCCGACGGGCGTATCGCAGGCCGCCGCCGCCGTGATCCAGCTCGCGCTGACCGCATTCGGCGTGAGCGGGATGGTGCAGGCCGGCATCGAAGCGCTGAAGCATGGCTCCGCGTGGCTCACGGTCGCCTGGACCGCGCAGGGCAAGCCGGAGCGGATCGCCGAGGCAGGCAAGGAGTTCTTGCGGATGCTGGTCGCCATCGCCGTGGCAGCCCTCGCCTACGTCGGGGCGAAGGGCAACTACAGCAATGCGCTCAAGATCGCGAGCAAGATACCGAGCGGTGGATTGCCGGCGTTCGCCACGGCGGGCGCGGGCGCGAGTAACGGCGCGCAAGCTGCCACAGCCACGGCGATCGGCCCGAGCATGGGAGGGTTCGGTGCGGCGGGCGCCAAGATGGTCAAGCATGAGGGCGAGAGAGCCAAGTCGGAGCACGCGGAGCCAGCCGCGAGCAAAGAGCCGACCCATGCCGAGGCGGAAGCAGAGGCAGAGTTTACGGCCAAGCTTGAGAAGAATGTCGCCAATGAGGCCCCCGGCACAGCAGAAAGTGCGAGGGAGCCGTTTGACCTGGGAAACGAGTGGTCACAGGTGCAAGTAAGTAGTGAGAAGGTCTATCGAGACACATTTCGCAACGAATACGTGAAAGCGAGAACCGGTGGCGAAGTGGAGATTCCAGCCAAGAATCTCGCGCGCGCGGCCGCTCGAAAAGCAACGAAAGCGCATATCAAGTTAGAAGGCGTGCGAATTGCGAGAGAACGAGCGCATGCGGATATACGGAAAGATACGAACCACGACGGCGTTCCGGATGCGTTCAAGAATGCGGATTCCAAGGCAGTGCGTGATTTTGCCGAGTTTCGGACGGGAGCGCGGGGCGGGATGGCCAAGAGGCTTTCTGCCGAATTGCCCGGAAAGACAGTCGACGAGATGGAGGCTCTGCTTCAGAAGGCCGGCGGAGCAAGAAGTCCCGGTCAGCAGGGCACGTTCAGTACCGTGAAAGAAGGGCAGAATTCATATCCACAGGCATCGTACCAGTTCTCGGATGGTACACTCGTTCGCATCAAGCCGCAGGGCGACATCAAGAATGGTACACAACCGATGTACAGTGTAGAGATGGAATCAGAGGTTGCTGCATCTGGAGCCAGGCCGCAAGATGGCGTGGCATTCAAGATGGATTCAGCCGGAGAGCCTGTTCCCAAGGGACCGGACGACGCGAAGAACCCGTATTCGACACAGCAGCCAGAGCAACGGAAGGCGTACGATCAAGAAATGATTCGTTTGGGTCACCATCAAGCCAAGAAACAAGACTGATGACCAAGAGTTCATTCGATACCGATGTTCTGCTTCTGCGACCGACGACAGGAGAGGTCGACGTCAATGCTGTGGAGCATCGCCTGGCTGCGACTCCTGGTGCGTTTCGAGATCCGATCCGCCCTGCGACCTGGATTCTGTCCCTCCATCCAGGTGAGATAGACGATCTGCGCAGCGCGCGCATTGGGCATCCGCACGAGTGGCCGCTCGAGGTCGCTCGCGTGACACCATCGTCCTCATGTGTTGAGGTGATTCCGGATTACTCTACAGGACGTGCGCGTCAGTTCGTAACATGGCTGCTCGGTCAAGGTGATTGGACTCTGGAGGTAGGTGGCGAGGCCATTGGCCCCGCTCGCGAGCCGTCAGATATCTATGCAGATGATACCTGGCAGGATCCAGACGCGTCCGCGGACCCTACCGAGAATCCGCCCAGAGCTGGATTTGTCGTTGTCCTCAATCGATATCGCGAGGTCAGCGGTGATTCACTCAGCGAGGAGCTCGTGGTTCACAGCTCGGGCATCATGTCTTATCTTCAACTTCATCCCATCGAGGATGATGCAAAGACATACCGGCGCTTGACACCGGAGCTGCTTCAGCGTTGGCTGCAGATGCTTCGGCCATTGCTCGCAGGACAGGCCGACCAGTCAGAGCCACCGGATGGCAGGTACGAGGACCCAGTATTCTTCGCCGTCGAGGCACCGACCGCGAACCTGTCCCATGGGATTGCGAAGCTCGATGCAGCCAATCCTCCCCCGCAATATCGAGAGCTCATTTCACTGACCAACGGGTGGGCCACTGCGATGCGCGCCGATCGTACTGCTATTCCTCCAGGCCTGCTGCCGTATCCCTCGTAGATCACGGGCGCGGAAGCGTCCGCTCGCTTACCGGTCGACGGTGACCTGGACCGGGGCCGTCCAGGCCTTGTCCTCGGCGGTGTAGTACAGGTACGCCGAGGACGCGGGGGCCTCGTAGTGGCCGGGGACGGCGGCGAGCAGGTCGAGATCGACGTCCTTCTTGGCCGACGGCGGCAGCGCGCGCCAGTACAGGATGACCTCGCGCGGGCGGGTCTCGTAGAAGTCGATCGCGCCCTTGTCGCGCAGCTCCTTGAGCTGCCAGGTCTGGAACGTCAGGCCGCCGGGGATGCCGATGCGGGCGAGCGTCATCGGCACGCCGCCGGCCGAGGTGTTCTCGACGTGGGCGCGCAGCTTGACGCCTTCGCCCATCCGCACCTGGGTCTTGACGAGCTGGGTGGTCACCGCGACCTTGGCGGCGGGCGACGACTGCGGGTGCGCCGAGCGGTACTCGATGGCGATCGAGTAGGGCAGGGTGGCGCCGCCGGCGAGCTGGAGCTCGATCGTGTTGGGGCCGGGGCGGAGCGCCGAGGCCAGGTCGTCCCACACGAGGGCGTCCTTGCGGCCCTTGTCGAAGTCGATGGTGCCGGCCGGCTTGCCGTTGACGATCAGGGTCGCGGAGCCGGGCGCCTGCATCTGGCGGGAATGCTCGGCGTACGCGGTGAGCGCCTTGAGGCCGAGCACGGTGGCCTGGGTGTTGCTCCACTGGCCGTAGCCGCCGCGGCGCGCGTTGAGCCAGTCGACGGCGGCGCGGATCTGCGGCTCGTACTCGCTGGCCGGCGACGCCTTGATCAGGGCGAGGGTGGCGAGCGCGGTGGTCTCGACGGTGAGCGACTCGCCGCCCGACATCGTGATCGACTGCGTGGCGCCCGGGAAGCTGCCGTCCTTGGCCTGCATCGCGACGAGGCGGTGGACCATGGCGGCGGTCTCGCCGGCGTGCGGGGCGGCAAGCAGGTTCGTGTTGGTCGCGAGCGCGAGCAGGTACGGATCGCGGGTGTCGGCGCCGAGCGTGCGCTGGGCGGCGAGCTCGGGGTCGAGGCCTGCCGTGCGGTGGGCCTCGGCGAGCGCCCACACGATGTACGCGCTGGTCGTCGCCTCGCCGGCGCGGCCGAACGAGTCGAGCGCCTCGCTGCTGCGCAGAAAGCCGCCCTTGTGATCGCGGCGGGTCATCAGCCAGTCTGCCGTGCGCTCGACCATCTGGCGGTCGACGTCGTAGACCTTGGCCATGTCGGCGAACTCCATGAGGCCGTACGCGGTGAGCGCCTCGTGGCCCGGGGTCTGGCCGAACCACTCGTAGCCCTTCTGCTTGGTCTCGTAGCCGGTCAAGAGCTTGTAGCCGCGATCGAGGGTGCCCTGGGTCTTCGCGAGCAGGGCGGGGTCGGTGGCGTCGTTGGCGCCGAGGTAGCCGAGGATCATGATGTTGGGGTAGTTGGTCGACGAGGTCTGCTCGAAGCAGCCGCCGGGCTCGCGGATCATGCCCTCCATGCCCTTGGTCATCGCGGCGAGCGGCGACGGGTACATGGTGACGGTGGCGCGGATCGAGCCGGGCAGCGCGCCGGCGAGGTCGAAGTCGTGGCGGGCGGGGGCGCCGGACTTCGCGGTGCCCGAGGCCGCGACCTCGAACGGGAAGCCGAGCGGCACGACGCGGATCTGCTTGTGGAGCTGATCCTGGAGGCCGGCGGTGGTGAGCGCCAGGTCGACGTCTCCCGCGCCGTCGGTCGCGACGACGCGGAGCGGGAACACCACGGTCTGCTTCTGGCCGGCCGCGAGGTGGATCGCGCCGGGCGGGCTGGTGGTCAGCTGGAACGCGGCGCCGAACCGGGCGTCGAGCATCGCGTCGAGCGCGCGATCGGTCTCGTTGGCGAGGGTGACCGGCAGCCGGATCTCGTCGCCCGAGGTGACCTCGAGCGGCAGGTGGGCGTCGAGCGTCATCGGCATCTTGGACTGGAAGGTCAGGGTGCCGCGCCCGGCGAGGCCGCCGGCCGACACGCCCTCGGCGGTCGCGCGGAACGAGGTGATCGCGTCGGACGCGACGAACGCGACCTCGGCGTTGCCATCGGCGCTGGTCTGGACGTTGCCGTTCCAGTAGATGGTCTCGCGGAAGTCGGTGCGCGGGCCGTCGTAGGGCTGGGTGTACGGCGGGACCGGGAACACGCGGACCGGCGCCCACGCCACTGCCTGCGCCTCGACCTCGTTCGGGTCTTCGTCGTCGCGGTCGGCGGCAGCGCGGCGGCCGAACGCCCGGCCGCCCGGCGCGCGACGCCGCTCGTCCTTGGCGGCCGGTTGCCGCAGGTCCCGCTTCTCCTCGTCGCGGGCGATCCGGTGCTTCCGGGCGGGCTTGTCGTCGTCCTCGTCGAGGATCTGCTTGTGGCGGGCGCCGAGGTCGCCGCCGCGCGGCCCGGCGGCCGGCTTCTTGGCCTTGACCGCCACGGCGCGGATCGCGGCTTTGTTCTGCACCGGCATCGGCTCGGGCCGGGCCGGCGCCTCGGGGGGCGCGCCCATGGCGGCGCCCTCCATGGCCGGCGCCGCGGCGGGCATCGTCATCGGCGGCGGGGGCGGCGGCGGCGCCAGCACGGGCTGCCAGTCGAACCGGCGATAGCCGCGGGTGGCGAGCAGCGCGTCCATCGCGGCCGGCGCCTCGGGCTTGTCGGAGAAGTAGAAGTTGGGCTCCTCGATGGGATCGGCCGCGGTCGCCCCGAGCTCGGGCTCGAGGTAGAGGTGGGCGAGGATGCCGGCCGACTTGTCGTCGGCGAACGTCAGCACGGTGTCGTCGACGACGGCGACGCCGAGGCTGGCCTTGACCGGCTTGCCGGTGGGGTCGGTGGCGTGCAGCCGCAGCTTCACCGGATCGCGCGGCGAGTAGGTCTTGCGATCGGCCGCCAGGGTGATGGTCAGGTCCTGGCCGCGGCCGTGGTAGACGAGGCGCTCGGCGAGCGGCTCCTGCCGGGCCGAGAACAGCGTGACCCGCACGGCGCCCTGCGCGGTCGGATCGACCGGCAGCTCGAGCAGCGCCGGGGTTCCGGCGGTGACCTCGACGGCGCCGGCCGCGAGCCGGGTCTCGCGCAGCACGGCCTCGACGATCAGCGAGCGCGCCGTGGTGCAGGTCGCGGCGACGCGGAGCGCGGCGGGCGAGACCGCGGGCACGCTGCGCAGCACGCAGCCGCCCGGTCGGGCCGCCGGGAGGTCGAACTTCTGGGCGATCCCGGCGGGCCGGGTGATCTCGACGTGGTAGCTGCGATCGGTGGCGGGCTGGAGATCGAACCGGCCCATGCCGTCGTGGATCGAGCGCAGCTCGCCGGCGACCTGGCCGCGGTCGTCGACGACCCGGCCCTCGACGTCGGCGGGCTTGCCGAGCGGGTTCCTGGCGAGGAAGTAGACCCGGCCGGGCAGGCCGTCGACGAGGTCGCCGCCCTCGGGGAACATCTGGAGCTGCAGCGCCGAGATGAGGATCGGGATCCGCTTCTGGATCGACTCGGTGACGCCGCCGTCGTCGGCGAGGATCGTGAGCAGGCCGTCGCCGCGCGCGATCGCCGGCGGCAGCGTGAACCGGGCGGTCGCCTTGCCGTCGCCGTCGGTCGAGATCGCGAGCCGCGCGATCTCGGCGTCGTCGACCGTGACCACCGCGGTCAGCGGCCGGCGGGCGAACGGCTCGCCGGTGGCGCGCCTCACCTCGATCGCGGCGGCGACTGCATCGCCTGCGCCGTAGGCCTTGCGCACGAACTCCAGCGTCTTCTGCAGCCGCGGCGCCTCGTAGGTGTTGACGATCAGCTTCTTCTCGTCGCTGGTGCCGTCGTCGGCGGCGAGCCGGATCGTGTACTCGCCGCCGTCGAGGCCGGGATCGAGCGCGAAGTCGCTCTGCGCGACGCCGGCGATCGCCTGGATCCGCTGCTGGAGCGCGATCGCGCCGCGCGGCGACACCAGCTGCACGGTCAGCCCGGTCGGCGGCGCGCCGATCAGCGTGCCGGTGGCGCGCAGGTCGACGCGGAACCAGATCGTCTCGCCGGGCTGGTACAGCGGCTTGTCGGTCATGACGTAGCCGCGGCGGGTGGCGTGGCGCTGGAAGTGCGATGCGATCGCCGCGTCGAGCATCCGGGTGGCGTCGCTCGGCGACAGCGCGGTCGGCCGGAGCGAGGCGAACATCAGATCGGTGGAGCTCGGAGCGATCGGGGCGTCGTGGGTGGTCAGCGGGGTCGAGCCGCCGCCGATCGCACAGCTCGCCGATGCCAGGGCGGCACCGAGCAGGAGACGGGACAAGGTGGACATGTCCGGTTGCAAACGCGCTGCCCCCGCGGACGATCTCTCGGCTCCCCGGCCGCGCCCCCGGGGCCGATGCGGTCGCACCGCTAACCGTCCGGATCGCTACCGCTTGCGGCCGAAAAGACCGGTCTTGCCGGAGGACTGCAGGCGGGACTCGATCGCGCGGACCTCGCTCGCCGCATCGGCGTGGTTCGGCTTGAGGTCGAGGACCTCCTGGAAGTGCCGGAGCGCTTCCTTGTCGCGGCCGAGCATGCGCTCGACGCGGCCGAGGTAGAACCGCGCGCGCTCGGGCCGGTCCGACTTGTACATCGCGCGCTCGAGCGCCTTGCGGGTGTCGGCGCCGATCGCGGTCTTGTCGCCGGCCGCGCAGAACTTGGCCCACGCGAGCATCGCGGCGTAGTCGACCTCGTTGGGGTTGAGATCGCAGGCGGTCTTGAACTCGAGGATCGCCTCGCCGGGCTGGTCGCGCTTCATCGCGAGCTCGCCGCGCTTGAACGCCTCTTCGGCGGCGGCGGCGTTGTCGGTGGTGACCCGGGATGGCAGCGGGCTGCCGGTCGGGGTGCGCGACCGCGATGGATCGGTCGGCGCGCGCTGCCCCGACGGCGTGCGCTGCTCGCCGAACCCGGGCGTCTTCTGCTCGGGGAACCCGGGCGTCTTCTGCTCGGGGAAGCCCGACGGCGTGCGCTGCTCGCCGAATCCGCGCAGCTCGGAGTCGTTCGGCGTCGGGACCCGCGACAGCGCGGGGCGGGTCGGCGGCGAGCTGGCGGTCGCGGCGCGGGCCGGCTGCGGATCGCCGAACACCGCGGTGCCGGGCCGCTTGGCCGCGCCGGGCAGCGGTGACGGCGTGGGCACGTCGGAGAACCGCGCGCCCTCGTCGGTCTCGGTCCGGACCGGGGGCGGGGCCGTGGACGAGGTGCGCGCGGCGGCGAATGAGGCCGAGGACGAGGCCGAGGGCGAGGCCGATGCCGATGCCGGAGACGGCGTGTCGGACGCGGTCCGCGGTCGCAGCGCCGCCGGTGTGTTGGTGCCGGCGTCGTGCGCCGCGGAGCTGGAGTACGTGGTCGGCGATCCGCTGGCGGTCCGCGCGGTGAGCGTCGCGCTGGCGGTCCGGGCGCCGGACGGTGGCCGCGTCGTCGGGCGAGCCCCGGTAGTAGCCGCGGGCGGCGATGTGGGGACCGCCGGCCGCTCGCCGGTGGGCGCTGGCGCCTCGCGCATGGGGGTCGGCCGCGACTCGCGCTCGCCGAGGCCCGGGGGCGCCGGGTGGATGCTCCGGCGGGCGAGCCGCGGGGTCGCGTCGTGCGTCGGGATCACGCGGGGCGGGGCGGGGGGCGCCGCCGGCTGGCCGGTGCGCGGCGGGATCACGCACGCGGTGCACGACACCAGCGCATAGATGATCGCCTGCGCGAACCGCGGATCGACCTCGCGATGCGACGCCTCGAGCTCGGGCAGGCTGGTCCCGAGCCTGAGCGCCTCCAGCACCGTGTGCGCCGCGGGCTCGAAGCCGTAGCGCGGCAGCTCGTCGATCACCTCGGGCTTGAGCACGAAGTACGCGCCGAGCTGGCGCAGATCGTCGATCAGCCGCTGCTCGGCGAGGTTGGTCCGCGCCCCGAGATAGATCACGTGGCGGTGATCCACGGCGACGCCGGGGTACGTCGGGAGCGCGATCCGGTCGTCGAGCACGAACTCGCCGCGCTCGAGCGAGAACGTGCGCGCGGCCCGCTGCGCGACCAGCCGGTGGCGGAGCTTGAGGGACTGGTCGGGGGTGAACCGGATCGCCTCGGCGAGCACCTCGACCTCGTCGCGATCCGAGGACATCGCGAGGCGTCGGGTGATGTCGGCCACCTGGGTCGAGGTGATGAAGTGGTTGGTCAGCGCGATCCGGGCGATCGCGTCGGCCGCCTGTGGCGAGGTCGCGGCGACCACCGCGCCGTCCTCGAACGCGATGCAGTAGCGCTTGCCATCGCTGTCGATGGTGAGCTGGCCGGTATGGCGGCGCAGTGCGATCGCACCCAGGGTCAAGCCCCAGGGGCGATCGGTGATGCTGCCGCGCACCTCCATCACCGCACCCTCAGCACGGTGGCCATACCCCTATTTGACGGAGTTTTCACGCCGGGCGCAATCCGCTTCGAGGGGCGGGTCCGCGGCGTAGCCGGCTGAAACCCAAGCTGAAAAAGATTCCGATAGATTCGGCCATCCAACGAAAAACCACGGCGGCGCCGGCGCAGCGAGATCGCCAGGATCTTCCACATGAGGAGCAGATCGAACCTCGGATGCACAGACCGTTCCTCGGCGACCGGTCCGGCCGCGTCCGGTCGGCGGCATGCGCTGTCGCACCCCCGACGTACTGAGACAAACTGCGACACATAACGTGGCGTGACTACTTGCTATTCATCTCCCTGGAGGTGTGCGCGATACTCCGTGGCCATGCGGAACTCGATCGCGATCATGGCCGCCGCCGTGGTGATGTCGCTGGCGCATCCCACCCGAGCGGCAACGCTGGAAGACATCCTCGCCAGGAACCTCACCGCGCGCGGTGGCGAGGCCAAGCTCCGGGAGATCAAGACGCTGCGGCTGACCGGCCGCGTCGTGTTCGGCGGTGGCAACTTCAGCGTGGAGGCCGCCTGGGGCCAGATCCGGAAGCGCGGCGCGCGCGGCGCCGATGAGGTGCGCACCGAGCTCACGCTGCAGGGCCTGACCCAGATCCAGGCGTTCGACGGCCGCGAGGGCTGGAGCATCTCGCCGTTCCAGGGCCGGCGCGAGCCGGAGAAGGCGTCGGAGGACGACGCGCGATCGCTCGCCCAGCAGGCCGAGCTCGAGGGTCCGCTGGTCGGATGGCGCGACAAGGGCCACCGCGTCGAGTACCTGGGGAGCGAGGATGTCGACGGCACGCCGGCGATCAAGCTGCGCGTGACCCGCAAGGACGGCGATCTGCAGTACGTCTACCTCGATCCGGATTCCTACCTCGAGATCCGGATCACGACGGTGCACAAGGCCCGCGGCGCCGAGCAGATCAGCGAGACCGATCTCGGCGGCTACGAGCAGGTCAACGGGGTGTGGATCCCGTTCGCGCGCGAGTCCGGCGCCAAGGGCGGCCCGCGCAACGCCCATTTCACGATCGAGCGCGCGGAGGCCAACGTCGCCGCCGACGACGCGTGGTTCAAGCTGCCGGCGCCGAAGACCCCGATCGCGGCGGTGATCAGCGCCGCGCCCGGCGAGCCCCGGGCGATCTCCGCCGCGGTCGCACCGCCCGCGCCGGCCGAGAAGGCGATGCTCGACGGCGGCGTGGTCTCGGGGCTCGGCGCGCGCAACATCGGCTCGGCGACGATGAGCGGCCGGATCGCGGCGGTCGCCGGACGGGTGGTCGGCGGCAAGACCCTGCTGTACGTCGGTGCCGCGTCGGGCGGCGTGTGGAAGTCGCAGGACGGCGGCACGACGTTCAATCCGGTGTTCGACAAGCAGCCGGTGCAGTCGATCGGCGCGATCACGATCGACCCGAGCAACCCCCAGACCGTGTGGGTGGGCACCGGCGAGGCGTGGACCCGCAACTCGGTGTCGATCGGCAACGGGATCTACAAGTCGACCGACGGCGGCGAGACCTGGACGCACATGGGGCTGCCCCAGTCCGAGCGGATCGTCCGGATCGTCGTCCACCCGACGGCGAGCCAGGTGGTCTACGCCTGCGTGCCGGGCAAGCTGTGGAGCGACTCGAACGATCGCGGGCTGTACAAGACCACCGACGGCGGCAAGACCTGGACGCAGGTGCTCAAGGGGCCCAACTCGTCGACCGGCTGCTCCAGCGTGGCAATGGACCCCAGGAACCCCGAGGTGCTGATCGCCGGGCTGTGGGACTTCCGCCGCAAGGGCTGGACGTTCCGCTCGGGCGGCGATGGCCCCAGCGCGCCGAGCGGCAGCGGGATGTTCCGCTCGACCGACGGCGGCAAGACCTGGGCGTCGCTCGCGACCGCGAAGGGCCTGCCGGCGATGCCGTGGGGCCGGGTCGAGACCGTGTTCGCGCCGTCGGATCCCCGGATCGTCTACGCGCTGATCGAGTCCAGGGCATCGGCGCTGTTCCGCTCGGCCGACGGCGGCGCGACCTGGGAGCAGCGCGATACCAGCCAGATGATGGTGTGGCGGCCGTTCTACTTCGCGCGCCTGATCGTCGATCCGACCAACCCCGACCGGCTGTTCAAGCCCGACCTCCGGCTCGCGGTGAGCGACGACGGCGGCAAGAGCTTCGCCGACGCCGGCGGCGGCTCGCACGGCGACTGGCACGATCTGTGGATCGAGCCGACCAACCCCAAGCACATCATCGGCGGCGACGACGGCGGGCTGTGGCTGTCGTATGACGGCGGCAACCGGTGGTGGAAGGGTCAGAACCTGCCGATCTCGCAGTTCTATCACGTCAGCGTCGACAATCGCGATCCGTACCAGGTCTACGGCGGCCTGCAGGACAACAGCTCCTGGGTCGGCGACTCGTCGTACCCCGGCGGTGTCACCAACTCGCGCTGGGAGAACCTGTTCGGCGGCGACGGGTTCTGGACGATCCCCGATCCGACCGATCCGGACGCGGTCTACGCCGAAGCGCAGGGCGGCAACATCGGCCGGGTCAACCGCAAGACCCTGGTGTCGCGCGATATCCAGCCGCGACCGCTCTACAAGGAGAAGCTGCGGTTCAACTGGAACACGCCGATCCACGCCAGCCCGACCCAGAAGGGCACGATCTACATCGGCGCGCAGTTCCTGTTCCGCTCGCGCGACCGCGGCGACACCTGGGAGCGGGTGTCGCCCGATCTGACGACCAACGATCCGGACAAGCAGAAGCAGGAGGAGTCGGGCGGCGTCACGGTCGACAACTCGTCGGCCGAGATGCACACGACGATCTACTCGATCAGCGAGTCGCCGAAG
>DATAPF010000224.1:0-8625 GCA_036265355.1 Kofleriaceae bacterium | reverse complement strand
GAGATGTGGACCAGTCCCTCGATGCCCTCCTCGAGCTCGATGAACGCGCCGTAGTCCTTGAGCGAGACCACCTTGCCGCGGACGACCGTGCCCGGGACGTACTTCTCGGCGGCGCGGCTCCACGGATCCTCGGTGATCTGCGTGAGGCCGAGGCTGACGCGCTCGGTGTCGGCGTTGAACTTGAGGACCTTGACGCGGACGTGATCGCCGACCTGGAACAGCTCGCTCGGGTGGTTGACCCGACCCCAGCTCATGTCGGTGATGTGGAGCAGGCCGTCGATGCCGCCGAGGTCGATGAACGCGCCGTACTCGGTGAGGTTCTTGACGATGCCCTCGACGATCTGGCCCTCCTTGAGGCGCTCGAGCGTCGACTCCTTGAGCGCGGCGCGCTCCTTCTCCAGCAGCACGCGGCGCGACAGCACGATGTTGCCGCGCTTCTTGTTGAACTTGATGACCTTGAACTTGAAGCTCTGGTTGAGGAACGCGTCGAGGTTGCGGACCGGCCGGAGGTCGACCTGCGATCCGGGCAGGAATGCCTTGACGCCGCCGCGGATCGTGACCGACAGGCCGCCCTTGACCCGCGCGGTGATGACGCCTTCGATCAGCTCGTCGCGCTCGCACGCGGCGCTGATCTCGTCCCAGACCTTGAAGCGATCGGCCTTCTCCTTCGACAGCACGCACATGCCGGCGTCGTTCTCGCGCGACTCCAGCAGCACGTCGACGACGTCGCCCGGCTGCACGCCGATGGTCCCGTCGGCCTGACGGAACTCCTCCAGCGGCACCTGGCCCTCGCTCTTGTAGCCGACATCGACGATCGCGTAGTCCTTGCCGACGGCGATCACCGTGCCGCGGAGGATCTCGCCCTCCTTGACACTGTCCTGGCCGAAGCTTTCGGCGAGCAGAGCCGCGAAGTCCTCTTCGCCCGCGTTTTCTGGGGTGACGTTATTCAAGCAGATCTCCTGAGCCCCCCAGGCTTGGATTGCTGCCATGGCAGCACCTGGGTGCAGGGGCGAGTTGGTACCTTCCGCTACCCGTTTTGTCAACCATCGCGATGAGATCCACTGCTGGCTCGGGGGGCGCACGCGCTGCGGTGCCACATCAGCGGCTCACGGGGGCCTGGCACGGCGCACCGTCTCCACCCGGCGAACCAGCGAATCCACAACGTCTTCGATAGCTTGTGTCGAGCTGTCGACGAGCACGGCGTCCGGAGCGGCGACCATCGGCGCGGTGTCCCGGCCGGCATCGCGTCGGTCGCGCTCCTGGATTTCTCGTAGGGTGTCGGCGTAGTCCACGGTGGTTCCGGCCGCGGCTAACTCCGCGACTCGCCGCCGGGCCCGCTCGGCCTCGCTCGCCGTGAGAAAGAACTTTGCCTCCGCCGCGGGGAACACGACGGTCCCGGTGTCACGGCCCTCGACGACCACACCGCCCCCCGCGCCGAGCCGGCGCTGGAGCTCGAGCAGCGCGGCGCGGACCGGGGGGTGTGCCGAGACCTGCGAGGCGCCCCGCGAGATGTCCGGCGTCCGGATCGCCGCGGTCACGTCGGCGCCGGCGAGGTAGACGTAGTTCCTTTCGCCGACGAAGTCGAACCGGATGTCGAGCGTGCGGGCGACCCCGGCGCAGGCCGCCGCGTCGCTCCACGCGATGCCGCGCTCGCGCGTGGTGAGCGCGACCGCACGATAGATCGCGCCGCTGTCGAGCAGGCGGTAGCCCAGCCGGCGCGCGAGCAGCTTGGCGACCGTGCTCTTGCCGGCGCCCGCGGGCCCGTCGATCGTGACCACGACCTGCTTCATGTCGGTATCATCCACGAACTTCGGGACACGCCGACGATCTTGCACGAATTTGGCCGTATGGGGACCTTCTGACCAAGACACGAGATCCCACCGCGTCTCGCGATCAGGGCCGCGCGGCGCGGCGCGCGGAGGGGTGAATGGGCCGGCTCTGCCGGCCCATCCCCCGAGGGGGGTTACGGGAAAGCCCCCTCTCGATCGACGGCGCCATGCCGGTCATCATGCACGAATTCGCGGCGCGATCGACGGACCGGCGAGCCAGCTGGGAATGCATCCACCGCGGTCACGTTGTACAGTCGAGGCGGGTGGCCGAGCTGACCACAGACAGGCGGTGGAAGACGTTCGCCGACGTGGTGGCCTTCGCGCTCGGCACCAACGTGTGGATCTCGATCGTCATCCTGCCGGCGATCTTCATCGGCGCGCTGCACGGCGCGCCCCGGATCGCGGCGGCCGCGCTGCCGTTCATCGTGCTGCTGCTCGGGCTGGCCCGGCGCTCCGAGGCCGTGCTGCTCGGGCTGTTCCCGGCGGCCGTGCTGGTGCCGGTCGCGCTCCAGCCCCAGATGGCGTCGTCGTACGTCTACGGCCCGATCCGGTTCACGCTGGTCGCGCTCGGCGTGATCGCCTACCTGTTCGGCGTGTCGTACTTCACGACCTGGCACGAGCCGCCGGCGCCGCGCTCGATCCGCGGGCTGAGCTCGGCGCAGCTCGGGCCGGCCGAGCGCTGGCAGCGCCGCGAGCGGGTGTACTGGATGCTGACCGCGATGTCGCTGGTGATCCCCACGGTGCTGATCGCCTGGGTCAACTTCGACAGCGGCGTCGAGGACTTCCTCGGCGAGATGTACCCCGGGCGGGTCGCGCTGATGACCACCGCGCTGACCGCCGGCGCGATCGTGCTGTGGCTGGTGATCTTCCACTATGCGTTCCTCGGCGTGCTCCGCCCGCACCGCACCGGCGACCGCGATCTGGTCGCCAAGCTCGGCCAGGCGCGCGCCGACGCCAAGACCGGCAAGCCGCGGCCGCGGTTCTACGCCTCGGTCGCGCTCGCGCTCGCCGCGATGGCGACGCTGATCCTCCTGCGCCACCTGAAGGGATGACGATGCGACGCTACTTCTTCGAGATCCTGGCGGTCGCGCTGATCGGCGGCAGCCTGTTCTTCTTCAAGGAGACGCTCGACTACCTGGCGCGGCGCGACTACGTGGCGGCGGTGCTGGTCATGGTGATCGGCGTCGCGGTGATCTCGGTGGGCAAGGAGATGGCCCGGCTCGCGCTGGTCCAGCGCGACTGACCCGCATGCCGATGCTGCCCGCCCGCGCACTCGCCCGCGAGCTCGTCTGCGCTCCGGCGCTCCGCTGCGCGCTCGCCGCCCTGGCCACCGCCGCCGGGATCGCGGGCGCGGCCGGGGGCTGTGGATCGTCGGGCTCCGGCGCCGGCTCCGTGGCCGCGGCGCCGGGCGCGATCGCGACGCCGCCGCTGACCACCGACGACGCGCCGGTCGCGCGGGTCAACGGCCGGACCGTGTGGGCGTCGTGCGTCGCCACGCAGGCCCAGGCGATCGCGGCCGGCGGCGACCGCGAGCGGCGCGCCGCGGCGCTCGACCAGTGCATCGCGTTCGAGCTGCTCGCCCAGGCCGCCGAGGCGCGCGGGCTCGCCGCGGCGCCCGAGGTCGTTCAGGCGGCGCGCAGCGCGGAGGTCAACCGGGTGGTCGAGGCCGAGTTCGAGCAGCGCTACCGGCGCCCCGCGGACCTCGCGCCGCAGATCGACGCCGTGCTGAACGCGCGGCCGTGGCTGCTGCGGATCCCGGAGCTCCGCGACTCGAGCTACGCGCGGTTCGTCGTGCCCAAGGGCGCCCCGGAGGCGGTCGAGACCCAGGCCCACGCGCTCGCCGACCGGCTCGCCGCCGCGCTCGCCGATCAGACCGGGATGTTCGGCGTGCACCTGGCCGACGCGGCCCGGCGGATCGCGCAGGGCAGCGGCGCAGAGCTCGACGCCCGCGACTTCCGGCCGGCGCCGCGCGACCAGCTGGACGCCGCCTACGGGACGGCGCTGTTCGCGATCCCCGCGATCGGGCGGGCGTCGCAGGCGGTTCGCACGCCGTGGGGCTGGGACGTCGTGGTGTGGACCGGAGGCTCGCCGGCGCGCGAGCGATCGCGCGCCGAGGTCGCGGCCGAGCTGTTCCCCGAGCTGCGGCGCCGGCAGTTCCAGCGCTGGGTCAGCCAGCTCGCCCGGCAGCGCGGCATCGCGATCCAGATCGAGCAGGGCGAGCTGACCCGGCTCGACGCGGAAGGCGGGTCATGATCGAGCTCGGCCTCGGCCTCCCGATCGGGCGCAGCCCACCGACGCCGCCGAGCACGGTGCTCGGCAGCACCCCGTTCGGCGCGATCCTGCGGCGCGCGGTCGAGGCGACGCCCGGCGCGATCGGCGGCGCGTTCGCCGACGATCAGGGCGAGATGATCGACGGCTTCACCACCCGCGACCCCGACGACTGGGCGCTGCTGACCGCGCATTACGGGGTCGTGCTGTCACAGCTCCATCGCGCGCTCGGCACCTGGCACTTCGGCGGGCCCGAGTACTTCATCGCCCAGCACGCGGTGCTCGACGTCGTGGTCCACGCGGTCGACGGCGGCTACTACGCGCTGCTCGCGGTGTGGGAGCCGGCGCCGCTCGGCCACGCGCTGCGCAGCCTGCGCCGGGCCGCGCGCGAGCTGCACCGGGAGATGCTATGAGGGCCCACGGGCTGGCGGCCGTGGCGATCGCCTGGCTCGCCGGGGCAGGCCCGGCGCGCGCGGCCGACGCCGAGGGCGGCGACTACGATCCGCGCTCGACCGCGTGGAACGGCATGGCGAGCTTCGTCGGGCTCGCCGAGGGGATGGGGTTCTCGGTGACGCCGGTCAGCTCGCTGGAGTGGGGCGACCTGTCGTCCGAGGACATCCTCGTGCTGATCTACCCGGTCCAGCGGGTCGACCCCGGCCGGCTCGGCGCATTCGTCCAGGCCGGCGGCAACGTCGTGATCGCCGACGACTTCGGCGACGGCAAGGAGGCGATGCAAGGGCTCGGGCTGTTGCGCGCCGAGGTCGACACCCCGCGCACCAGCAAGTACTACGACGGCCGGCCGTGGGCGCCGATCGCCACCGCGCGCGGCGGCCACCCGCTCGCCGCCGACGTCGGCGAGGTCGTCACCAACCACCCGGCGGCGCTGACCCGGGTCGAGGGCGCGACCGTGGTGGTCGCGTTCGACGAGGGCGCGGTCGTGGTCGCCGGCGAGCGCGGCACCGGCCGGTTCGTCGCGATCAGTGATCCGAGCATCTTCATCAACCGGATGCTGATGTTCCGCGGCAACATCCAGCTCGCGACCAACCTGTTGCGCTACCTCGACCGCGGCGGCCGCGCCCGCCACGTCGTGCTGCTGCGCGGCGACGTGCCGATGTACGGCGACCCGCGGCCCTACATCGACGACGCGCGCGCCGGCGAGGTCGGGCGGACGGTCGCCGATCTCAACTTCTGGTTGTCGGAGCGCCGCGCATGGCTGCTCACCCCGGGGGCGATGAAGGCGCTCGCGGTCGGGCTGGCGTCGGCGCTGCTGCTGCTCGCGCTGTTCGCGCTGCCGGTCCGGCGCGGCCCGCGGATCGACGGCGCCTGGCTGCGGTTCGGCCGGCCGAGCCGGCGCGATGAGCCCCACGCCGTGATCGCCCACGCCGAGCAGGGCGGCGGCGGGCTGGTGCTGGCGTGCGTGCTGCGCGACGAGCTGCAGCGGCTGCTCGCCGACGCGGTCGGCCGTCCCGAGCCGCTCTACACCGTGCCCGAGGCCCAGCTGGTCGCCGAGCTGTCGCGCGCCCGCGGTCCGGCCGCCGGCGCGGCGCTCGCCCGGGTCTACCGCCGGCTGCGCGCGCTGCCCAGCCGCGGCCAGGCCGCCGCACCGTGGAGCGCCGCGCACTTGCCGCGGCGCGATTTCGACACCCTGTACCGGGACGTGGCCGAGCTGTGTCGTACTCTCGGCGCGCAGCTCCCGGATCCGGAAGCCTAGCGATGCCGATGCCAGTCCCCGCCCTCACGCCCGATCGGGTCTCCCGCGTCAACCAGGTCGCTCGCGCGATCACCGACGAGGTCGGTCGGGCGTTCATCGGCAATCCGATGATCACCGAGGCCCTGCTGGTCGCGCTGATGGCGCGCGGCCACGTTCTGATCGAGGGCTACCCCGGGGTCGCCAAGACCACGCTGGTCAAGGCGTTCTCCGGGACGCTGGGCTGCCACTTCCGGCGGATCCAGTTCACGCCGGACCTGTTGCCGTCGGACATCACCGGCACCTACATCCTCGACATGCGCACCAACACGTTCGTGCTGCGCGAGGGGCCGGTGTTCACCAACGTGCTGCTCGGCGACGAGATCAACCGCGCCCCGGCCAAGACCCAGTCGGCGCTGCTCGAGGCGATGCAGGAGCAACAGGTCACGATCGAGGGCGAGACCCGCTCGCTCGCCGAGCCGTTCATCGTGCTCGCGACCCAGAACCCGATCGAGCAGGAGGGCACCTACCCGTTGCCCGAGGCCCAGGTCGACCGCTTCCTGATCAAGCTCAGGATGGGCTACCCGTCGCCGCAGGACGAGAAGCGCATGCTCGCCACCTACGACCGGCCGCCGCCGCCGGTCCGCACCGTGGTCGGCCCGACCGACGTGCTCGACATGCAGGCGCTCGCGCGCGAGGTGTTCGTCGCCGAGGAGCTGCTCGACTACGTGCTCGGCCTGGTCGCGTTCACCCGGTCGCACGCCAAGATCTACCTCGGCGCGTCGCCGCGCGCCGGGCTCGCGCTGGTCCACGCGTCCAAGGGCCTCGCGCTGCTGCGCGGCCGCGACTACGCGCTGCCCGACGACGTGCGCCACCTCGCGCCGCTCGTGCTCGGCCACCGGATCCTGATGTCGCCGGAGGCCGAGCTCGAGGGCGCGACCGGCACCGCGGTGATCACCGAGGCGATCGACAAGGTCGGCTACAAGATGCCCAAGGGTGGCATGCGGTGATCGGCCGATGATCCCCCGCCTGGCGACCCGCGGCAAGCTCGTGCTCGGCACCGCGCTGCTGTTCCTCGCGGTCGGAGCGCTGCACGGCGCGCCGCCGCTGGTCGGGCTCGCCGGTGTGATCGTCACGCTGCTGTGCGCGCTGTACCTCGGGTTCTACCCGACCGCGATCCTGCTCCGCCGCAAGAAGATCGAGCTGTCGTGGTGGGTGCCACCCGGCGATCAGGCCGGCGGCGCGCTCGCCGCCGACCGGCCGTTCCAGCTCCACCTCGCGTTCCGCAACCACGGCAGCCGCAAGCTGCGGATCCTGTCGTCCCAGATCCTCGCGGCGTCGCCGCTCTCGATCGACGACCGGCCGAGCGCGACGGTCAAGCGCGGCCAGCAGGTCGAGGTCACCACGATGATCAAGCCGCTCGCCGCCGGCTACCAGGTGCTGCACGGCGCCGCGCTGACGTTCGGCGACGCGCTCGGGCTGTTCGACATCGAGGCGTTCTTCCCCAACCCGATCGCGGTGAAGGTCTTCCCGCGCACGCTCGCGGTGCGCGGCCAGCCGGTGCGCGCGGTCGGCGGCGCGCTGCACGAGCAGGTCGGCCAGCACCACGTGCGGCGGCGCGGGCTGTCGGGCGAGCTGCGCGAGCTGCGCGAGCACAGCCACGGCGATCCGTTCAAGTTCATCGCGTGGAAGGCGACCGCGCGGCGCGGCCGGCTGATGGTGCGCGACCTCGAGAACGAGATCGTGACGACCCACATCGCGATGGTCGACGTCGGCGGCGGGATGCGCAGCGGCGCGGTCGGCCGGACCCCGCTGGACTGGGCGAGCGACAGCGTCGCCGCGCTCGCCCGCGCCGCGATCGGCAACGGCGACCGGATCGGCCTGGTCGGGTTCGACACCCGCCCCGTGGTCGAGCTCGCCCCCGACACCGGCTACCACCACTACCTCCAGCTGGTCGACAAGCTGCTCGACGTGCGCTCGGTGGTCGACGAGGACCTCACCGATGTCACCGCCGGCGAGCTGGTCGCGCTGGTCGCGCGCTACCTCGCGCACCAGGAGGCGATCGACGTGCGGATCAAGGTCCCACCGCCGCTCGACGACGCGCGATGGAGCGCGATCCAGGCCGGGCCGGACGGCCAGCTCTACGACGTCGCCGCGACCGGCCGGCTGTGCCGGCGGCTGATCGATATGATGCTCGGCAACGAGAAGGCCAAGGACAAGCGCGCCCGGGCGCAGCCGGTGGTCGAGCCCGACAGCCAGCTCGCGCCGCTGCGCCAGCTGAGCCGGCTGCGCGGCATCGAGCTGCCGTATCGCACCACGTGGGAGCACGGCAAGCGCACCGCCGGGTTCGCCGCCGCGGTCGAGCGCGCGGTGAGCGGCGGCCGGCCCGACGTCGTGATCCTGATCAGCGACCTCGCCGGCCTCGCCGAGGACGAAGGCCGCGCGGTCCGCGCGATCGCGCGGCTGCGCAAGGCCGCCGGCAGCGTGATCGCGCTCGCGCCGTCGCCCGCTGCGTTCCTGCCGCCGGCGGCCTCCGGCCACGCCCGCCGCGCCCGCGAGCTGATGGTGCGAGACGCGCGCGCCGGGCTGGAGCCGGGCCGCAAGCTCCTGATCCGCCACGGCGTCACCGTGGTCGAAGGCTCACCTCTCGATAGCCTCGATCGGCTGATCGACAACGGCCGGGTCCGGCTGCGCGCCGGCTAGATCAGTTCGCGTAGATCTCGAGGCCGCTCTCGATCACGGTCACGGTCCATGCCGGCCCGGCCGCCTTCGTGGTCAGCGACCCGATCGACAGCGCGGTCAGCAGCAGCGCGCCCACGATGAAGATCATATCCCTCCAGC
>DATAPF010000223.1:0-30174 GCA_036265355.1 Kofleriaceae bacterium | reverse complement strand
AGGCCGCTCGCCTCGTGGTCGGCGATGTCCCTCCGCAGGATCTCGCAGTCCTCGCGCCGTCGAACGCTTTCGCAGCAGGTGGACCAAAACCATCATCAGGGAAATTCAGGGACCTACAGGACAAAAATCCGGCGTCTCGTTCAGGATGAAGTATCTTGTCCATCATTTTGAAGGAGGTCGGATGGCGCGCGCGGACGAGCTGGACCACAAGGAGCTCCTGGAGCTCGATCCCGACGGCGGCGTGATTCGCTTCGCGGGTCAGCGCGCGCTGCTGCTCGACGCCGTCGCGATGGGGCTGCTGCGCAAGTATCTCGTCGAGAACTTCGGCATCACGGCCGCGCGCACCGTGCTCACCCAGTTCGGCTTCGCCCACGGCTGGCGCATGGCCGAGGCCATGCGCGTCGAGTTCCCGTGGGAGAGCGACGACGAATGGCGAAACGCCGGCACGCGCATTCACGCCCTGGAGGGCCTGTTTCGCGTCGCGCCCGGTGGCAGCGGGCCGCTGTCCAGGACCGGATCGATGATCGTCGCCTCGTACGAGGCCGAACAGCACCTGCTTCACTTCGGGCGCTCCGACGCGCCGGTGTGCTGGACCATCTGCGGCCTGACGAGCGGCTATCTGAGCCGGATCGCGGGTAAACACATGTACGTGCTCGAGCATGGCTGCGCCAGCAAGGGCGACGCCGCCTGCCACCTGTTCGCGCGCTCGCGGGAGGAATGGGGAACCGAGCACGCCGAGGAGCTGCACTTCTTCGAGCCGAGCCGGCTCGAGGAGTGCCTGGATGTCTCGCTCCAGCGCGTGACGAGGACCCTGCAAGCCGCCGAACGCAGGCTCCACCGGCACCGTCGAGCGCTGGTCCAGGTGGTGCGCGACGTCGAGGAGCCGCTCGGCCTCATCACCCGGAGCGTCGCGATGCGGCGGCTCGTCGATCTGGCGCGCCGCGTGGCCAAGGTCGACTCCACGGTGCTCATCACCGGGGAGAGCGGTTCGGGCAAGGAGCGGATCGCGCGGCTGCTCCACGACGTATCGACACGCGCGACCGGACCCTTCATTGCGGTCAACTGCGGCGCCATCACCGAGACCCTGCTCGAGAGCGAGCTGTTCGGACATGCGCGCGGTGCGTTCACCGGCGCGACCCAGGATCGACCCGGCCTGTTCGAGGCTGCCAACAGCGGGACGCTGCTGCTCGATGAGGTCGGCGAGCTGTCGCCGGCGATGCAGGTCAAGCTGCTGCGCGCGCTCCAGGAGCGTGAGATCAGGCGCGTCGGCGAGAACCGGAGCCGGCATGTCGACGTGCGGGTCGTGGCTGCGACCAACCGCGATCTCGCAAACGGCGTCACCGGGGGCGGGTTCCGGCAGGACCTCTACTATCGGCTCAAGGTCGTCGAGCTCCAGGTGCCGCCGCTGCGCGAGCGCAGAGACGACATCCTGCCACTCGCGCGCGTGCTGCTCGCCGATTCGGCGCTGCGGATGAAGCGCAAGATCGCGGGGCTGGTGTCCAAGGCCGCCGATCAGCTGCTGCGCTATGGCTGGCCCGGTAACGTGCGCGAGCTCGAAAACGCGATGGAGCGCGCGGTCGCGCTCGCAGGCGGGAGTCGGGTCGAGCTCGAGGACCTGCCCGAGGAGATCCGCCACACGCTTCCCAGAGCAACCACCGGCGGCGGCGTACGTCCGCTCGACGAGGTCGAGAAGGAGTACATCATCGCGGTGCTCGCGCTGAACGAGGGCAATCAGACCCGGACCGCCCGGCAGCTCCACATCGGGTCTGCGACGCTGTACCGCAAGCTGAAGAGCTACGGGCTGCTCGGCAAGGCCCGGATGCGGAACGGCCGCCCGCACGGCGATTCGATGTGATCCGGGTCAGCGGCGGCCGGTCGAACTGATGGCCCGGTACATCATTTTGAGTGGCCGGCCTCGATGGCCAGGCGACAGAACCCAGCGATGTCGTGCGGTTCCGAGGGCCTGCAAACGCCGGCGTACGAGGCGGATCCAGCCGACAGGGCTCGCGACTTGCACGGTCGACGACCATGACGACCCGCATGACGGATGACCCGCCCGCGCCCGATCCCAAGCCCGACGCACCGGCGATCGAGCAGCCGGCTGCGCGCAAGACCCGGCCCGAGCTCGCAGTCATGGCCGCCGTCCCGGAGGTCGATCTCGAGTCGCGCATCCAGCAGCGCCGCGGGGAGCTGATCGCGACGCTCGGCTCGCTCAGAGCGGATCCGCACCTCGTCACAGCCGAGGTCCGCGACCGGTTGAAGGCTCGGCTGTCCGAGCTCGCGCACATCATCAACCAGGGCGTGGTCGACGGCTGGGCGAACCTGGGTGACATCGTGAAGCACAAGCTCGAGCACTGGCTCACTGAATCCGAACGCCTCATGAAAGATCTGCCCGCCAAGCAGGGGCAATCGTGACGGCAGCTCCGGCGGCAATCTGGTTCAGCCGGTCCCAGGCCAGGACTCGATGAGCCCGCTCCCGAAGTACATGTAGCCGGCAAGGCCAACGAGACGGGGCGGCAGGAGGTGGGCCATGCCGACGGAGAACAGCCCCAGGCCTGAACGGCCCTACCGATCGTGGCGATCGGTCCGCGGCTGGATCTCGAGCACCGAGATCGAATACGGCGCCAGCGCGAGATCGAATGTCGGCGCGATCCCGGTCAGCGTCGTTGTCCGGGGCACGACCCGGGTCGGATCGGTCATCGTGTTGGTGTCCTTCGGGTTACCCGACGCCAGCACGACGGCCTGGGCGCGCGGGGACACCGCTCTCACCCCGGTCAGGCTGACGTGGACCGGCTGAGGCGACCCCGCGGCATTGACGAGCTTGAGGAAGATCGTCCCGGACATGCTGTCCTGGGTGACGCTGTGGAACAGCTGCGAGCCGCCCGACGTGGTCAAGGTCGCGGGCAGCACCACATTGCCCGCATGGCGCGCGAACATCGACTGCATGTAGTACGACGGTGAGCTGTAGCTGTGCAGCGCGTCATAGCCAATGAGGTTGACCGGCCACTGACTCGCTCCGGGATTGACATTGACGAGCAAGGGTGCGTACGCGACCATGACCACGAGGTCGGAGTTACGCTCGAGCCCGGTGAGCCACGCCGCGTCGCCCAGGGCGGCGTTGAGGTCGGGCGTGGGACGGCCCTCGATCGACGCGTACTCGCCGACGAAGATCCTGGGGCCGGCGCGATCGAAGCTGTCGTAGCGCGTCGCCATGTGCTGGAACGCCCGCGGCGTGGCGTAGAAGTGCTCGTCGAGGACGTCGGGCTTCCGGCTCGCGACCGCGGTGGTGGCGATCACCTGCAGCTCCGGATGCGCCGCCTTGATCGCGTCGAAGAACTGGGCGAACCGCCCGTCGTAGCTGCCCGACGCGTCGAAGAAGTCCTCGTTGCCGACCTCGACGAACTCGAGCGGGAACGGATCGGGATGGCCATCCGCCGCGCGCCGCGCGCCCCAGACCGTGGTCGCGGCGCCGGCCACGTACTCGATCTCGTCCAGCGCATCCTGCACATAGGGCTGCAGGTCTGTGCCGGGGTTCACGTGGCTGCCGTCCAGCGAATACCCGGCATAGACCCCGAGCACCGGCTGCATGCCCAGGTCCTCGCACCACTCCAGGTATTCGAGCAGGCCCAGGCCATCGCTCGAGCGGTAGCCCCATGTCCCCGGGTGTCCGGGGCGCGTCGCCAGGGGCCCGATCGTGGTCTTCCACTGAAACCGCTCGGGGATCGTGTTGCCCTCGAGGAAGTTGCCGCCGGGCAGGCGCAGGAAGCTCGGCTCGAGGCCCGCCATCAGCTGCATCAGATCGACGCGGTTGCCGTTGGGCCGGTTGCGGAACGTGGCCGGGAACAGCGAGACCTGATCGAGCCAGAACGTCCCGGGTTCACCGGTGGAGATCACGAACCGGGCGCCGGCGGTCGGGGCTGCGCCGCGGGTCTCGAGCCGCACGCTGTACTGCCGCCACTGACCGTCGAGCCTGCGGCTCTCACCGCGCGCGTACACGGTCGCGCCGTCGGGGCTCTCGATGCTCACGTTCAGCCGGGCGTTGAACCCCGCATCTCCGCGCGCGAAGAACGAGGCGCGATAGCTCGCGTGGGGCTTGACCGGAATCCCCCAGAACCCGTCGTTGGCGACCCCGACCCGCTGTCTCCGACCATCGGCCGTGGCCGTGACCCGCAGGCTGGTGGTCAACGCCGTGCCGGGGACCGGCTGGGTCGGGTCGAGCGCCATCGCGCCGATCGCGCCGCCATCCTGGACGAGCGACCAGTGGACCAGCGCGGTCGCGCTGTCCTGGAACACCCGGTTCTGGATCAGCTCGCCGTACAGCCCGCCGTCGAGCGAATGATTGATCTCCTCGATCATCATGCCGTGGAAGGTCGGACTCACCGCATGGCCGGGGTGGGCGGCGTCGATCTGGAGCACGGCCGGCGCGACCGGCAGAGGTCCGGTCAGCGCTGGATTGCCGACCCGCGCGACGTCGAGGACCTGGGGCGCGGCCATGGCGGTTGCATACAGCCGGACATCGTCGACCGCGCCGTTGACGAAGTCGACCTTGTTGCCCGCGAACTTGCCGCGGCCGACGGCGGTCGGGCCGGTCGCCGGACCCGCGACGACGTTGTACACCGTGTCGGCCAGCACGCCATCGACGTAGAGCGACGCCGACTGCGCCGCCGCGTCGTAGACCCCGGCGAGGTGGTACCACCGGCCGGGAACCGGGCTGAACCCCGACTGCGCCAGCACGAAGAAGTCATAGGGGACGGTGAACGAGAACTGGTTGGTATCGCCGCGCAGCTGGAGGAAGAAGCTGCTCAGCACCGGGCCGTCCTCGCTCACGAACGTCTGGTAGCCGCCCACCTGGTTGACCTTGACCCACGCGGCGACCGTGAAGCTCCGGGTCGTATCCACGACCGGCGTGGGGATCTCGGCGAAGCTCCCGCCGGGCAGCGCCAGGGCAGAACTCCCCACCAGTCCGGCGGTCCAGCCGCTCGCGCCGAACAGCGTCGCCGTGTGGCCGTTCCCCGAGGCGTCGGCGGCCGTCGTGCCGCTGCCCTCATCGAACGTCAGGTAGGCCGCCGGGCTCGTCCCCTGCGATTGCGCGGCAGCCGGCGCCAGGATCATTGCGCAGAGCAGTGCCAGTGAGAGCGTCTTTGCAAGCGATCGCGACATGTGGTTCCTCCGATGGTCGAAGGCGCTGCTGCACGCACTATAACGATCCGCTCTGCGGTGATCACGACGTATCACGCGCATCGCGTGCGCGAAGACTCTGCCGCTGGGAAGCGCGACCTCGTGACTCGAGATCGCGCGCAGCGCGCTGGCGCACACGTATCGCTGACTACCAATATTTTGGGATGTGGATTGATCGACGCCTGCCGCTGGATGCAGCACCGCGCCCGTGTCCGGACCACGGCCGTCCGCGCTATTGCGTGCGGACCTCGCGCAGTTCAGGCTTCCGCGCCATTTCGCCGGCGCGCTGCGCGTCTGCCCGTCCAGCACCCCTTCAGGCGATCACATACAGATCGAATTGTCGGAACACTCGTCGATGCCGCAGCACTCCGAACCATCGGCGCAATGGCCGCACCGCGGAGGGCAGGAGCCGCAGTCGTCCGGGCAGGTCGAACACGTCTCGCCTCCACTGCAAACGTGATCGCCGCAGACAGGACCGCAGTTGGAGCTGAAGTCGGCCGCCGTCGGCTGCGGACAGGCTGCGTTACAGGTGAAGTATCCGCCCATGCAGGTCGTGTTGGGGGAGCAGCTCGGATGATTGTGGAAGTAGCAGGGGGCATTCCCGACCAGCTCGGCGCACACCGCACAGCCGTTGCCGCGGCATCCCGGCCACTGGCCCGAGGTTCCGTTGCAGGTGAACGGGATCGGGGCGGGCGGCTCTGGTGTGAGGGACCCGCCGGCCGACGGGGCCGGATCGATCGTGGCGGCGGGCGACCCCTTCGCGCCGTCGCGCTCGTCGACGACCGAACACGCTCCGAGCACTGCGACGACGATGATGATGAATGGTTTCACAATTCCTCCTCGGTGATGAAGCAACATGGCGCGGTGGCTCCGCGCAGGCGGGCATCTGCAGGGGCGATGCCGCACGGCAAGATCTCGAAATCACCGGCGCGGACAGACCGCGCACACGCCAGGCGTGGAGACTCTTTACGATCGAGCGCGTCGGGCCGTGGAGAACTTCAACGCTCCGCCGAAGCGCTCCACCCGGTGTCGTGTCGGTGCAGGGTTCCTGGTGCCGACCTCGCCCCAGGCCCGGTGTTGCAGCTGGAACGCGAGGATGGCGCGTTCGTTCGGGCGCTTCACTGCGCCGGCTCGATGCCGTGCGCGCCGAGCACCTGGTCGATCACGGCCCCGACCGGGACGAGGCGGACGACGGCGTAGCGCTGGAACGCGATCGCCTGGGCCTGGTCCAGCGACAGCGTGCCGTCGTGGAGGTGAGCACCGATCGCGTCGTCGACCAGCTTGCGGCACACGTCCGGCGAGAACACCTGACCCATCGCTCGCAGCATCGCCAGCCTGCCGCGCACCAGGTTCGTCGGCAACGTGCTCAGCTTGCGCTCAAGCGCAGCGCGGAATGCCTCGGCATCGCCGCCGTGTGCGATCGCGTCGGCCCAGACCCGGATCGTGAGCCCGGTCATCGCGCGGTCCGCCGGATCGGTCTCGAGCGCCGCGGCGCGGTCGATGCTGGCGACCGCCCGGTCCCAGCGGTCGTCGAGCGCGTCGAGCAACGCGAGCAGGAACCAGCGATCCCGCAGGCCCTCGGCATCGCGCACCGCTCCAGACGCGAGGTCGCGCTCGAGATCTGGTCGAAGCCGCCGCGCGAGGTCGGCGAATGCCGCGCCGTCGATCACCAGGCGCCCGGCATCGGTCACGCGGTAGCGATGGTCGGCGCCCTGCGCGGGGGGCTCGATTGCCGCGCGTGGCGCTGGCCGTGGCGCCGGCGCCGAACTGCACGCCGCGATCAGCAGGACGAGGACCAGGCGATGCATTCGCCAACGATAGTGGCTCTCGCCGTTGCCGACCAGGCGGCGGAACGCGGACTCGGCGCGAAAAGGCCGCGCGCGCCGCACGCCGCGGGTGCGTCCGGCCCTACAGTGCGCGCGAGGCCCCATGCTCGATCCCGGCAACATTCCAGCTTCACGCCTCCAACTGGCTCGGGGACGCGCCCTGCCCCGGAGGCCGCGCCCGCGCGATCGCGGTCGGTCATCGCCGTCCGGCGCCGGACGCGAAACGCACGGACAGGGCGCGCGGTGGTGGTGGCTGCTCGCCCTGTGCGCGGCGTGCGCGGCGCGCCCGGCACCGGCACCGTCGAGACCGCCGGTCAGCGGGCTGCAAGCCCTGGTCGATCGCGAATGGGCGTGGCGGATGCAGGAGTTTCCGCTGCTCGCGAGCCGGGCCGGCGTGCGCGAGGCCGACGATCGGCTCGATCACGTCGACGCCGCGACCCAGCAGCGCCACCTCGCGCACTGGCGGGCGGCGGCCGCCGAGCTCGCGGCGCTGCGGCCGGACGGGCTGTCCGCCGCCGACCGGGTGACCGCGGCGGTGCTGGCCGAGCAGTTCCACGAGCGGATCTCGGACCTCGAGCACCGCATGTACCTCATGCCGGTGAACGGCGACTCGGGGTTCTACGCCGGCATCGCCAACCTGCCGCGCGCGCGCGACCTGCGCACCGCGGTCGACGCCGAGCGCTACATCGCGCGGCTGCGCGAGGTGCCGCGCTACTTCGACGAGAACATCGCGCTCATGCGCGAGGGCCTCGCCCAGGGTCTCACGGTGCCGGCGGTCATCCTCGCAGGGCGCGACGCTGCGGCGCGCGTGCATGGCGACGTCACCGATGCGACCCGGAGCGTGTTCTACGCGCCGCTCACCAGGCTGCCGGGCACGATCCCCGCCGCGACGGCCGACCGGCTGCGCGCCGAGGGCCGCGCGGCGATCGAGCAGGCGGTGATCCCGGCCTACGCGAAGGTCGCGCGGTTCCTCGCCGACACCTACATCCCCGGCGCGCGCAAGACGCTCGGCGCGAGCGAGCTCCCCGACGGGCGCACCCTGTACCGCGCCGCGATCCGCAACCACCTCACGAAGGACATGTCCCCCGAGGAGGTGCGCGATCTGGGTCTGCGCGAGGTCGCGCGCATCACCGAGCAGATGGAGGCGATCCGGCGCGAGGTCGGATTCGCCGGCAGCCTCCCCGAGATGTTCGCTCACCTCCGCAAGGCGCCCGAGTTCTACGCGACCACGCCCGAGGCGCTGCTGATGCGCGCGGCGTGGATCGCCAAGCGGATCGACGCCCAGCTGCCGCGCTGGTTCGCGACGCTGCCGCGCCAGACCTACGGCGTCGAGCCGGTGCCCGACGCGATCGCACCGTTCTATACCGGGGGCCGCTACGTCCCCGCCGGCGAGGCCAGCGGCCGCGCAGGCACCTACTGGGTCAATACCTATGATCTACCGAGCCGGCCGCTCTACGTGCTGCCCGCGCTCACGCTGCACGAAGCGGTGCCCGGCCACCACCTGCAGGCGGCCGTCGCCGCCGAGCAGCACGACCTGCCGATGTTTCGCCGCTATGCCTACTTCGACGTCACCGGCGAGGGCTGGGGCCTGTACGCCGAGAAGCTCGGCGAGGAAATGGGGATCTACACCACGCCGTACGAGCGGTTCGGCCGGCTGACCTACGAGATGTGGCGGGCGTGCCGGCTGGTCGTCGATACCGGCATCCACGCGTTCGGCTGGTCGCGCGAGCAGGCGCGGGCCTACCTGCGCGATCACACCGCGCTGTCCGAGCACGAGATCGAGACCGAGGTCGACCGCTACATCGGCTGGCCCGGGCAGGCGCTCGCCTACAAGGTCGGCGAGCTGGCGATCCTCGCGCTGCGCGCGCGCGCCGAGCACGAGCTCGGGCCGCGATTCGACATTCGCCGGTTCCACGACGTCATCCTCGCCGGCGGCTCGCTGCCGCTCGGCGTGCTCCAGGACGAGATCGCGCGGTTCATCACCGCCGAGCAGGCCGCACCGGATCGCCCGGCCGCCGCGCCCTGATCGCGCTTCCAGGCGCCGTGCGGGCATGCTTCCGGCCGGGCCGGCTGCGCAGAGCTCGAGCCTCGTCGTGCTATGTGACGCGGAGGACGACCTTGCCCCGGGCGCGCCGTGTCGCCAGGTAGCGCTGCGCCTCGGCGATGTCCGCCAGCGGCAGCACGCGATCGATCACCGATCGGAGCCGGCCGCGCTCGACCAGCGCCGCCAGCTGCTCCAGGTCCGCACGGCGCGAGCGCACCACGACGAGCCGCGCTCGCGGGCGAGTGAACGCCGTCCGGAACCGCGACAGCACGACATGGAGCCTGGGAACCGTCGAGATGAATGTCCCGCGCGCCGTCAGCAGCGACCGCATCTCGTCGAACGTGCGGTTGCCGAACACGTCGAACACGACATCGAACGCGCTGCACCCGAACGCCGCCGCCGGGGTGCGTGGCGGCGTCGCCTGCCAGGTCGCGCGATCGATCGCCTCGTCGGCGCCGAGCGAGCGGACGAGCTCCACCGCCGCGGCGCTGGTCAACGTGGTCACGTGCGCGCCCAGCGCCTTGGCGATCTGGACCGCGTGCACGCCGACGCCGCCCGACGCACCGTGGATCAGCACGCGCTGGCCGGGCACCAGCTCGCCGAGATCGCGCAGTGCCTGCAGCGCGGTCAGGCTCGCCAGCGGCAACGCAGCCGCGTGCTCCCAGTCGAGGCCCGGCGGCTTGCGCGCCAGCTCGTCCGGCAGCACCTCGACCAGCTCACCGCACGCCCCCGCCGTCCACGCCTGGATCATTCCGAACACTGCATCGCCAGCGGCAAGGCCCGTCACGCCGCGACCGAGCTCGGCGATCTCCCCCGCCCAGTCGTACCCGACGCGCTTGGGGAACCGCGTGCCGGCAAACCACCGGAGCTTGCCGCTCCGGGTCAGCACATCCTTGGGGTTCAGCGCCGCGGCGCGCACGCGGACCACCACGCGGCCCGGCCGCGCCACCGGATCCGGTCGCTCGCGCACGACCAGCACCGAGGGATCCCCGTAGCGGTCGTACTCGACGACTTTCATACCGGCATCCTACATGCGTGCAGACGCCTGCGCCGACCGACGAGTCGTCTGAACACCCGCGGGCTGCGCTCAGGTGGACTGGAGCCGCCCCGTGCCTGGCGCGTGCCTTCCCGCTCGGCGCGATGGGCTGGGCCGGGCACCACTTCCCCACAGCTCGCGTATGCATCCAGCGATGTACCCGCCGCGGCTTCGTGGCTTCTGTCACACGATCGTGCAGCCATACGACGAACACAGCTGTTCCCCATGACGGATACCCGAGCTGCCGTGCGCCCTACAGCGACCGCGGCGCTCGATCAGCGGCGGAAGGCGAGGCGACGACGAGGTACAGATCCGGCTGCGATCGACTGCCCGCGCGCCCTCGTCGCATGTGCCGATGACCGAACGATAGAATCAGATCACCTGACTCGCAGTGATGAGGAATTCACGACCGAATGACAGAAGTCAGAGTGCTTGACTGATGACAATGAGGTATTCCGTGGTGATGAGACAATCATTGGTCACTATCGTGAACCAACGGCAGTCGCCCCGATCCACCGCGCTCCGCTTCGCGCAGATTGCGATCGCGACGCCGCACCTGCTGTTCGCGGCGAGCGGGTGCGTCGATCCTCCCGAGCAGGCCGCGGCGATGCGCAGCGACACGGTGTCGAACGACCAGCAATACGCGAACTCGCTCGGCGCGGTCGCGACCTACGACACCGCCGGCGCGATCGATCTCGGCGGCCCGTTCTTCCAGTCGCTCGGCAGCAACGGGAGAAGCTGTTTCAGCTGTCATCGGCTCGACCAGGGCATGTCGATCACGCCGTCCTCGGTCCAGTCGCGCTTCACCGCGACCCGCGGCACCGATCCGCTGTTCGCGACGGTCGACGGCTCCAACTCGCCCAACGCGGACATCTCGACCCTCACCGCCCGGCGGGCCGCCTTCAGCATGCTGTTGACCAAGGGCTTGATCCGCATCGGCCTGGCCATCCCCGCCACCGCGGAGTTCACGCTCAGCGCCGTCGATGACCCGTATCACTTCGCGAGCGCGAGCCAGCTATCGCTGTTTCGCCGCCCGCTGCCGACCACCAACCTCGGATTCCTGGCGACCGTGATGTGGGATGGCCGCGAGACCATCGCCGGCAACACCATCGATGCCGACCTGCTGGATCAAGCCAACACCGCCACGCTGATCCACGCCCAGGCGATCACGCCGCTGACCGCCGCGCAGGCGCGCGCGATCGTCGACTTCGAGACGGCGCTGTACACCGGACAGTACCGGGACAACATTGCGCAGGAGCTGGCGACGCAGGGGGCGAACGGCGGTGCGGCAGCCCCTTCGGACTTCCTCGCCACGCAGCCGTTCTATCTCGGCATCAACGACCCGCTCGGAGACCCGCGGACCGGCGCAGCGTTCGACCCGGTCGTGTTTCGCCTCTACGACGCGTGGGCGAGCACGCTCCCCGGCACGGGCCCGAAGAACCGGGCGCGGCAGTCGATCCTGCGTGGCCAGACGGTGTTCAACACCAAGCCGATCGCGATCACCGGCGTCGCGGGGCTCAATGACAACCCTGCGTTCGGCTCACCGGCGATCGTGCGAGGCACCTGCACGATCTGCCACGACACGCCCAACGTGGGCGATCACTCGGTCGGCCTGCCGCTCAACATCGGCCTCACCGACGCCGCGCGGCACACGCCGGATATGCCGCTGTATACGCTGAAGAACCGCGCGACCGGGGCGACCGTGCAGGTGACCGATCCGGGGCGCGCCCTGATCACGGGTAAGTGGGCCGACATCGGCAAGTTCAAGGGGCCGATCCTGCGCGGGCTCGCAGCCCGGCCGCCCTATTTCCACAACGGCTTCGCCGCGACGCTGACCGACGTGATCAACTTCTACAACACGCGGTTCGCGATCGGGTTCACAACGCAGGAACAAGCGGACCTGCTGGCGTTCCTGCAGTCCCTGTGACCGCTCGGCCCAACCGGCAAGACCTGGGAACCGAACTGGAGCCGGCCGCTCGCGCACGACCAGCACCGAGGTCCCCGCAGCGGTCGTGCTCGACGACCTTCCTACCGGATCCTGCATGCGGCCATCGATCAGGCCGGCGCGCCGCGGCCGAGCAGGCCGAGCTCGGCGGCGTGGGGCCGCAGCGCGTCGATCACGAACCCGAGGTGGTCGTCGAGCGGCACGGCGAGCAGCTCGGCGCCGGCCGTGACCTCGGCGCGGTCGACGGTGGCGGCGAACCGCTTGTCCTTGAGGCGCTTCTTGACCGACGCCGTCTCCAGGCTGGCGATCCCGTCGGGGCGGACCAGGCAGCACGCCATCACGAAGCCAGTCGGCTCGTCGCACGCGAGCAGGGCCCGGTCGAGCCGGCTGTCGTAGGGCACGCCCCAGCGGGTGTAGTGGGCCGACACCGCGTGGGCGATCGCTGGCTCGCCGCGCTCGCGCAGCCACGCGACGATCCGGCGCGGATGCTCCTCGGGCCACGCCTCGTAGTCCGCGTCGTGCAGCATGCCGGCGATGCCCCACGCCTCGACGTCGTCGCCGGGCTCGCCATAGCGCGGCGCGGCCGCGCGCATCACCAGCTCGACCGCCCGGGCGTGGCGGCGCAGCGAGTCGCCCTTCGTCCAGTCGCACAGCAGGGTCCAGGCCTCGTCACGAGTCAGCGACATCGCGCCGAGGATATCAGCCGCCCGCCTCGAGAGGCAGCGCGAAGCTGCCGTCCGCGCGACACGGGAACGGCACGACACGGATCACGGCATCGAGCGCGAGCGGACCATGCAGGTGCGGGAACAGCTCGCTGGCCCGCGAGTCCGGCGCTCCGCCGATCACCGCCGGCGGCTCGTGGCGCAGCGCCCCGGCGACGCGAGCCTCGTCGATGCACAGCAGGACGAGGTCGCCGCGGCCGCGGAAGTAGCGGTCGGCGCTGCCGACCACCTGTGCGGCGGTCGAGCAGTGGATGAAGCCCTCGCTGTCGAGCGAGGCGGGCCGGTAGACGCCGGCAGCGCTGGCAGCGTCCCAGTCGGTCCGGCTCGCGATGTGAAAGAGGATCGGCATGGCGGCGCCCGGACCGCGAGCACGCTGGAGTGTACGGCGTTCCCGCAGGTCGACCGGCAAGACGGCGCGCCGGGCGCGGGCCGGGGCATGTTGACACGCTTCCAGGAAGATCACTAACATGCCGCCGTCCAACTCTCGTCTAACGTTCCAGGAGGTGCCCCATGAAGTGGCTTTTTGCCATGGCGCTCTGCGCTGTCTCGACTCCGGCGCTGGCGCAATCCACCCTCAAGATCGCCATCACCGGCCCGTTCACCGGCGGGTCGGCCCCGATGGGGACCTCCGCCCGCGACGGCGCCAAGCTGGCGATCGCCGAGATCAACGCCGCCGGCGGGATCCAGGTCGGCGCGAAGAAGCTGAAGATCGAGGCGATCGAGCGCGACGACGAGGCCAAGAACGACCGCGGCGCGCTGATCGGCCAGGAGCTGGCGGCGATGTCCGACCTGTCGGGCGTGATCGGCAGCGTGAACACCGGCGTGGTGCTCGCCGGCGACAAGTACCTCCAGGACAAGGGCATCACGCGCATCATCACGCCGGCGGCCGGCTCGGCGTCGATGACGCAATGGGCGAAGCCCGACGGTCCGAAGGACCTGTTCATGTTCCGGTTCGCCGCCCACGACGGCATCCAGGCGGCGATGGTCGTCGAGGAGGCGATCGCGCGGAAGCTCACCAAGGTGGCGGTGTTCCACGACGCGACCAACTACGGCGTGTCCGGCCGCGATGACCTGCTCGACCAGATCAAGAAGCAGGGCGGAAAGCTCGAGGTGGTCACCACCGAGAAGTGGGCGATCGGCGACAAGGACATGACCGCCCAGCTGCTCAAGGCCAAGGCGCTCGGCGCGCAGGCGCTGCTGATCTGGGGCATCGGCCCCGAGCTCGCGGCGATCGCCAACGGGATGGCCAAGCTGCACTACAAGGTGCCGCTGATCGGCGGCTGGCCGCTGTCGATGTCCAACTTCCTCGACAACGCCGGGGCCAACGCCGACGGCGCGATCATGCCGCAGACCTTCATCGAGGAGCCGGTCACGCCGCGCGCGAAGGCGTTCATCGAGGCCTACCACAAGGCGTACGGCACCAGCCGCATCCCGTCGCCGGTGTCGGCGGCGCAGGGCTACGACGCGGTGCTGCTGTTCGCCGCCGCGGTCAAGCAGGCCGGCACCGCCGACTCGAAGGCGATCCGCGACGCGCTCGAGAACCTGAAGGACCCGGTCGACGGCGTGATCGCCACCTGGACCAAGCCGTACTCGAAGTGGAACCCGGCCGACGTGACCACACACGAGGCGTTCCGCCGCGAGCAGGTGGTGATGGGGCTCGTGAAGGGCGGCCACGTGACGTTCGCCAACGAGGCGGACCGCCAGCGGCTCGCCAGGCGGGGCGCGAAGTAGTCGGACTCGATGCCGCTCTCCGTCGTCGTCCAGATCGCGGTCAGCGGCGCGCTGATGGGGCTGGTGTACGCGCTGATCGCGTACGGCTTCCAGCTGACCTACGCGACCAGCAAGAGCCTCAACTTCGGGCAGGGCGAGCTGGTGATGGTGTCGGCGTTCGTCAGCCTGACGCTGCTCGACACCGGGCTGCCCTACGTCGTGATGGTGCCGCTCGGGATCGGGTTCGGCGCGCTGCTCGGGGTCGTCGTCGAGCGCGTCGCGGTGCGGCTGGCGCTGCAGCAGAGGAGCGAGGGCTGGATCCTGAACACCATCATCGTCAGCCTGTTCCTGGTGTCGTTCGCCGAGAACGTGTGGGGCCGCGACGACCGCCCGTTCCCGACGCCGATTCCCGCCGACCCGGTCCACGTGCTCGGCGTCGACGTCACCTGGCTCGAGATCTCGGTGGCCGTGGGCGTGCTCGCGATCATGGCGCTGATCGAGCTGTTCAAGCGCCGGACGCTGCTCGGCAAGGCGTTCGAGGCGGTCTCGGCCGATCGCGACGCGGCCGAGCTGATGGGCATCTCGGCCACCCGCACGGTGACGCTGTCCTATGCGCTGTCCGGCGCGGTGGCGGCGTTCGCCGGCATCCTGGTCTCGCCGATCACCACCGTGGGGCCGACGATGGCCGCGGCGCTCGTGCTCAAGGCGTTCTCGGTCGCGGTCGTGGCGGGCCTCGAGTCGGGGTTCGGCGTCGTGCTGGTCGGCGTCCTGCTCGGTGCGCTCGAGGGGCTCGCCAGCCTCTACATCGGCAGCGGCTGGCGCGAGACCCCCGGCCTCCTCCTCCTCATCCTCGCCCTGGCCGTGCGCCCCACCGGGTTGTTCGGCAAGGCGATCATCCGGAAGGTCTAGGCATGCTCAAGCGGCTCATCCTGGTGCGCGGCGCCGAGATCGCGCTGTTCGTCGTGCTCGCCGCGCTGCCGCTCGCGGTGCACAACCTGTTCGTGGTCGGCCTGCTCACCCTGCTGGCGATCTACGGTGTCGTGCTCATCGGTCTGGACGTCACGGTCGGCTATCTCGGGCAGATCAACCTTGCCCAGGCGGCGATGCTGGGCCTGGGCGCCTATCTCGCCGGGATCGCCGCGACCCGGTACGGCGTCGGCATCCCGCTGGCCGTGGTGCTGTCCGGCGGGTTCTGCACCCTGGTCGGGGCGCTGCTCGCGCTTCCGGCGCTGCGGCTCGAAGGCCCGCAGTTCGCCCTGGCGACGCTCAGCTTCACCGCGCTGTGCGCGACCGCGCTGAACGAGCTCGAGTGGCTGACCAACGGCGCCCAGGGCCTGCAGATCCCGCGGCCGCTGCTGCTCGGCCACGCGGTCGATGCGCGCGCGTTCTTCTGGCTGTGCACCGCGATCCTGGCGCTGGTCTGGCTGGCGATGCGAAACCTCCTGTCGTCGCAGTGGCGGCGGGCGTTCGAGGCGCTGCGCGACAGCCCGATCGCCACCGACGCGATGGGCGTGGGCACCTACCGGCACAAGGTGGCGGGCTTCGCCCTGGGGTCGGGGCTCGGGGGCGTCGGCGGAGCGCTCTACGCGTTCGACTGGGGCTACCTCCAGCCCCTGACGTTCGTCTACGAGCTGACCGTGATCCTGCTGCTGGGCGTCGTGCTCGGGGGTCGCAAGAGCCTGTGGGGTGCGGTGGTCGGCGCGGTGCTGGTGGCGCTGCTCCCGAACCTCTTGTCCAGTGCTCCGCTGTTTCGCGCGTTCTCGGCGATCGCCTTCGCGCTCGCGCTCGTCGCGGGCGTGCGCGGCCTGGTCCGGCGCAGGACCGACGCGTTCCGGGCGCTCGCGCCGATCGCCGCGACGCTCGCGCTGGTCGCCGGCTCGTTCCTGGCGAGCAACATCGAGGACTGGCGCAAGGCGATCTTCGCGCTGCTGCTGTTCTCGGTGGTGGTCGGCTTGCCCGAGGGGCTGATGGGGTTCGCGTCCGCCGGGCTCGCGCGGCTGTTCCGCGTGACGCCTCCCGCGCTCCCGCCGCCCGCGCCGCTCGAGCAGGTGCTGCCCGCCCGTGCGCCGGACGGGTCGCGGCTGCTCGAGCTCGCGGGCCTGTCGCGGCACTTCGGCGGCGTGCACGCCGTCGACGGCGTCGACCTCGCGGTGACGGCGGGCACGATCCATGGTCTGATCGGCCCCAACGGGTCGGGCAAGAGCACGCTGGTCAACGTCGTGTCCGGCCTCTACGCTCCGAGCGGTGGTCAGCTGCGCCTGCGCGGCGCATCGCTGCCCCGCGGCAAGCCGGTGGCGGCCGCGAAGGCCGGCATCGCCCGGACGTTCCAGAACCTCCAGCTGTTCAGCGGCATGACCGCGCTCGACAACGTGATGGTCGCGCTGCGCGGCGCCTGGCGCGTCCCGCTCCCCCTCGTGCTGCTCGGCCTCGGCCGGCTCGAGGAGCTGCGCGGTCAGGCGGCGGCGCTCGCGCTGCTCGAGCTGGTCGGCCTGCGCGGCGAGGCGCGCACCCGGGCCACGGACCTGCCCTATGGCGCCCAGCGCTTGCTCGAGATCGCGCGGGCGCTCGCCCGGCGCCCCGAGCTGCTGATCCTCGACGAGCCGGCCGCCGGCCTCGCCCAGCCGGACGTCCAGCGCCTGCTCGAGATCATCCGCCGGATCCACCAGCGCGGCATCACCATGGTGCTGATCGAGCACCACATGGACGTGGTCAGCGAGCTGTGCGAGATCGTCACCGTGCTCGACGGCGGGAAGGTGATCGCCGAGGGCTCGCCCGCCCAGATCAAGCGCGACCCGAAGGTCATCACCGCGTACCTCGGCGCCGCCGAGCCCGACGCGCCGACCCCCGGCGCCGCACCCGCGCCGTCCGCGCCCACCGGAGCCCCGTAGGAGCTGCATGCTGACGGTCACCGATCTCCACGCCGGGTACGGCCTCTCCGAGGTGCTGGTCGGCGCCTCGCTCGAGGTCAAGCCCGGCACGATCGTCGCGCTGATCGGCGCCAACGGGGCCGGCAAGACCACCACCATGCGCGCGATCTCCGGCACGCTCGCACCGACCCGCGGCGAGGTGCGGCTCGCCGGCGCGCGCGTCGACGGCCTCGGCGCCGCGCGGATCGCCCGGCTCGGCCTCGCCCACGCGCCCGAGGGTCGCAAGGTGTTCGGGCCGCTGTCCACCGAGGACAACCTCCTGCTCGGCGCGTTCCGCTGGCTGCCGCGCCTGTTCGGCTTTCACCGCCAGGCCCGCCAGGCCCTCGACCGGGTCTACGACCTGTTTCCGCGGCTCGCCGAGCGCCGCGCGCAGCCCGCCGGTACGCTCTCGGGCGGCGAGCAACAGATGCTGGCGATCGGCCGGGCGCTGATGGCGCGGCCGAACATCATGCTGCTCGACGAGCCGTCGATGGGCCTCGCGCCCGTCATCGTGCAGGAGGTGTTCCGCACGATCCGCCGGCTCAAGGCCGAGGGCATGACGATGCTGCTCGTCGAGCAGTTCGCCAGCGCCGCGCTCGGCGTGGCCGACCACGTCTACGTCATGGAGCGCGGGCGCGTCGCCGTCTCGGGCACGCCCGACGAGCTGCGCCGCGATCCGCGCGTGCTCGCGGCCTACCTGGGCTGACGCGCGGCCGTGGCCGCCGCTGGGGTTCAGAGCTCGGTCACCGAGAGCTCGCTGGCGCCGCCGGTGAGCTCGATCGACCAGCGATCCGGCGCGCTGTCCCACCCGGGCGTCGCCAGCCGGGTCGCCGAGCCGACGGCGCCGAGCCGCTGCGCATCGAACACGAAGTTGCTCGCACCGCCGCGCACGACCACCTGCGCCGCCGTGCCGCGCGGCCGCTTGACGCTGAGCTGACTGGCGCCGCCGGCGATCCGCACCGTCGCGGTGCCGCGCGGGCGAGGCAGCGACACCTCCGACTCGGTCGCGCCGCCGGTGATCTCGAACGCCGAGACCTGGAGCTCGCGGAGGTCCGCGGACAGGTGCGAGACGCCGCGCCGGATCTCGATCGTCCAGGGCACCGCGGTGGTCAGGGTCAGCTCGGCGCCGACGTCGCGCACGCCGAACCAGGAGAAGCCCTTGTATTGCATCGCGACGGTGCCGTCGGACTCGACCGCGATCTGCGGGCGGCGGCCGCGGAACGTCGCGCGGTAGAGGTCCTTGATGCGCGCGCCGCGCAGCGACAGCCGCGACGCGCCCGATGAGAACCGCAGCCGGCCGCGCTCGATCGAGCCGAGCGGTGCGCGATCGCCGTCGCCGCCGTCGTCGGCGCGCGCGGCCTCCTCGTCGTCCGCGCGCGCGGCGCTCCCCGCGGCCATCCGATCGGCGACGGCGTCGAGCAGGCGCGCGCAGGCGGCGAGCGTCGCGTCGTCGGCACCGCCCGCCGCCTCGAGCACCATGCGCTCGCGATCGGTCCAGTGCGCGTCGACCGCGTCGCGCCGCGCGGGCGCGAGCTCGATCAGCACCTGCCGGCGATCCGCCTCGTGCCGCGTCCGCTCGACCCAGCCCGCGCGCTCGAGCCGGTCGATCAAGCCGGTGACCGCGCCGGTCGTGATCGCCATCGCCTCGGCGATCCGCCCGGCGGTCAGCGGCCCGGTCGTGTCGATCAGCAGGAGCGCGTCGAAGTCGGACGGGCCGATGCCCAACCGCTCGGCGGCGGCGAGCCGCAGCCGGCGGTCGGCGTCGGACGTGCGGATCAGCGCGCGTGCAAGCGGTCGGATTCGTTCAGGTTTGCGCGCAGCCGGCATGACGATCACCAGGTCTCTCTTGACAGATATATCTTAGTTACTAAGATATTCATCAGACGATATATCAACAGGACGCGTTTCACAGTAACCCGCGAACGAGCGTCCGCCAAGGAGCCCGCCATGATGATCGACCCGACCCACCCGACCAGCGACTCGACCCCCGACCACCCGTACCGCACCGCCCCGGCGCCGCGCACGTTCGATCCCGACTGCTCGCGCGTACCCTACGACGGCCAGACCCGGATGCGCCTGACGATCTCGTCCGGGCTCGCGCACGCGCGCATCGTGATCGATCCCGCGGCGCGCGACCTGCTCGCGATCGAGTGCGGCGATGGCCCGCGCCCGCGGATCCGGCTCGCCGGCGGGGAGCTCGCGCTGAGCTGGCGGCGCATGCTCGGTGACTGGCTGCGCGACATGTTCATGCCCAGCCCCGACGACGTCGCGATCGTCCTCCACCCCGCCGTCGAGTGGACGGTCGCGATCCGCGGCGGCCTGTCCCAGGTCGAGCTCGATCTGTCGGCCGGCACGGTCGCTCGGATCGATATCGCCGGCGGCTGCAGCCAGGTGCTGCTCGACCTGCCGCCGCCGGCCGCGGTCGTGCCGATCCGGATCTCCGGCGGCGCCAGCCACCTCGGCATCCGCCGCCCGGCCGAGGCCGGCGTCGGCCTCGGCGTCGCCGGCGGGATCGCGATGCTACGCCTCGACGACCGGTCGCTCGACGCGATCGGCGGCGCCGCGCAACTCGACACCGGCGACGTGACGCGCGGGGTGCCGCACTACGAGCTGACGATCGCCGGCGGCGCCAGCGACCTCTCGATCGAGCGCTGCTAGTTCACGAGGCGGTCCGCGACGCGCGACCCGGCCGGCAGGCAGGGCACCGGGGGCGCCCTCCGGCATCCGGCGCACAGGTCTCGCACAGGATATGCAGCGCGTCGTCGCACAGGAGCGGCGCCCGCGTCGTGCCCGGACAGGCGACGCACGCCAGGGCGTCCGGGGTCCGCGCGCCCGGCGGCACGTGCAGCGCGATCTCGCGCTCGCCCTTGCGCCGGCGCAACCGGATCCGGACCTCGGCGACCCGCATCGCGACCGCGACCAGCGCGATCGGGTCGAGCCGCACGCGCAGCGTGTAGCGCGCCGTCAGATCACGCAGCTTCGCGGTGTGCTCGGCGTGCAGCGCTGCGACCCGCGCCTCGATCGCGCCGCGCGCGACCTGGCGCCTCGGGCGCTTCGCCTCCGCGATCAGCGACGCGAAGTACTCGTCGATGCGCGCGCGCTCGCGGTCGCGGCGGCGGGCGACGGCCGCGCCGACCTCCTCGAGCCGCGGTCCGATCGCGAGCGCGGCGCGCCGGGCGAGGGCCGCCGCCCCGCCGGTCGCCCCGCGGGCGGTGCGTTGCTCGGCCACGCGTGTGTCGGTCCCGGCGATCAGCGCCTCGATCATCGCCATGCAGCCCGGATCCGGCTCGGCGCTCGTCGCCGCGTTCGCCGCGATGAACGCCATCCCCTGGTAGCGATCGTCGGCCTCGGCCGACCAGGTGAAGACGCCGGCGAGGTACGTCGCCGAGGCGTGCGCGGCGCCGAGCACGTCGGCAACGCCGTTGCGCACGACCACGCGATCGGCCAGCCGTTCCGCCGCCACCGTGCGCGGCGGCTCGGCGAGCGAGCTGATGCTGGCCACCGGGACGGTCGCGCGCGCCGCGGCGACCAGCCGATCGAGCAGCGGCGAGCCCAGGCCGCAGCCGATCGCGTGATCGCCCGCCGCGTCGGCGAGCGCGACCGTCTCCGCCAGATCGAGATCGCGGGCGAGTGGCGGCGGCAACACGGCCAGCGCCCCGTGGTCGCCGCGCTCCACCAGCGCTCCACGCACACCCAGCTGGTCGATGACGAACCCGAGCGGGTCGAGATCGGCCGTGAACAGCTCGCCGGTCACGCCTCGAACTCCTCGCCGAACAGCGCGTGGTCGAGCTCGCGGACCTCGTCGTAGCGGCCGCGCGCCCGGAGCAGCTCGTCGCCGATCGCGGACAGCCCCTGATCCAGCGCGGCCTCGCTCGGCGCCTCGGCGCACAGCGACAGCAGCCGCTCCTCGAGATCGGTCTCGTCGCCCAGATTGCCGATCACCATGTCCATCTCGCCGACCACCAGCTCGAACAGCCGGACCCGGTCGTGCAGCACGCCAAGGATGCGCTCCTCCATCGAACCGCGCGCGCACAGGTTGAACACCTCGACCTCCGACGTCTGGCCGAACCGGTGCAGCCGGCCGATCCGCTGCTCGATCACCATCGGGTTCCACGGCAGGTCGAAGTTCACGAGCCGATGGCAGTGCTGCAGGTTGTGGCCCTCGCTCCCGACATCCGTCGACACCAGCACCTGGACCTCGCCCGCGCGGAACGCCGCGAGCGCCGCCTGCTTCTCGGCGCCGGTCAGGTCGCCGTGGACCGCCGCGAGCGAGATCCGCTCGCGCGCGAGCAGCTCGAGGAGCCAGCGCGCGGTCGCCCGGTAGCGCGTGAACACCAGCACCTGCGCGGCCCCGCCGGTGCGAACGATGTCGACCAGCGCGCGGCCCTTGCGCGTGTCATCGATCCGCGCCGCGCCCACGATCGCGGCGAACCGCGGCTCGCCGCCGAGCTTGTCCAGCGTGCCGCGCACCGCGGCCGGGCTCGACCCGGCCTCCAGCAGCAGCAGCCCCGCGATGCGACGCTCGCTCGCCTCGGCGGCGCCGCGCACGGCCGCCATCGCCGCTCCATACAGCGCGCGCTCCGCCTCGTCCGGTTCGACCACCACCGTCGACACGTAGCGCGGTGGCAGCCGCAGGCCGCACGACGCCCGCGTGTTGCGCACCATCACCTCGCCGAGCAGCTCGCGCAGCGCCTCGCGGTTCTTCGGCGACGTCGGGCTCGCCGGATCCACGAACCGCCGCCGGAACGCGGCCAGCGTCGCAAACTGCCCCGGCTTGAGCAGCGTCACGAGCTGGTACAGCTCCTCGAGCTCGGTCTCGATCGGCGTCGCGGTCAGGAGCAGCAGGAACCGGCTGCGCAGCCCATCGACCAGCTTCCAGCTCGACGAGCCCCGCCGCTTGACCCGGTGTGCCTCATCGACGATCACCAGGTCCCACGGCTCGGCCTGCACGGTCGCCGCATGGCGCTGCGTCCGCGCGGTCGCCAGCGACGCCACGACCACCCCGTCGCCGCGCCACACCGCCTCCCCCTCGCGCTCGGTCGTCCGCGCCGCGATCCCGGCCTTTGCCGCGAGCTCTCCCACCCACTGCGGCACCAGCGCCGGCGGCGCGAGCACCAGCACGCGGTTCGCCATCCCGCGCACCCGGTACTCGAGCAGCACCATCAGCGCCTCGATCGTCTTGCCCAGCCCGACCTCGTCCGACAGCAGCGCCCGGCCGCGCAGCGTCCGCAGCACGCGATGCACCGTCTCGATCTGGTAGCCGTGCCGCTCGACGCCGACCAGGCGCGCCATCGACAGCAGCTCGGTGAAGCTCTCCGCGCCCGCGAGCCGGTGCGCATGCAGCACGCGCCGCAGCTCCGCGAGCGAGCACGCCGGCCCCTCGAGCAACCCGATCAGCCGCGCCGCATCGACCGCCTCGACTCTGACCCCCGGCGCCGCGAGCTCGCCTCGCGCCTCCGCCTTCACGTCGGGCTCGACTCGCGTGACCATCGCCCCTCACTTACCACGCCCCTCTGATCCTCGCCGCCAGCCCCGCCACTCCCGGACGGCAACCCAGCGCTCAGCGCCACCGGCTGCCTCCGACCAGTGCCCCGAGCGGGCGCTGCGAGTGCCCCTGACCCGCTGGCTCGACATTGCTCGGCGAGCAACCGCTCGGCGAGGATCTCCCAACGGCTTCGACGAGCGGCTGCAGGACCAGGAAGAAGTCGATCGTGCGGCGCCAATCCTTGTCGGTCGGCATCGCGTTCGGCTCGACCGGCTCGCGCTGTAACTCGCCGCGACGTTCCTTGCGCTCCCAAGACAGTCGGCGAGATCATCTAACCCCGCGATCACAGGTCCAAGAAACCTCCCGAGGAGCTGCGCATCCGCGCCACAAGAGCGCAGCGCAAGTTGATCTGGACGAACAAGGGGACGCGCGGACCGACGTTTCGCTCGGTCCGTAACGCCACCGGGGAACGCGACGCCGATCGCCTGGCACTCGCCACCGCGCCGCGCCGTGCCGGCGCGACTATCTCCCATATCCGAGCGTTCCTGCGCAACACGGTGATCCTTCGCCTCAGTCCGACATCGATGACCACGTCGGTGCCGCTCGAGCCGCGCGCACGGGGACCCCTGCTCGACGAAGAGGGCCGCGGCCTCCCGGGACTCCTCGCGCGGATGACCAAGAGTCAACGCGCCCGGGTCAGAGCCCGCGTCCAGAGGGTGATTGAGGGGATCGAGGACGTTCGGGTTGTCGAGACGGAGCGCGGTCGTGGCTACTTCGCCGCCCAAGAGCGGATGAAGTACCCCGGTGGTTCAACCTCGTTCGAGATCCCCGCCTGGATGCTCTCGGAAGGTACGCGCCGCATGACGGCTCTCTTCGCGCTCATGACGATCGAGCCCGCTCCCTCGCTGATGATCATCGAGGAGATCGAGAACGGCCTGGATCCGTGGACCCTCGAGTTCGTCCTCCAGGAGCTGCGAGACGCGGCGGAACGCGGGATCCAGATCGTGTTGACGACCCACTCGCCGTTCCTCCTGGATCACGTCTCTCCCGAGGAGGTCGTCGTGGTTCGGCGCGAAAAGAGACAGTCAACCTACGAACAGGTCACCGGCTTCGAAGACGTCGCTCGGTACCAGGGGGTCGTCGCTCCCGGCGCCATGTACCTGGCCGGCTACTACGCTCCAAGACGCGCGAAGGGAAAGTGATGCCGAAGCGTCGCCTCGCCGCGAAGCGCGTCGTAGGCCTGTTCGTCGAGGGGAACCTGCGGGACCGCACACGCGACTCGATCGCGACGCTGTGGAGCAAGCTCGGGGAGCAGTGCAAGACGGAGCTTGATTTGAAAGTTTACGGCATCGACAAGAGCCAGATCGTCGCACTACAACCGTCACGAATCCCCACGCGACCAGGTGCAACGAAGCGGGCCCAGTTTCGGCGCGAGACGCTCGACGTCACGATCGACCGGGCGTTGCGGGACGACGGACTGACGCATGTGATCGTGGCCTTCGACGCTTTACCACCAAACGAGGAACTCGAGCTACGCGGGCGCCGTCAGGAGATCGGCTATCTGCTGGAGGGGTTACACGCGAGCGAATTCCTCGCCGATAGGCTGAAGCAGACAGCCGGGAGCCTCGCAAAGCGTTACGCTACCGAAGGCTGTCTCGATCCGCGTGAGGACAGGCTCGAGCACCTCGAGATCCTGTACATGGATCCGATGTTCGAGGCATTGCTGGTAAGCGATGAGGCAACCGTCCGGACAGCGCTCGGTCACAAGTCGTTCCCGAAGGACTGGCCATCGTTCAAGAACACTCCCAAGCAACTCGATACGTACGTGATCGCACCTGCCGTCGAGGTTGCGCACAAGGACGTGCTGCGGAAGATCGGAGGACGATACCTGGAGCGCAAGACCGCGTGGGCGCTGCACATCCTTGAGAATGCGCCGTCGACGGCGGCGCTGTGGGGCCACGAGATCATGCAACGTCTATGCCGCCTCCTGTGCAACCTACCCGATCCGATCGCTAGCTGAGAGTGTCGGTTTCGACCTACACACGACTGGCATGCTCGACGCCGTGTCCGACAAGATCTAAACGAATCTCCTCGAGGGGTGATCGGGGGACGTCAACGCGGGCTCGCGATGGACGACCTGCGAGCGGGATGGGGTCGACCCTAACCGATCACGCGTCCTTGAACAGCTTCGCGAACACCTCCTCGCCCTGCGGCGTCAGCCGGGTCTTGCCGGACGGAAGCAGCACGTCGCCCGGCAGCGTGACCTCGTGCAGCGTGGTGTCGCCGAGCGTCTTGCTGGCGCCGGCGAGCGCGGTCAAGCCGCGCTACGATGTCGTGCTGGTCGCGCCCGGCGACGCGCCGATCCTGCTGCTCCGCGCGCTGCGCGACGCCACCGGCAAGTCGCTGCGCGAGCTCACCGCTGATCGCGACGACCCCGGTCGCGCTCCAGGAAGCGCTGCCGCGCCGCGACGCCGACGCGCTGGTCGCCCGGATCGACGCCGCCGGGGCGGGTGCGGTGCTGAAGGTCCGGAAGCGATAGCGGATCCTCGTCGGCGCGTCAGGTCCTCCACACGCGGCGACGCCGAAGGTTGGCCTTCCGTGAGAGCCCTCGATCGACGCTGAGCGCGACTCGCACCGACCGTGCCGCGCGATCGCCGCCGGCCGGAGCTGTGTGCGAGATCGCCAAAATCCCACCGGTTGCCAGATTCCTGAGACGGTACGGCAGGCCGAGCGACCGGTCGCAATAGATTTCTGGCGAGTTCTGGTTCAGTTCGTAATGCAGCTCGGCAATAGCTACTCTGGAGCGTCGAATACGAGCAGCCAGTCGGTAGGGATTGTCAGTCCTGTCTGGTCCGGCCGCTCGCAGCGGAATAATTTGCGAGAGCACGACTATTAAGATTGACTTATATCCGAGGGTCCCCTAGGGTCGTATTCAGCCAGTCGGAGTTCAGCCCGATCTTCGTTCCCGACATGGTGATCGCAGCAATCACGACGTAGCGCAGTTTCGGCGTCGACTCCGAGACTGGATTGCTACGTACGTGGACCTCCAGCCGCACGACCGCATCGTGCGTCGCTTCCAGCATGGAGGAATGGGCAGCTACGCCCAGAACCCACCGTAGCCAGGCAGCTCCACGCCCAGAGTCACGAGCTCAGACGCAAACCGCATGAGAGGAGTACGAGATGAAGAGTGTCCTTCGTAGCAGAGTACATCATCGAGCCAACGCACTGGCGCTGTGCAGCGGCGTCGTTCTATCCGCGGGTGTCATCGCGGGTTGCGCCGACGCGCCCGGCGACGACGACGACCAGGTCGAGTTCGCGTCCACCGACCAGGCGGTGACCGCAGCGGCCGGCGATCCATTGCCCGGGATCACCGCAACGGACTTCGCCGCGGCGAGGACCGCGTTCGCCACGGTGGAAGCTCTGGATGACGGGCTCGGTCCGGTCTTCAACGAGAAGGCCTGTGGCAATTGCCACACCCAGGGCGCGACCGGTGGTGCAGGTGTCCAGATCGAGCGCCGGTATGGCCGGTTCGTCAACGGGGTGTTCGACAGCCTCTCGAACAAGGGCGGATCGCTGCGCCAGTTGTTCACGGTGGGGTCATTCACCGGAAAGAACGGCCAGGCCTGCAGCGTTCCGCTCGAGGTCGAGCCGGCCGAGGCGACGGTGCACAATGTCGGTCGTCTGACGACACCGCTGTTCGGCGCCGGCCTCATCGATGCGATCCCGGACTCGGTCATCCAGGCCAACGCCAGCGCGCAGCCGACGTCGATCCGCGGCACCGTCAACAACGTGAAGGTCCTGCTGCCGAACCCGGCGGATCCGTCGCAGGTCCTCAACGGCACGAAGGTGGGTCGGTTCGGCTGGAAGGCCGGCATTGCGTCGCTCGTCCAGTTCTCGGCCGATGCCTACCTGAACGAGATGGGCATCACCACGCAGCACTGCATCAAGGGTGCATCGGTCGTGAGCTTCGCCACGGAGTCGAAGCCCAACGGGATCGCGCAACCCACCGGGTGCGACGATCGCGGGCCGGGCGGAGCGGGGGTTCCGGCCGGAACCGACGACGGCGTCGGAAGCTGCGCAAACGGGCTGTCCGAGATCCAGGATGACGTCAATTTCTTCTTCCAGTTCATGACGTTCCTCGCGCCGGTGCCGCGGCTCCCCATCGATCCGAACATCAACCTGCAGGGCGGCACGGTGTTCAACCGGATCGGCTGCGCGGGTTGCCACCTGCTGAAGGACTACACGACGCCCGCGCACCCCGCGAACGGCGTGCCCGGAAACTTCACGTTCCGGCCGCGCACGGACTTCCTGATCCACGACATCGGCACCGGCGACATGATCGGCAACGATGGTGACTCGGTAGCGCGGACCAAGCTGATGCGCACCGCGCCGCTGTGGGGCCTCCACGTCCGCACGCACTTCATGCACGACGGCAGCCAGACGTCGATCACCGGCGCGATCCAGGTGCACGGCGGCCAGGCCCTCGCGGCGAAGAACGCGTTCAACGCGCTCAACAGCTCGGACCGGAACGCGATGCTGACCGCGATGAATTCGGACTGATCGAGCTCGCATCCGGGTGTGCGTCACCGGCAGACATCGTCGTTGCCGGCGACAATGACGCAGCCCGCAGCACAGCGCTGCGGCGTGACGCCGGCGCCGGCCATGCAGACGTAGAGCGTCTGCGGATCGCCGTCGAGCTTGTCACCGCCGCAGTAGCGGCTGCCGTCGACGCAGGTCCCGCCGCCGCCGCGACACACGTCGTCGTGCGCGGGGCGGACCGCGCAGCCGTAGCTGCACACGCCGCGCGCGATCGGCACGCCACCGGCGTTGCACTGGTAGAGCGTGGCCGGATCGCCGGCGAGCTGATCGCCGCCGCAGTAGAACGCACCGGCCGCGCAGTCCGCCGTCGGCGACAGCTCGATCGCGATCGCGGCGTGATGGTCGGGTGCGATCATCGTCGAGCCGGCGCCGGTGCCGAGCACCGAGGCGCCGAGCTTGCCGGCGGCGACCACACCGACCGCGACCGGATCGCTGCCGGACAGCTCGAGCACGATCGCGGTCGCGAGCGGCAGCTCGGTGGTGCGTCCGCCGGCCGCCTGGGTCGTGGTCGTCGCATGATGCTCGCCGTACACCACATCGAGCTCGAGCTGGTCGATCCGCGCGATCGGTGCGACCGAGGCCGCCGCGACGTCGAGCCGCACGCAGGTCGACGCGCCGGCGCACGGATCGTCGTCGCTGCACGCCGCGCCCGCGGCGAGCCCGAGCGCGGCCGCCAGCGCCGGCGCGCGCCCCCCGATCATGGATGGCACCCCGCGGGAGCGCAGGTCACCGGCGGCAGCCGCGACGGCGCATCGCGGGTCAACGCGTAGGTGGTGCCGGCCGCGAGGATCGCCAGCGCGCCGACCGCGGTCCACAGCCACCAGCGCCGGTACACCGGCGGCTCGGCCGGCGGTGGCGCTGCCGGAGCGGCGGCGACCTGCGATGCCGCCGGGACGGTTGCGCCGGTCTCGCCCGGACGCGCCGCGCTCGCGCTGCGCAGACAGCGCTCGCGCAGCGCGCGGAGCTCGCCGACGCGCGGGTCGTCGGCCGCGACCCGGGACAGGAAGCCTTCGATGTTGACCAGCGCGCCGTCGCAATCGCCGAGCGCGGCCTCGGTCAGCGCGAGCCAGCGATACGGGTTCGGCCGGTCGGGCGCGAGCTGGTTGGCCTCGACGAGCTCGGCGTGCGCGCGGCGGAGGTCGCCGACGCGGTACGCCGCGACCCCGCGGTCGAGGTGGACGAGGGCGCGGTTCTCGACGGTGTCGCCCGGGGCGGCCGGCGCCGGCTCGGCGCGGACGACCGCGGTGGTGAGCAGCGCCGCGAGGACGATCCGCGCCACGTGCGACGTCATCTTGTGCGACGATATAGCGCGCGCGATGGCGTCGCAACGCGCGTCCGAGACCACGATGACCGACCGCACGATCGGAAACTACGTCCTCGGGCCGGTGCTCGGCCGCGGCGGGATGAGCGTGGTCCACGCCGCCGAGCATCGCTTCCTCGGCGATCGCGTGGCGATCAAGCTGCTGCGCTCGCAGCTCGCCGGCGACGCGGCCGCGACCGCGGCGTTCGTCGCCGAGGCGACCCGGACCCGCGCCATCGATCACCCCGGCGTGGTCCGCGTGCTCGACTTCGGCAGCGACGGCGACGCGTTCTACCTGGTGATGGAGCGCCTCGACGGCGAGAGCCTCGCGGCCCGGCTCGCGCGCTGCGGCCGGCTCGACGAGTCCGAGGCCCGCCGGCTCGGCGCCGCGATCGCCGATGCGCTCGCCGCCGCGCACGATCGGGGCATCGTGCATCGCGATCTCAAGCCTGGCAACATCGTGCTGGTCGGCGATCAGCCGCGCGTCATCGATTTCGGGATCGCGCGCGAGGTCGCGGCCGGTGCGATCACCGGCGCGCGGCTCGGCACGATCGCGTACATGGCGCCCGAGCAGCTCACCAGCGGCCTGATCGCGCCCTGCGTCGACATCTGGGCGCTCGGCGTCGTGCTGTTCGAGGCGCTCGCCGGCCGCTTGCCGTTCGACGGCTTCGCCGATGGCCGCAGCCCGCAGCTGTGCGAGACCGCGCCGCGGCTCGCCGCGCTCGCCGAGGTGTCCCCCGCCCTGGACGCCGTGATCGCGAGCTGTCTCGAGCGCGATCCGGGCAGGCGTCCGGCCTCGATGCGCGCCCTCGCCGCGTCGCTTCGCCAGGCGACGCCCGAGCGGCTCACCGAGGACCTGACGGCGCTGGCGAGCAGGGCCGCGCCATCGCCCGGCGCCGCGACGAGCGCGGCACCGCGGCGACGCCGATCTCGCCGCATCATCGCCGCGCTCGCCGCGCTCGCTCTGATCGCACTCGGTGCGATCGCGATCGGGCAGCGGATCGGCGATCGCAAGTCGCCCGGTGCGCCGAACACCGCTGCCGCCAACCGCGAGCCACCCGCCGCCCACCGCGAGCCACCCGCCGCCCACCGCGAGCCGTCCGCCGGCGCCGAGGCCGTCGCCGCCCCGGCGCCGCCGGCCTTCACGGTCGAGATCCGCAGCGCGCCCTCCGGCGCCGAGGTCGTGCTCGCCGGCAAGCGCATCGGCGTGACGCCCACGAGCCTGGCGCTCGATGCGCCCGCCTCGCTGCTCGTCACCCGCGCCGGTTACCGGCCGCTGCGGATCCGCGCCGAGCGCACCGGGGCGATCGACGTGCGTCTCGTTCCCCGCCCCGTTCCCCGCCCCGCCCCGGTCCCAGCGGCGCGCCACCCCACCGCGGCCGGCGAGACGCTCGACTGATCGCATGCCCGACGATCCGCGCAC
>DATAPF010000222.1:0-48371 GCA_036265355.1 Kofleriaceae bacterium | reverse complement strand
CCACCGCCCCCGCCGCCCCCACCGCAGAACGTCGCGCCGGCGACCCTGGACGCCCAACGGATCGCCGGCGAGAAGCGCATCTTCCCCGACGATTTCACCAAGATCGAGATCCAGCGGAGCGGCAAGGACAAGCTGGTCGGCAGCTACAAGCTGTGCATCACTGCGGATGGCAACATCTCGACGGTGAACCAGCTCAAGAGCACGGGCTTTCAGTCCTATGACTCGAAGATCATCAGTACGATCCGCGGCGAGTGGCGATATCGGCCGTTCTCGGTGAACGGCAAGGCGGTGGCGGTGTGCTCCGTCGTGACGTTCATCTACACGCAGCCGCTCTAGCAGACCGGCCGAGACCAGCCGAGACAACGATTCCACTACCTCAGCCAAGCAACCTCCAAGCAGGAACGTGCCATGGGACTCGACCTCGTAGAACTCTGGAACAACATGTCCATCATCGTGAAGGTCATCACCGTGTTGATGATCGGCATGAGCGTGTTCATGTTCTACGTCATCGCCGAACGGCTCCTCACGTTTCGCGCGGCCAGCGATCAGAGCATCCGCTACGTGCAGGCGCTCGGTGAGTACCTGCGCCAGCACAAGGTGAACGAGGCGCTCAACGCGGCGCGGTCGATGCCCAAGAGCCCGGTCGCCAAGGTCATGGAGTCGGGCCTGACGGCGCTGATCCAGGGCCGCGAGGCGCTCAAGACCGAAGGCCCCGATGACGTCGGTGACTTCGATCTCGTCGACTCGGTGAACCGCGCGCTCGAGCGTGTCAAGGAACGCGAGACCTCGAACCTGCGGCGCGGCCTGGCCTACCTCGGCACGGTGGCATCGGCGACCCCGTTCATCGGTCTGCTCGGCACCGTGGTCGGCATCCTCGGCACGTTCCAGCTGCTCAAGGGCGGCAGCGTGACGATCAACGAGATCGGCCCGAAGATCTCCGAGGCGCTGGTGTCGACCGCGCTCGGCCTCGCGGTCGCGATCATCGGTGCGATGTCGTTCAACTTCTTCACCTCGCGCGTCGAGCAATACGTGATCGACATGAACGACGTGTCGAGCGAGTTCATCGACTACGTGCTGCGTGAGGGCCGGTCGTAGCAATGTCTGGCCAGGCCGGACATGCCCACCGCCGGTGGCGGCTGTCGGGGCACAAGAAGCCGAACATCGATGTCGTGCGCAACGACATCAACGTGACGCCGCTGGTCGACGTCATGCTCGTGCTGCTGATCATCTTCATGCTCATGACGCTGATCATGGGCCGCGGTCACGACGTCATCCTTCCCAAGGCGAAGAACTACTCGCAGGAGAAGGACAAGATGCAGCCGGTGGTGTCGGTCGACATCGACGGCAACCTGTGGGTCGAGAAGTCCAAGCTCGGTCCGGTGTCGCCGTCCACGCTCAAGGAGATGCAGGACCAGGTCGAGAGCGCGTGGAAGGCGCCGAAGAACCCCGACGGGATCGGCCGGATCTACCTCAAGGCCGACGACAAGGTCGAGTACGGCAAGATCTACCCCGTGCTCGAGTACCTCAACAAATCGACGCTGGCGATGCAGTCGGTTGACCTCGCGATCGCAAAAGAGGACGAGAAATAGCCATGGGGATGTCATCCGGCTCCGGGGACAAGAAGAGCGTCCAGAGCGAGATCAACGTCACCCCGCTGATCGACGTGCTGCTGGTGCTCCTCATCATCTTCCTCGTCGTCATGCCGATCATGATGAAGATGGAGATGCTGGAGATCCCGCGCAAGATCTCGGACAACGAGGCGCCGGATCCCAACGCCGTGTCCCTCACCATCAAGGTGAGGACCGGCGGCGAGATCGTCTTCACCGACAACGACAAGGAGCAGGTGATCAACGCCCCCGACCTGCTGCGCACGCTGCGGCCCAGGCTCGAAGCCGCCGCGGGGCGCGGTGCCGAGCGCGTGGTGTTCGTCGACTTCGAGGACGGCGTGCTGTGGGGGAACGTGGTGTCGACCATGGACTCGGTCCGCGCGCTCGCGGCCGACATCAACCACGACGAGATCAAGGTCGCGCTCAAGCTCAAGGAAGACAAGGTGCAGTGACCGCGGCGCGCGTGCGCCTGCCCGGCGCGCGCGATGCCGCCCCCGCGCCGGGTCCCCACCCCCCAACTCCTCGCTTCGCTCGTCGCGGACCGGCGATGGACGCTGCGCTGCGCTGGGTCGCGCCGCGAGCCGCTTGCGCCGCGCTCGCCGGCCTCGCGGCCGCCTGCTCGCAGCCGGCCAGCGCGACCGACCTGCATCCCGGCGGTCCACCGATGATCGAGCAGGTCCGGCTCGAGGAGAGCTACGCGATCGGCGCGAGCACCGGGCAGCGCGTGGTGTTCGGCTTCGGGACCCACGCGGGCGCCACGCCCGACGACCAGCACCCGGTCACCACCGCGACCGCCGCGGGCAACCGGCTCCGCATCATCATGGACGAGCTGCTGCGCGGCGACACCCTCGAGGAGATCGCGTGCCGGTTCCCGGTCGACACCGAGGCGTTCGCGCGCGTGCCGCCCGGCGCGACACCCGATGACATCGCGCGCTGCGCGGTGCCCCAGGCCGCGCTGCCCGCGCGCTGTCCCGGCAGCGATCCGCACGCGGTCTGCCTGTGCGCGCGCGACGGCGGCTGCGCGAGCGGGACCGACCCCGACGGCAGCCCCCACCTGACGCCGCGCGGCGAGTCGGTCGGCGTGCTCGACGAAGATCAGGACGGCGCCGCCGACACCACCCGGCTCATCGCGGGCGCCGTCGCGATCCGGTGCGGGTCGATCGACGCCCCGATCGACGTGCCGATCGACCTCGCCAGCAGCAGCTGGACGCCGTCGGGCGATCAGCAGACGCCGGCGCTGGGCGGGTTCGACACGCTCGGCCCGGCGGTCGTCGTGGTCCCGGGCCCCGCGCCCGGCGTCGCGCTGCCGACCAACCTGGACTGCGGCATCGCGTTCTCGCCCGGCGTGGTCGATCCGGACGGCCACGCGGTGTGCGCGCCGCCCGGCGGCGACCTCACCGCCGGCTGCACCCCGGGCGACACCAGCGCGGTGCACTTCCACGTCGAGCCGCTGGCGTTCGCCGTCGCGCCGCCGGTCGACCCGCAGGCGCAGCCGCTCGACGGCGACGTCCGGATCGTCGCCAGCGCGCCGATCGACGCCGGGTCGCTCGCGAACGTCACGGTCACCCGGGATCCGGGAGGCCCGTACACGCAGTTCACCGTGGGGATCCCGTCGGCGCAGCGGCCGAACCAGATCCTGATCCACTGGACGCCGGCGCTGCCGCCGAGCACCCACTTCACGATCGATGTCCCGGCTGCGGTGACCGACCGCTATCACCAGCCCCCGCTGCAGCCGTTGCAGGTCGCGTTCACCACCGCGGCGATGTGACCCGGATCGCGTCGGGGCTGCCCGCTGTCAGTACCAGGTGCTATTCAACCGGACGTGGATCGCACGCCCCTCAACCCGGAGCAGCGCGCCGCCGTCGAGCACGGCGACGGTCCGCTGATGCTGCTGGCGGGCGCCGGCACGGGCAAGACCCGTGTCCTGGTCCACCGCATCGCGCGGCTGGTCGAGACCGGCACATCTCCGTGGAGGATCCTCGCGGTGACGTTCACCAACAAGGCGGCGGGCGAGATGCGGCACCGGCTGCGCGAGCTGCTCGGCGAGGGCGCTGACGCGATGTGGATCGGCACGTTCCACGCGACCTGCGCGCGGCTGCTGCGGCGGTTCGGCGAGCACGTCGGGCTGACCAGGAGCTTCGTGATCTTCGACGACGACGACCAGATCAAGCTGGTCGAGAAGCTGCTCAAGGAGACCAGGCTCGACGAGACGGTCTCGCCGCGCACGGTGCTGTCGCGGATCGACCGCGCCAAGAACCGCGGGCTCGATCCGCGGACGCCGACCGGCTCGTTCGACGACGTGATCGAGAAGGTCTACCCGCTGTACCAGGCCCAGCTCGCCAAGGAGAACGCGGTCGACTTCAACGACCTCCTGCTCAAGACCATCGACCTGTTCAAGTTCGAGTCGGTGGCAAAGATCCTGACCGTCAAGTTCCGCCACGTCCTGGTCGACGAGTTCCAGGACACCAACAAGGTCCAGTACCAGCTGGTGTGGCGGTTCGCCGAGGCGACCCGCAACCTCACGGTGGTCGGCGACGACGACCAGTCGATCTATGCGTGGCGCGGCGCCGAGCCGCGCAACCTGCTCGACTTCGATCGCGACTTCGCCGATGCCAGGGTGATCAAGCTCGAGCAGAACTACCGCTCGAGCCAGACCATCCTCGACGCCGCCAACGGGATCATCCGCAAGAACCGCGATCGCCACGAGAAGTCGCTGTGGACCGACCGCGGCGGCGGCGAGCCGATCGAGATCTACCAGGCCGGCGACGAGCGCGGCGAGGCGTACTTCGTGGCCCAGGCGATCCGGCGGCTGCTCGACGACGGGCCGGCGTCGCCCAGCGACATCGCGATCCTGTACCGGACCAACGCGCAGTCGCGCGTGCTGGAGGAGCACCTGCGCGCGGCGCGGGTCCCGGCCAAGGTGGTCGGCGCGGTGTCGTTCTTCGAGCGCAAGGAGGTCAAGGACGTCATCGCGTACCTGCGGCTGCTCGCCAACCCCGCCGCGGACTCGGCGTTCGAGCGCGTGGTCAACGTCCCGGCGCGCGGGATCGGCGACACCACGGTCGACCGGCTGCGCGCCGCGGCCCGGGCGCACGGCACGGGCCTGCTGGCGGCGGCGCGGCTCGCTGCGCGCGGCGAGGTCGCGGGGCTGGGGCCGGCGCCGCGCAAGAAGCTGCAGTCGTTCGTCGAGCTGATCGACGGGCTCGGCGACGTGATCGCGAGCGGCGCCTCGGTCGCCGAGACCATCATCCAGGTGATCGAGCGCAGCGGGATCCGCGCCAAGCTCGAGGCCGATCAGACCACCGAGTCGCGCGACCGGCTGGACAACCTCGCCGAGCTGGTGACCACGGCGTCGGACTTCGACGACGAGGTCCCGCCGGCGCCCGGAGCGTCGCTGACCGGGCTGGTGCCGCCCGACGCGGGCGCCGAGCCCCAGGACCAGGCCGAGCCGGGGCCGGGGCCGGGGCCGGGGCCGGGCGACGACGCCGAGCCCGGGCCGCCCACGATCGAGGACTTCCTCGAGCGGATCGCGCTGTCGTCTCCGGCCGACCAGGGTGCGCACGAGCAGGTGATGCTGATGACGATCCACATCGCCAAGGGCCTGGAGTGGCCGGTCGTGTTCATCACCGGCCTGGAGGACGGGCTGTTCCCGTCGCTGCGCGAACGCGACGGCGTCAGCGAGGACGCGGCGCTCGAGGAGGAGCGCCGGCTCGCCTACGTCGCGATCACCCGCGCGCGCGAGCGGCTGGTGCTGTCGCACGCGCGGACCCGGCGGGTGTGGGGCGAGATCCGGATCCAGGATCCGTCGCGCTTCCTCGACGATCTGCCGGCGGGCTCGCTGGCGCAGCCGCGCCGCGCGCGGATCAGCGTGCCTGCGCCGCGCATCGTCGACGGCGACTGGGCCGGCCGGGGGCGCCGGCCGCGTCCGGCCCGATCGCGCGACGAGCTCGACCAGCGGACCGGCCACGACGACGAGCCGGTGTTCCGCGTCGACGACGCCGGTGGCTTCGTGATCGGCGCCGAGGTCACGCACGGCGATCTCGGCGCGGGCCGCGTCGTCGCCGTCACCGGCACCGGGAAGGATTGCCGGGTCGTCGTCGACTTCGCCGTGGTCGGCCGCAAGACCGTGTTCGCCAAGTACCTGGAGCACGGCTCGGGCGAGCGTTTGAACTGAGCCGGCCGGCCAGACCGGGCGATCTGCGCGATTTGCCGGACGCCGCGAGGCGCCGGTTGGCAGACCCGGGCCGAAGCTGGATACTCACCGGGGATGGGTGCCGAGTCGAAGGATGTGCCGCCTCCGGATCCGGACGCGTGGATCGAGCGGGTGGTGAGCGTCGCGAAGACGCTCGGCATGAACCCGGTGCGCGTGCGCTGGAAGCTGATCCGCTGGCAGGAGAGCCGGCGGAGAGGGCAGCGCCGGCGCGAGCAGTGGATCACGCACGTCCGCTACCAGCACAAGACCTGTCCGGAATGCAGCCACGTCCAGGACCGGGACGAGAAGGTATGCACCGCCTGCGGGGCCGCGCTGACCCGCCGCGGCGTCCAGGTGCTGCAGCGGCTCGGCATGACCGCACCCGAGCTGATCTCGATGTCGACCTTGCTCGCGCTCGCGATCCTCGGCGTGTACCTGCGGGTGTGGATCGCCGCGGGCGGCGGGCTGCGGTCGCCGGGGGGCGAGGTGCTGCGCGCGTTCGGCGGCCACTGGTCGAGCGGCAGCGCCGGCGAGCCGTGGCGGCTGGTCACCGCGATCTTCCTGCACGCCGGGCTCTGGCACCTCGGCTTCAACCTGCTCGCGATGGCATCGATCGGGCCGCGGATCGAGGCGCTGTACGGCCGGCTGACGATGCTGATGCTGTTCATCGTCACCGGCACGCTCGCCAACCTCGGCAGCGATCTGATGGGGCTGCCCGGGGTCGGGATCGGGGCGTCGGGCGGGATCATGGGTCTGGTCGGCGCCGCCGCCGGGTACGGCCAGCGCCAGGGCACTGCCGCGGGGCGCGCGCTGCGCAACGCGATGCTGCAGTGGAGCGTCTACACGTTCGTGTACGGGTTCTGGCTCCATGCTGACAACTGGGCGCACGCGTTCGGCCTGATGACCGGTGCAGTGTTCGGTTACGCGGTGCAGCCCGCGGCGTGGTCGCATCCGCGGCTGTTGCCCCTGCGCGCGCTCGGCAAGGCGATCGGGGCAGCGGGCGCCGTCGGTGCGCTGGCGATCATCTTCACGCGAACGCCGCCGCCGCCCGGGCCACGGCCCGATCCGGCAGTGGCTGCGGACGGCGACGAAGCAGACCGGGCCGCGACGCCTCCGGAGTCACCGACCCCGGAAGCCGTCGGCCGGTGACGCGCGGACCCCGAGGTCGGCTACTCCGGCATCTTCTGCGGCACGACCGTGGCATCGAGGCGCGCGTGGTCGCGCCAGACCACCACGCGGACCGGCCGGCCGGCCGAGGCCTGGGCGACGATCCACGGCAGCGTTCGCGGATCCGCGTCGCGCTCGCCCCACTGGAGGAGGATGTCGCCGACGCGCAGTCCGGCGGCGGCGGCCGGCGAGCCGGGCCGGACCTCGGTGACCAGGGCGCCGGACGGCCGGGGCAGCCCCGCGGCCTGCGCGCGCTCGCCGTCGATCAGCTGGACCCGTGCGCCGAGCCAGCTGCGCGCGACCTGGCCGGTGTGGCGCAGCTGGTCGACGACCTCCTTGACGCGGTTGATCGGGATCGCGAACGACAGCTCGCCCGGCCGATCGCCGGTCGCGATCGCCACGCCGACGACCTGGCCGGCGGTGTCGATCACCGGGCCGCCGGAGTTGCCGCGGTGGATCCGGGCATCGGTCTGGAGGAACCCGCGCACGCCCATCGCGCCGCCGGCGACCAGCGAGCCCGCGGCGTCGCGGCCGGTCGCCGACACGATGCCGACCGCGGCCGAGACCTCGTCGCCGAACGGATCGCCGAGCACGACCAGCCACTCGCCGACCTGGAGCTCGTCGGAGTTGCCCAGGACGAGAGGCTCGAGCGGTGCGAACCCGGGCGCTTCCACCGCCAGCAGCGCGAGATCGAGCCGGGTGTCGCGGCCGAGCAGCCGGGCCGGCACGTCGGTTCGATCGGGCAGCACGACGCGCAGCTCGGGCGCCGCCGCGGCGATGTGGTCGTTGGTCAGCACGAACACGCCGTGAGCGTCGATCAGGAAGCCGGTGCCGAGCGCGACGTCGGCGGTGGCCTCCGGCGCGCCGGGGAACATCGCGGCGGGGCCGGACTTGACCGGCGAGCCGGCGCGGATCGCGACCACGCCGTGGTGGGCGCCGGCGATCAGGTCGACGAACGAGCCCGGCGCGCTCGGGTACAGGATCCGCGGCCGGGAGGGCGGCGCCGGGCCGGCGGGCGCAGCGGGGGCAGCGGCTGCGCCCGGTGCGGCATGCCCGGGCTGCGGATCGCCGGCGGCCGGTGCGTCGGGCGCGCGCTCGCGGCAGCCCACGACGCCGGCGCACGCGGTCCACGCGGCGAATGCCGCCGCGACCGCACGCCGCGCCGTGCGCTGCGTCACCCCGAGGTCGCCTTCTGCGCGTCGACGAACGCGACGCGGAGGTCGTAGATCAGGCTCGCGAGCAGCTTTCGCTCCGGCTCGTCGAGGTTGCCCCGGGTCTTGTGCTCGAGCATGGCGAGCACATCGATCAGATGGCGCGCGGTCTCGAGGTCGAGCGGGTGAGACTCGCCGTCGGGACCGGGCATCCTGCCGAGCGCGATCAACGCCGTCGACGCGAGGGACAGGACGTGGGTCGAGAAGTCGACCGGACCGAGGGCGTGTGGCTGTTCCGCCATGACGCGAGGATATACCCCGGGGTTGATCTGCGGCACGGGCGCCGGGGGGCGATTCGTGACATCGTCAAGGGCGTGAACACGTTGCGCGATCTGTATTCACCGCTGGCGGCGGCCGGCGAGCACCCCGGCGGGCTGGTCCCGAACGCCGCGGGCAGCCACGCGGCGGTGGACGACGGCGCGCCGCCGCTCGACGTCAGCCGGCTCACCGACGAGGTTCGGGAGTCGAGCGCGTTCCTCGACGACGTGTTCGCCCAGGTCGCGCGGGTGGTCGTCGGCCAGCGCGAGATGGTCGAGCGCGTGCTGATCGGCCTTCTGACCGGCGGGCACTGCCTGATCGAGGGCGTCCCCGGGCTGGCCAAGACGCTGCTGGTCAAGACCCTGGCGCAGACCATCCACGCGACGTTCCAGCGCATCCAGTTCACCCCGGACCTGCTGCCCGCCGACATCACCGGCACGATCATCTACAACATGCACACCGGCGAGTTCACGCAGAAGCGCGGGCCGATATTCGCCCACCTGGTGCTCGCCGACGAGGTCAACCGCGCGCCGGCCAAGGTCCAGTCGGCGCTGCTCGAGGCGATGCAGGAGCGCCAGGTCACGATCGGCGACACCAGCCACCGGCTGCCGGATCCGTTCCTCGTGCTCGCGACCCAGAACCCGATCGAGCAGGAGGGGACGTTCCCGCTGCCCGAGGCCCAGCTCGATCGCTTCATGCTGCTGATCAAGGTCAGCTACCCGAGCGCGAGCGACGAGCGCGCGATGCTCGACCGGATGGCGGCGCTCGACATGCCGGTGGCGATGCCGGTCGCGGCGATCGAGCAGGTCCGCGCGTCGCGCCGGGTCGTCGGCTCGATCTACATCGACGATCGGGTGCGCGACTACATCGTGCACGTGGTCCAGGCGACCCGGCGGCCGCGCGACTACGGGCTGGGCGAGCTCGCGCCGCTGATCGAGTACGGCGCGTCGCCCCGGGCCACGCTGTGCCTGGCCGCCGCGGCGCGCGCCCACGCGTTCATCCGCCACCGCGCCTACGTCACGCCCGACGACATCAAGGCGATCGCGCTGGACGTGATGCGGCACCGCGTGGTGGTGACCTACGAGGCCGAGGCCGAGGAGGTCAACTCCGAGGACGTGGTCCGGCGGATCTTCGAGCACCTCCCGGTGCCGTAGCTGGGGAGCACGCCGTGGCGCTGACCTCCGCCGAGCTGTTCAAGAAGGCGCGCAAGATCGAGATCGTCGCGCGCCGGCTGGTCGACGAGCAGCTCGCCGGGCAGTACCACTCGGTGTTCAAGGGCCGCGGCCTGGTGTTCTCCGACGTCCGGCCGTACTACGCCGGCGACGACGTGCGGGCGATCGACTGGAACATCACGGCGCGGATGAACGCACCGCACGTCAAGCAGTTCGTCGAGGAGCGCGACCGCACCGTCAACCTGATGATCGACATGAGCGCGTCGGGGTTCTTCGGGACGCGAGGTCAGGTCAAGCGCGAGCTCGCGGCCGAGCTCGCCGCGGTGGTCGCGTTCTCGGCGATCAAGAACAACGACCGGGTCGGGCTGTACATCGTGACCGATCGGGTCGAGCGGTTCGTGCCGCCCAAGAAGGGGCGCCGCCACGTGCTGCGCGTGATCGGCGAGGTCCTCGCGTTCCAGCCCGCGTCGCGCGGCACCAACCTCGCGGCCGGCCTGGACTTCCTGGGAAAGGTCGCGCGCCGTCGATCCGTGGTGTTTCTGGTGTCAGACTTCCTGTCCGAGGGCTGGGAACGCGCCATGCAGATCACCAGGCAACGCCACGAGCTGGTCCCGGTCGTGGTCGGCGACCCGCTCGAGCAGGCGCTGCCGGCGGTCGGCTTGCTGCTGCTCGAGGACCTCGAGTCCGGCGCGCTGGTCGAGCTCGACACCAGCGGCGCGGCGGGCGCGGACTACGCGCGGCAGGCGCGGGCGGCGGCGGCCGGGCGCGAGCTCGCGCTGCGCCGGCTCAACCTCGACTGCGTCGAGGTCTCGACCGATCGGCCGTACGTCGAGGCGCTGATCGCGTTCTTCAAGGCGCGGGCCAAGCGGATGGCGCACGGATGAGCCGGCGCGGCCCAGTGCTCGTCGCGATCGCCGCCGCGATCGCCGTCGCGGTGGGGCGCGGCACCAGCTCGGCCGACGATGGATCCGCCGCGCCCGGCGATGCTGCGCGCGGATCGGGCTCGGCGGCGGCGGGCCCCGGCCCGGCACAGCGGATGCGGCTGTCCGTCGAGGCGGGTGTGCCCGAGGTCAACGCGGCGGCCAGCCCCACGGTGGTGAGCCTCGGCGGCCACTTCACGCTGTTCGTGACCGCGGCGTTCGATCCCGGCGTCGAGGTCAACCTGCGCGAGCCGCTCGACCTCGGCCCGGCGTTCGAGATCCGGCGCCGGCTGTCCGAGGACCGGCGCGGCGCGAACGGCCGGACCACGCGCGAGTGGCAGCTCGACGTCATGCCGTGGCAGCTCGGCGATCTCCGGATCGCACCGATCGCGGTCACGTTCACCGCGTTCGGTCACGCCGGCCAGGTCGAGACCAACGCGGTCCCGCTCAAGATCGTCGGCCTGCTCGGCGACGCCGCCGACGATCCGTCGCTGATGCGCGGGCTCACCGCACCGGCCGGGCTGACCCGGCGCGACTGGCTGTGGATCTGGCTGGCGACCGGGGCGGGCGCGGCGGTCGGCGTCGCGATCGCGGCGCTCTGGCTGCACCGCCGGCGCAACCGCCGCACGTTGCGGCTGGTCGGCGGGATGATCGCGCGGCCGCCCCGGATCGACATGACCGGCGAGCGCGCGCTCGAGCGCCTGCTCGCGATCGAGCGCTCCGGGGTGCTCGATCGCGACGCCGAGCGCAAGGCGGGCTACGCCGACATGGTCGGCGTGATCCGCGAGTACCTGGCGGCGCGCTACCGGATCGCGATCCACGACCGGACCTCGTCGGAGCTGCTCGGCGAGCTCGGCCAGGTCGCGGCGCCCGACGAGGTCGAGCTGGTCGCGAGCTGGCTCGACGGCTGTGACCTGGTCAAGTACGGCGGCTGGCGCGCGACGCCGGCCGACGCGGGCAAGGCGCTCGACGACGCGCGCGCCCTGATCGTGACGACGACCGCCACCGCCGGGCCGCGCGCCGTGCGGCCGAGCGCCCTTGCGGAGGCCGCGTGACCGGGCCGGCCGGCGCCGGCGCACCGGGTCGCATGCGCGGCGTGCACCGGGTCGCGCGCGCGCTCGTGCCGTGGCTGCTGGTCGCCGGCCTGGGCGCGATCGCGGCGCTGTGGGTCGTGCGGACGTTCGACGCGATGCGCGGCGCCGAGGCGATCGTGTGGCGATCGCCGCGCGCGGCGATCCTGCTCGCCGCCGCGGGGTTGGTCGGCGTGGTGGCGTTCCACCTCCACCGCCGGCGCGCCGCCGCGATGGCGTTCTCGCAGACCCACCTGGTGCGCCGGATCGGCAGGGTGGCCTGGCTGTCGGACCTGCCCGGCGTGCTGCGCGTGCTCGCGGTCGCCGCGCTCGCCGTCGCGCTCGCGCGGCCGGAGACCTACCGCACGATCAAGCACGAGATCGACACGATCGACATCATGATCGTCGTCGACATGTCCAAGTCGATGGAGGAGACCGACCTGCCGCGCGACCGGCTCGACGCCGCGCAGCGCGTGATCCGGCGGTTCCTGCGCCGCTCGACCCACGACCGGATCGGCCTGGTCGTGTTCGGCCAGCAGGCGATGCTGCAGTGCCCGCTGACGCTCGACACCAAGCTGCTCGAGCAGATCGTCGCCGACCTGGCGATCGGCGATGTCCCCGAGCTCGGCACCGCGATCGGCGATGGCCTCGGGCTCGCGCTGTCGCAGCTGCGCGACGACCGCCGCGACCTCGCCCCGGGCGAGCTGCCGACCAAGAGCAAGGTCGTGATCCTCTTGTCCGACGGCGACTCGAACTGGGTCACCCGGTTCGAGCCCGACGAGGCCGCCCAGGTCGCCCGCGACATGGGGGTCAAGGTCTACACCGTGCTGGTCGGCCGCGAGGAGTCGGATCTGTTCGGCGGCACGTCGGTCAACCCGGCGACCCTGCGCAGCATCGCGGCGCTGACCGGCGGCGAGTTCTTCCGCGCGACCGACTACGACTCGTTCGACCGCGGGTTCCAGACCGTGCGCAGCAAGCTCGACACCACCAAGCGGGTCGAGATCGAGCGGGTCCCCGACAAGCAGATGTTCGTGCCGCTCGCGGTGCTCGCGCTGATCCTGCTCGGCCTCGAGCTCGTGCTGTCGCATACCCGGCTGCGGAGGCTGCCGTGACGTTCGCGGCGCCGTGGCTGCTGTGGATCGCCGCGGCCGCGCCGCTCGCGGTGGCGGCGCTCCAGCTCCACGATCGCGCGCGGCGCCGGGCGCTGGTCGGCCGGCTCGGCGAGCTGCCGGTGGTCGGCAAGGTGATCGCGAGCGCGTCGCCGGGGCGGCGGATCGCCAAGGACGCGCTGGCCGGCGCGGCGGCGGCGCTGATCGCGCTGGCCGCGGCGCGCCCGCAGATCGCCGGGACCCGCCAGGTCGAGCTCCACGGCCTGGACCTGGTGGTCGCGGTCGACGTGTCCAAGTCGATGCTGGTCGACGACGTGGGCCCGACCCGCGAGACCGCGGCGCGCCACCTCGAGACCTCGCGGCTGGCCCGCGCCCGCGAGCTGGCGCGCGCGGTGATCGACGAGCTGCCCGGTGACCGGATCGCGCCGGTGGTGTTCGCCGCCGCGGCCGCCCACTTCCCGCTGACCGAGGACCACATCGTCGCGTCGAACTTCATCCGCGATCTCGGCCCGACCGACCTGCCGCCGGGCTCCAACCTCGCCGAGGTGTTCCGGGTGTCGCGCTGCCTGCTCCGGCCGGACCTCTACGACGATCTCGGCTGCGCGCGGATCGGCCGGCGCGGCCATGGCGGCGATCCGCTGCACGGCGAGAGCCTCGATCCCCGGCCGCGCGAGCGCGAGCGCAACCCCGAGGCGGTCGAGCAGAAGGTCGAGCGCGGCAAGGCGATCGTGCTGTTCAGCGACGGCGGTGACAGCGATCCGGCGGCGGTCCGCGAGGTCGAGATCGCCCGCGAGTTCGGCATCGCAGTGCTGCTGGTCGGGTTCGGCACGCCGGGCGGCGGCGTGGTCCACGACGTCGACGAGGTGACCGGCCGGCGGACCGCGCCGAAGCGGCTGCCCGACGGCTCGACGGTGATCTCGCGGCGCGACGACGCCGGGATGACCGCGCTCGCGGCGGCGGGCGGCGATGCCAGGCGCTACTTCATCGCCGCCGACCACGGCGAGGTCGATCCGCGGCCGATCGTCGACGCGCTGCGCGCGGTCAACCGCGGCCTCGCGACCAAGCAGGTCAAGGACCTGCGGGAGGTCTACCAGCCGTTCCTGTTCGCCGCGCTCATGCTGCTGGTGGTCGAGGCGGCGATCAGCACGCGGCGGCGCCGGCGCTACCCGGAGGCATCGTGAAGCCATCGCGGTCCGTCCTCGCCGGATGGTGGCGCGGCGCGGCGCTTGTCGCGCTGGTCGTCGCGCTCGGCGGCTGGGAGCCGTTCCGCACCGCGGATCCCGACGTCGAGGCCGGCAACCGCGCGTACGCCGACGGCCGCTACGACGACGCGCTCGCCGCCTACGACCGCGCGGCGCGGCGCGGCGGAGTCGACGCCGACGGGCTCGCGTACGATCGCGGCACCGCCGAGGCGCGGCAGGCCGAGCTGAGCCGCGACCCGGCGGAGAAGCAGCGGCTGACCCAGCGCGCGCTCGACGATCTCAAGCAGGCCTCGCAGGCACGAGATCCGCGGATCCGCGGCGGCGCGAGCTACAACCGCGGCAATCTGCTGATGGACCAGGACAAGCTCGACGACGCGATCGAGGCCTACAAGCAGGCGCTGCGCGAGCAGCCCGGGCTCGACGATGCGCGGCTCAACCTGGAGCTCGCGCTGCGCCGCCGCCAGAAACAGCAGCAGTCCCAGCCGCAGCAGGGGCAAGGCCAGGGCCGGGGGCAAGGCCAGGGCCAAGCTCAGGGCCAGGGACAGGGCCAGGGCGGCGCGAATCCACCTCCGGATGGCCAGGGATCTGGCTCGCAGGACGGCAGCGGCCAGGGCACCGGCTCGCAGAGCGGTGGTGGCCAGGGCGCGAACCCGTCGCAGAGCGGCGGCAACGGCCAGGGTGCGAACCCGCCGCAGAATGGCGGCAGCGGGCAGGGTGCGAACCCGCCGCAGAACGGCGGCAGCCCTCCCGGCAGCGCGCCGCCGCGCGGGCGGCCACAGCGCGGCCGAGGTCCGCAGTCACCCAGGACGCCGGCGGACGGCAAGCTCGACGATCTCGACACCTACTCGCGCCGGCTGCAGCGCGATCAGGCGCGCCGCCAGGCGACCGGCCGCGCCGCGGATCCGCAGCACGACTGGTGAGCGGAAGGATCGCTCGAGCCCTGGTTTGACACCTCACATCGCACAGGACTTGCTTCCCCCGCACAGGTTGGGACACAGGAAGCCGAACGACTGGTTGTCACAGGCCCAGCTGGCGGCTCCGCCGTGGATGTCGACGAGGTCCGCGTCGGCGAGCCGGCGCAGGGTCTCGCGATGGACCGCGAGCTTCGGATCGGATGCCTTCTTGTGATGGTTCCTTGCCATGGTGCTCCTCCAGGTTCGTCCTGCGCGATGCAGCCGCCGTGCCCGTGCGCAACCAGCCGCACACCGAGGCTGGTCGCGAGCTTGCGGTCTCGGGCGCTCGGCGCGGCGTACACCCGAGGACGCAACGCGTATCCTCGGTTCCCCGAGCCTCGCGCGACACGGCGGTGACGCTATGATCGCCGCGTGTCGCTGCGCGTGCTCGTCGCCGATCGGTCCCACGCGATGCGCGATCAGCTGGCCGAGCTGCTCGGCGAGCTGGTGGCCGAGGTCGTGTGGGCGCCGCGCGAGCTCGCGGTCGATCAGCTGCGTGCGGGGGTCGCCGAGGGCCACGCGTTCGACGTCGTCGTGCTCGACGCCGATCCGGCGCTGACCGCGGCCGGCGTGCGCGAGCTGACGGCGGCCGGCGGCAACCCGCGCGTCGTGCTGGTCGCCGCCGGCGGCGACGGGATCGCGCTGGCGGCGCGCTGCGGTGCGGCCGACGTGGTGCTGCGGCCGCTGACCGCCGCCGAGCTCGCGTTCCGGATCGGCCGGGTGCCGGCCGGCGATCTGCGCGGCGACAAGCGGCGGCCGCGCAAGTCGGACATCATCATCGGCGCCGGTCCGTGGATCAAGGGGCTGTACGACCGGATCGCGATGGTCGCCGCGACCGACGTCACCGTCGCGATCTTCGGTGAGAGCGGCACCGGCAAGGAGCTGGTCGCGCGCACGATCCACACCTCGTCGCCGCGCCACGACGCGCCGTTCGTCGTGGTCAACTGCGCGGCGATCCCCGAGGCGCTGCTCGAGGACGAGCTGTTCGGCCACGTCCGCGGCGCGTTCACCGACGCGACCCGCGACCGCGAGGGCCTGCTCGCCGCCGCCCACACCGGCACGGTGTTCCTCGACGAGATCGGCGAGCTGCCGCTGCCGCTGCAGGGCAAGCTGCTGCGCGTCCTGCAATCGCAGGAGTTCCGCCGGATCGGGGACGACCAGGACCGCCGGGTCGACGTCCGGATCGTCACCGCGACCAACCGCGATCTCGACCAGCTGGTCGCGCGCGGCAGCTTCCGCCAGGACCTGTACTACCGGATCAACGTGTTCCCGATGCACCTGCCGCCGCTGCGCGACCGGCCGGAGGACATCGCGCTGCTGGTCCACCACTTCATCAGCAAGTACCGCGGCCGGCTCGGCAAGCCGATCGACGGCATCACGCCGGACGCGCTGCGCCGGTTCGCGGCGTACGAGTTCCCGGGCAACGTCCGCGAGCTGGAGAACAAGGTCCATCAGGCGATGGTGGTCGCCGAGGGTCCGATGATCGGCGAGGCCGACGTCGCGCTGCCCGTGGGGCGGATCGCGGGCGGCCGGCCCGACATCACGCGGCCGTTCCGCGAGCTCAAGCAGGAGGCGATCGACGCGTTCGAGAAGGCCTACCTGACCGAGCTACTGCGCGAGCACCGCGGCAACCTCGCGCGCGCGGCCCGCGCCGCCGGGATGGACCGCAAGAACCTGTGGATGCTGGTCGCGCGCCACGGGCTCGACCGCGACCAGTTCCGCAAGTCGTAGCGGAGGGTTTCCACGGCGACTTCCTCGCGTGCGCTGGCCGGCGCGCTGCTCGGTCCGGCCCAGGTGGCCGCTCAGGCGGCCAGGCTGCGCTGGTTGGTCTCTTTCATCTTCCACATCAGCGCGAGGCCGATGACGCCGTAGAGGAGCGTGTAGATCACCGGCCCGAATGGCTGGTGCAGTCCGTCGATCAGCCAGGTCGCGATGAACGGCGCGATGCCGCCGGTCAGCACCAGCGTGATGCTGTACGCCAGGCTCATCGACGTCACCCGCGTGCGCAGCGGGAAGATCTCGGTGACCATGGCGCCCTGCAGGCCGAGCGCCATGCCGAGCGGCACCGCGAGCATGATCTGGCCGATCATGAAGTCGGTGCCGCTGCCCTCGAGCAGCTTGTTGAAGCCGAAGTAGAACAGGCCGCCGCCGACGAGGGTGAGCGCGATCATCATGCGGCGCCGGCCGACGAGGTCGGACAGCCAGCCGCCGAGCGGCTTGGCGAACAGCACGACGAACAGGATGATCGTGTTGATCCCCTGGAAGTCGGGCTGATCCGGAGTCGGATGCGCCTTGCGGTGCTCGACGCCAAACGTGAAGATCAGATAGTACGCCGCGTTGGTCATCGCGACGATGCCAAAGGTCTGGACCATCGGCCGCCAGTCCGCGACCAGCGAGGGCCACAGCGGCGGCCGCGCCGCGATCGCCTTCTTGCCCTCCTCCGACTCGCGCAGCCCGCGGCGCAACAGCACGCCGGCGAGGACCAGCACGACGCTGGCGAGGAACGGCACGCGCCAGCCCCAGTCGTCCTTCGCGGCCGCGTCGAGCGTCCGGCCCAGCACCCATGCCACCCCCGAGCCGAGGATGAAGCCGAGCGTGGTGCCGGCCGCCGTGGAGCTGCTGAGCAGGCCGCGCCTCCCGGGCGCCGCCAGCTCGGTGGTGTAGACCATCGAGCCGGTGAACTCGCCGCCGAGCGAGAACCCCTGGATCAGCCGGATCGCCACCAGCAGGATCGGCGCAAGCACGCCGACCTGGGCGTAGGTGGGCAACAGGCCGAGCGCGAGGGTCGCGCCGCCCATCAGCGCGATCGACAGCGTGAGCAGCGCGCGCCGGCCGATCCGATCGCCGACCGAGCCGAGCACGAGGCTGCCGATCGGCCGCGCGCCGAAGCCGATCGCGAACACGGCGAACGCCTTCAGCTGCTGCGCCGTCGCGCTCGAGCTCGGGAAGAAGGCCTTGCCGATCTCCGTCGAGAAGAAGCCGAACACGGCGAAGTCGAACCACTCGAGGACGTTGCCGATCAGGCCGGCGAGCGCGGTGCGCACCGAGGACTGGACGGGGGCGGCGTCGCCGGCCGGGGCGGGGGATGGGGCGGAGATTGCGGGGCTCACCACGCGCGCATCCTACGCGAGACGGGGCGCGGCGCGGGAAGGCTTCCGCGCCTGCGGTTCATCGCTCGCGCCAGCTGTCAGCCAGCTTGCGAGCGCGCGGGTGCTCGAAGCTGGGCGCTGCACGTCGCCGTCGGTCCACGGGTGCCGGGCGCGGTGGCGACCGTCATCCCCCGGTGCCCGGCGTCGTCGAGCTCGGCACATCACGGCAGCTGAACTCCTCGTACGTGCCTGAACCGTTGGCGTTGACGCCGATGCCCGCGGTGCCGACGTTCCCGCTGAGATTTCCGGTGATCCGCTTCCACTGCGGGGCCGTGCCCGCGGGGCAGACCAGCTGAGGGGTCACAGTGGACGGCGGGGGCGCCGGCGGGGGCTGCGGCGGCGTGTCAGACCCGAACAGTCCGGCGCCGGTCACGGAGGTGAGGTCCGCGGAGGACAGCGCGATGAGGGCAGGGGCGGAATCGAGGGCCTTGGTCGTCATTGTGGAGCTCCTGTTGAAGTGGTGTGCGAACCCGTTGTGCACGGGACAGGCCACGCCCAAACCGTCGGAACCTCATTGGCCAACGACGCGCGGATGCTTCCCCAGGTAGACGCCATGTATACCGACATCGTCCTCTGCGGGCACCGCGCTTGTCGTGCGCGATCGTGCGCGACTAGCGCAAGCGCGACGCCAGCGCGGCGAGCAGATCGTGATCGGCGGCGATCGCCTTGACGACCTGGGGCGAGACGGCGCCGGTCTCGAGCAGGCGGGCGAGCGAGCGCTCGAGCGGGATCATCCCGGCGTCGCGGCCGGTCTGGATCGCGGACGGTAGCATCTGGAGGTCGCCCTTGCGCATCAGGTTGGCGACCGCGGTCGTGATCGGCACGAGCTCGATCGCGGGGACCCGGCCGCCGTCGCGCCGCGGCAGGAGGTACTGCGTGATCACGGTGCGCAGCACGGAGGCGAGCTGCCAGCGCGCCTGGCGCTGCTGGGTCTCGGGGAACGCGTCGATGATCCGGTCGATCGCACCGGCCGCGCTCGGCGCGTGCAGCGTGGCGAGCACCAGGTGACCGGTCTCGGCGGCGGTCAGCGCGGCGGCGATGGTCTCGCGATCGCGCAGCTCGCCGAGCAGGATCACGTCGGGGGCCTCGCGCAGCGCGCTGCGCAGCCCGGCGGCGAAGCTCGCGATGTGGCGGCCGACCTCGCGCTGGTGGACGACGCCGCGGCGCGACGTGAAGCGGTACTCGATCGGATCCTCGAGCGTGATGACGTGCGCGGCGCGGCGCTGGTCGACGAGGTCGATCAGCGCGGCGAGCGTGGTCGACTTGCCCGAGCCGGTGGGTCCGGCGACCAGGACCAGCCCGTCGCGCTGGTCGACGACCGCGCCGATCTCGGCGGGCAGCGCGAGCTCGGTGAGGCCGGGCACGCGATCGCGGATCAGCCGCGCGACCACGCCGGCGCCGCCCAGGTGGTCGAACGCGTTGACCCGGAGCCGCGCGCCGTCGAGCTCCAGGCTGTGATCGGTGCTGGATCCGACGGCGGCGACGCAGGCGACGAGCTCGGCCTCGTCGCAGGTCAGCTCGGCGGCCTCGAGCTGGCCCGCGACCCGCAGCCAGACCCCGGCGCTCGAGGCGATCACGTCGGACGCGCCGCGCTCGCGCGCGACATCGACCAGCGGTGCGAGCAGCCGGGCGAGCCGCGCGACGCCATCCGCGGAACGCGCTACCGAGGCCGAGATCGAGGCCGAGATCGAGGTCGAGATCGAGCCCGGTTCCCCGGGGGCGCACGCGTCGCTCGCTGGGGCATTTGGCCCCGGTGCGATCGCCGCCGGCGCTGCCCGATCCGCGGTCGGTTGCGCCCACCAGGCCGTGGACCGCGCCGGTGGCGAGGCCGGTGCAGCCGCAGCCGGCGCAGGTGCCGCTGGCGCAGGTGCCGCCGGTGGCTTGCCCGGGCGCACGACGACGCGCAGTCCGGTGGCGAGCTTCTCCAGCGTCACCTGGTAGTGCGCGCCGCCCGGCTCGTGGAACGCCACCGACACCGGGCCGTCGTCGAGCGAGCGGCCGGCGAGCAGCGGTCCGGTGAAGTCCGCGAGCAGCTGGGCTTCGAGCGCAGGCATCGCGAGCTTCTCGATCTGGCCGCGGCGCCGCAGGCTCGGGACCTTGTCGGCTTCCAGGATGATTGCCTCGGCGTCGCGCAGCGTCATCACCCGCAGGAGGGACTGGATGGCAGACATCGCGGGAAATGTCAGCAAGCACCACGCCACGCGCAATCGCGCGAAACACCGTTCCGCGATCGCGGGCAGATCGCCAGATTGGCAACGCCGGCGCCGCAGTGCGCCAGCGTGACTCAAACCAAAAATCTACGACTCCCGCGCTGTGGTAACGTGCCTGCTCCATGGCCGTCGATGACCTGCGCTCGGGGACCTGGGTCACCTACGTTGGGGGCCGGGCCACGTCCGCGCGGCTGCGCCGCTGTCGCGTCGAGGTCGTGACCGGGGCCGACGCCGGGCTGGTCCGCGATATCGAGTCGTCGGTGATCCGGATCGGGGCGCGGCGCGGCAATGACATCCAGCTCACCGATTCCAAGGTCTCGGGGCTGCACTGCGAGATCCGGCTCGACGACCGCGGCTACCGCCTGCGCGACCTCGACTCGACCAACGGCACCTACGTGTCGCAGCTCCGGGTCAACGACGTCTACATCCAGCCCGGCACCCACATCGCGCTCGGCGGGACCCGGCTGCGGTTCGACCCGCTCGGCGACTCGGTGGAGATCGAGCTGTCGGACACCGACCGGTTCGGCTCGATGATCGGCCGCTCGGTCAAGATGCGCGAGATGTTCGCGCGGCTGGAGAAGCTCGCGCGCACCGACACCACGGTGCTGGTGACCGGCGAGACCGGGGTCGGCAAGGAGCTGGTCGCCGAGGCGCTGCACGACCACTCGCCGCGTGACAAGGGGGCGTTCGTCGTGCTCGACTGCGGCTCGATCCCGCCCAACCTGATCGAGAGCGAGCTGTTCGGTCACGAGCGCGGCGCGTTCACCGGCGCCACCGCGTCGTACGCCGGTGCGTTCGAGCGCGCCCATGGCGGCACGGTGTTCCTCGACGAGATCGGCGAGCTGCCGCTCGCGATGCAGCCCAAGCTGCTGCGCGTGCTCGAGCGCAAGGAGGTCCGCCGGGTCGGCGCGAGCAAGCCGATCGAGGTCGACCTGCGGGTCGTGGCCGCGACCAACCGCGATCTCGGTGTCGAGGTCAACCGCGGCCGGTTCCGCGAGGACCTGTACTACCGGCTCGCGGTCGCGCGCGTCCACGTCCCGCCGCTGCGCGAGCGCAAGGACGACCTGCCGCTGCTGATCGAGCACATCCTCGCGACCACGCCCAACGGCGAGACCGCGTCGATCGCGCAGGAGACGATCGACCTGATGATGAAGCACGACTGGCCCGGCAACGTCCGCGAGCTGCGCAACGTGATCGAGCGCGCCGTGCTGCTCGCCGAGACCCCCGAGGACGAGGACGCGCTGCGCCGGACACCGGCGGCGGCGCCCCGCGGGGAGCCGTCGATCACCGCCACGCCGTCGCACACCGCGACCAGCTCCGACGCGGCGATGACCGTGCCGGTCGACGTCGGGATCCCGTTCAAGCTCGCCAAGCAGAACGTGATCAGCGAGTTCGAGAAGCGCTACATCTCGCGACTGCTCGCCCAGCACGACGGCAACATCTCGGCCGCTGCCCGCGCCGCCGGCATCGACCGGATGTCGATCCACAAGATGCTGCATCGCCTCGGGCTGTCCAATCCCGGTCGGGAATAGCCGGCGGGCGATCGCGGCGATCTGGATCGCGCGCGCACCAGGATGAGCGCCGGTGCCTCAGCGCGAGCGGCCGAGCGGCCGCTGCCCGCGTGCGGATCCAGATGTCGAGGATCGCTCGAGAACTGGAGGAGTGCAGGTTGTTCACGCGCCCGGGCGAGACACCGCGCGCGATCGCTCGCTCGCAGCTGCGGCCTCCCCTCATGCAGGCGCGGTAAGCCCGCGCGCAGCGGCGTCCGTGCGGGATACCACCACCACGCACCGCTCGGCACGAACATCGCAATGGCGACCGGAGATGCCGATGCTTCAGCCAGACGAGCTGAGAACGTCAGCGAGTGAGCCGACCGACGACGATTCGCCGGATCTGGACTGGACACTGGCGCTCGCGGGTGGCGAGGGTGTGCGGCTGTCCGAGTATGTCCAGCGCAGGTTCGGCCGCCGGATCCCCAAGCAGTACTGCTGTCTGCTCGGCGAGCGCTCGATGCTGGAGCACACGCTCGAGCGGCTCAACAAGCTGACCCCGCCGTCGCGCACGCTCACCGTGATCGGCAGCTCGCACGGCGAGCTCGCCGCGCCGCAGCTCGCCGGCCGCAGCGATCACGTGTTCCGCCAGCCCAGCGCGCGCGACACCGGCGTCGCCCTGTACGTCGCGCTCGCGATGATCCGGCGCTGGCACCCCGCCGCGACGGTCACGATCACGCCGACCGATCACTACGTGGTGCCGTCGGCCCGCTACGTCGAGCAGGTCCGGATCGCGCGCGACGTCGCCCGGCGGCTGCGCGACACGGTCCTGGTGCTCGGCGTCCGGCCGACCGAGCCCGATCCCGAGCTCGGCTACCTCGCGCTCAGCGATCGGCTGACCGAGGTCCCGCCGATCCGCCGCGTGGTGGGCTTCGTCGAGAAGCCGGCGCCGGCGCGCGCCCAGGAGCTGATCGCGGCGGGCGGGCTGTGGAACACGATGGTCGCGTGCGGCACGGTCGATGCGCTGTGGGAGCTCGGCCGCCAGACCGAGCCGCAGCTGATCGACATCCTCGACTCGTTCGTGCCGCTGGTCGGCACCCGCGACGAGACCGACGCGATCGAGTACATCTACCGCGCGATCCTGCCGGTCAGCCTGTCGCGCGACGTGTTCGAGCGCGCGCCCGAGCGGCTGGTCGCGCAGCAGCTCGATGGTGTGGACTGGAGCGACTGGGGGCGGCCGGAGCGGATCGAGTCGGTCCTCGCGGTGCGCCGGTCGCGCGCGCTGGTCCCTAGCCGGGCGTACGCGCCGTGACCGCCGACGGCTCTGCACAGCCGAAGCCCGGCGATGCCGCGACCGGTCCCTCGGGCGGCCCCACCGCCGATCCGCCGACCGCCCGGCGCCGGCAGGTGTGGCCGGGTCGGTCGTACCCGCTGGGCGCGACGTTCGACGGCTACGGCACCAACTTCGCGGTGTTCAGCGGGGTCGCCGAGCGGGTCGAGCTCTGCCTGTTCGATCCCGAGGCGGGCCGGTCCGGCGACGAGATCCGGATCCCGCTCAACCGCGGGATCGGTCAGATCTGGCACGCCTACCTGCCGCTGGTCGGGCCCGGCATGCGCTACGGGTTCCGCGTCCACGGCCCCTGGGATCCGGGGCGCGGCCTGCGCTGCAATCCGAACAAGCTGCTGATCGACCCCTACGCCCGCGCGGTCTCCGAGGGCCTGCACTGGGGGCCGGCGCTGCGCGGCGACGACGGCAACGGCGGCCCGTCGAGCGAGGACAGCGCGCCCCATACCCTGCGCTCGGTGGTCGTCCAGCCGTACTTCGACTGGGGCAACGATCGCCGGCTCGAGATCGACTGGAACCGGACCGTGATCTACGAGGTCCACGTCAAGGGCCTGACGATGCGCCACCCCGACGTGCCGCCGCACCTGCGCGGCACCTACGCCGGGCTCGCGCACCCCGCGATCATCAAGTACCTGCTGAGCCTGGGGATCACCGCGGTCGAGCTGCTGCCGATCCACGCGTTCATCCACGACGGCTTCCTGCTCGAGAAGGGGCTGCACAACTACTGGGGCTACCACTCGATCGGCTACTTCGCGCCGCACCCCGCGTACGCCGGCGTGCACAGCGCGAGCGGCGCGGTCGCCGAGTTCAAGCACATGGTGCGGACGCTGCACCAGGCCGGGATCGAGGTGATCCTCGACGTGGTCTACAACCACACCGCCGAGGGCAATCACGACGGCCCGACGCTGTCGTTCCGCGGCCTCGACAACGCGGCATATTACCGGCTGGTCGCCGAGGACCCGGCCTATTACATGGACTACACCGGGACCGGCAACACGCTGCAGATGCGCAGCCCGCACACCCTGCAGCTGGTGATGGACTCGCTGCGCTACTGGATCGAGGAGATGCACGTCGACGGGTTCCGGTTCGATCTGGCGTCGGCGCTCGCGCGCGGCCTGCACGAGGTCGACCGGCTCGGCGCGTTCTTCGATCTGATCCAGCAGGATCCGGTGGTGTCGCGGGTCAAGCTGATCGCCGAGCCGTGGGACGTCGGCGACGGCGGCTACCAGGTCGGCAACTTCCCGCCGCTGTGGTCGGAGTGGAACGGCAAGTACCGCGACTGGATCCGCGACTACTGGCGCGGCGAGCCGGGCTCGCTGCCCGAGCTCGGCGCCCGGATCACCGGCAGCTCCGACCTCTACCAGCAGGGCGGGCGGTTCCCGCACGCGAGCATCAACTTCGTGACCGCGCACGACGGGTTCACGCTGCGCGACCTGGTGTCGTACAACGAGAAGCACAACGAGGCCAACGGCGAGGACAGCCGCGACGGCGAGAGCCATAACCGGTCGTGGAACTGCGGTGCCGAGGGCGACACGGATGCCGCCGAGGTGCTCGCGCTGCGCCGCCGCCAGCAGCGCAACTTCCTCGCGACCCTGTACCTGTCGCAGGGCGTGCCGATGCTGCTCGGCGGCGACGAGATCGGCCGGACCCAGCACGGCAACAACAACGCGTACTGCCAGGACAGCGAGCTGTCGTGGTTCGACTGGGAGCACGCCGACGCCGAGCTGCTCGAGTTCACCCGCCGGCTCGCCGCGCTGCGCCGCCGCCACCCGGGGTTTCGCCGGCGCGGCTGGTTCCACGGCCGGCCGGCCCGCCGCGGGGCGGGCAGCGGGCTGCCCGACATCGCGTGGTTTTCCCCCGACGGCGCGGAGATGACCGACGAGCAGTGGGACTCCGAGCTGGCGCGCTCGCTCCAGGTGTTCCTCGACGGCCACGGCATCACGGTGCCCGACGAGCGCGGCGAGCCGATCCTCGACGACACGTTCCTGGTCGTGTTCCACGCGGCGCCGGAGCCGCGCAAGATCAAGCTGCCCGACGCGGCCTGGGGCAAGACCTGGTGCCGGGTGATGGACACCGAGCGCGGGTTCGCGCCCGAGCTGGACGGCAGCGCAGAGCGCCACGACGCCGGCACCGAGATCGACGTGCTGCCGCGGTCGCTGTGGCTGCTGCGCCGGGTGGCGTGATGCCGGCGCCGCGCGCGACGTACCGGCTGCAGCTGCACGCCGGGTTCACGTTCGCCAGCGCCGCGGCCGCGGTGCCGTACCTCGCCGAGCTCGGGATCAGCCACCTCTACCTGTCGCCGGTGCTGCAGGCCGCGCCGGGCTCGATGCACGGCTACGACATCGTCGACCCCGACCGGGTGAACAGCGAGCTCGGGGGCGAGGACGGGTTCCGCGCGCTGGTCGCCGCCGCGCACGCCGCCGGGCTGGGGATCCTGCTCGACATCGTGCCCAACCACATGTCGATCGCGGGCATGGCGAACCGCTGGTGGGTCGACGTGCTGGAGAATGGTCCGGCGAGCTACTACGCGCATCACTTCGACGTCGACTGGGGCGGCGCCGACGAGCGCGTGCTGCTGCCGGTGCTCGCCGAGCGCTACGGCCGCGCGCTGAGCTCGGGCGGCCTCCAGCTGGCGCGCCGGCCCAGCCCGCAGCCCAGCCCCCAGCTTGCACCGGTCGATCCCACGGGGGGCTTTGCCCCCCGCCCCGCCGGCGGAGCCGTCGGGGTCCCCACCCCCCATCTCGCTTCGCTCGAGGTCCGCGCCGGCGAGCTGCGATTCCCGATGTCGCCGCACGCGCTCGGCCGGATCGTGCGGCGCGCCGGCGAGCGGATCGCCCACCCCGAGCTGCAGTTCATCGGCGATTCGCTGTCGGCGCTGCCGACCAGCGCCGACGTCGGGGCGCGCCGCCGCCGGCACCGCGACCGTGCGGTGCTGCTGGCCCGGCTCGCCGAGCTCGGCGATCGCGTGGCGCACGCGCTCGACGAGGAGATCGCCGCGATCAACGCCGATCCGATCGAGCTCGACGCGATCCTCGAGGCCCAGAACTACCGGCTCGTGCACTGGAGCGTCGCGGGCAACCAGCTATCGTACCGCCGGTTCTTCGACATCGCGTCGCTGGTCGGGATCCGCGTCGAGTTGCCCGACGTGTTCGCCGCCGGCCACCAGCGCATCCTCGGCTGGGTCGACGACGGCACGGTCGACGGCCTGCGGGTCGACCACGTCGACGGCCTGCGCGATCCGGCGGAGTACCTGCGCCGGCTGAGCGAGGCGTGGGACGAAGCCGCGCGCCCGCCGTGGATCGTGGTCGAGAAGATCCTGTCGGGCGACGAGCAGCTGCCCGCGAGCTGGCCGGTCGCCGGCACGACCGGCTACGAGGTGATGAACCGGCTCGCGGCGCTGCTGGTCGACCCCGACGGCGAGCGCGCACTGACCGAGGCGTTCACCGAGTACACCGGCCAGGCCTGGGATCCGGACGGCGAGAGCCGGCGGGCCCGGCTCGACGTGCTGAGCGATGCGCTGCACAGCGAGCTGGCGCGGCTGACCGAGACCGCGGTCCGCGCGTGCGGCGCCAGCCCGGTGTGCCGCGACTACACCCGCGCGGAGGTCGAGACCGCGCTCGCCGAGCTGCTCGCCGGCTACCCGACCTACCGGACCTACCTGGGGGACCAGCCGGGGGAACCGATCGACCGCGAGCGCATTGCCGAGGCGGCCGGCGCCGCGCTCGCCGCGCGCCCCGAGCTCGATCGCGATCTGATCGGCTTCCTCGAGGCCGCGCTGGCGTTCGAGCTGCCGAGCGCCGAGGCGACCGAGCTGGCGCGTGCGGCCCAGCAGGTGTCCGGCCCGGTGGTCGCCAAGGGCGACGAGGACACGCTGCTCTACCGCCAGGTCCGGCTGCTCGCGCGCTGCGAGGTCGGGACCGATCTGGCGCGGTTCGCGGTCGAGCCCGAGGCGGCGCACGCCGGGTTCGCGGCCGGCGGCCCCCACGCGCTGCTCGCGACCTCGACCCACGACGCCAAGCGCGGCGAGGACGTTCGCGCGCGGCTCGCGGTGCTGTCCGAGCTCCCCGAGGCGTGGCGCGCGAAGGTCCTGGGCTGGCGCGCGCGCGCCGAGGCCGGCTGGGGCGACGCCGCGCCCGATCGGGTGTTCGAGTACACGATGTGGCAGACGCTCGTCGGGGCCTGGCCGCTCGCGCAGGAGCGCGCTCAGCGATTCGCCGAGAAGGCGACCCGTGAGGCCCGGCTGCGCACGTCGTGGCGGCGGCCCGATCCGGCGTACGAGGCGGCGCGCCAGCGCTGGCTCGCCGCGGTCTACGCCGACGCCGGGCTGATCGCCGAGCTCGCGGCGTTCGCGGCGGAGCTCCAGCCGCACGGCGATCGCAACTCGCTCGCTCAGCTGCTGATCAAGCTGACCGCGCCCGGCGTACCGGACTTCTACCAGGGCAGCGAGCTGCGCGACGATACGCTGGTCGATCCCGACAACCGGCGGCCGGTCGATCTCGCGGCGCGCGCGCGCCGCCTGCGCGAGCTGGTGATCGCCGGCGATGCCGCGGGCGCCCGGTCGGGCGGCGAGCTCGGTGCGGCGAAGCTGTGGACGATCCATCGCGTGCTCGGGTTGCGCAGCCGCACTCCGGCGCTGCTGGCGGCGCCGTATCGCGCGCTCGCCGCGTCGGGAACGCACGCACGCCGCGTGTTCGCGTTCGCGCGCGGCGACGATCTGGTGACCGTGGTGCCTCGCCTCGGTGTGCGCGCCTCCGGCTGGCAGGACACGGCACTGGCGCTGCCGCCCGGGACCTGGCGCGACGTGCTGACCGGTCGCGAGGTGGGTGGTGGGCTCCAGGCGGTCGCGGCGCTGTGGCGAAGCTTCCCGATCGCCCTGCTCCTGCGCGTCGCGGCGTGAACTGCCCGCGCAGGCGGGCCCGGGCGCGCGGTGATCGCGCACGATGACGCGGCGCGACTCGGCGATCTCGCCACAGTGCCAGGCGGACCGGACTTGGCACCCCGCGTGAAGCACCCCAGTTCATGATGTCTGCGACGCAATCGGCCACGTCGGCCACGGAACAAGATCTGCGGCCGCGGGCCCGCACCCTGTCATGGATGGCATCGCTGTCCGTGGCAGCGGGCGAGCTGCGCGCCGCGGAAGGCTACCTCCTCGAACTCCTCGCGTGGTGCGCGTTCGGCGATCGCGATCCGAGCGCGCTCGCCGACGGCGAGCTGTGATCGAAGCCTCCCTCCGCTCGCCGATACCGCCCGGGTCGGATCCGCGTCCGCTCGCCGGATCGCTGCCGGCCGGGTAGGATGCGAGCTCTGCCGCGGGTGACCATCCAGGGCGACGGCGAGCCGATCGCCGTTGAGGTTCCGGCCGGGACGACGCTGTTCGAGGCCGGCGCAAAGCTCTCGGCCGGGATCGATACCGCGTGCGTCGGCAAGGGCACCTGCGGGCTGTGCCGGATCAAGGTCGTCGGCGGCGCCGAGCACCTGTCGGCGTACGGCGACGAGGAGCGCAAGCACCTGGGCAACGTCTACCACCTCACCCGGGTCCGGCTGGCGTGCCGGTCGCGGCTGATCGGCGGCGACGTCGCGATCCAGATCGTCCGGCGCAAGAAGTAGCGCCCCCGGGGCTGCCGGGGCTGCCGGGGCTGGATCGCCCCCGGATCACAGCGTGACGGTGACCCGCGTCGGCTCGTGCTCGATGACGTCGACCGTCACCGTCCTGGCCGCTGCCTGCGGATGCTCGATCCGCAGCTGCTGGCGCCCGACCGGCAGCTTGAACGGGGTCTGGCCGCCGGCCATCGTGTAGTTCTGGCCGAGGTTCTTGCCCCTGTACCAGACGTAGCCCCAGTCGGCGGCGCCGCCGACCAGGACCAGCACGGTGCCGAACTTCTGGAGCTCGCGCAGCTCGCGGGTCACGCGGACCTCCTCGCCGGCGGTCAGGTCGACCTTGAGCTTGAGCGGCTCGTACCCCGGCCGGCTCAGCCCGAGCTCGACGCCGTGCGCCGCGGCGACCGACACGGTCAGCGGCGAGCTCCCCTGCGGCTGTCCGGCGAGCGCAACGGTGACACCAGGTGGGGTGGTCTCGACGTGCAGCACCGCAGGCGCCGCCGTCAGCTTGGGGCGGAACACCAGGGTCTTGCCGGGCTCGACCACGAGATCGTCGTCGTACGGCTGGTAGCCCTTGGCCTCGAGCTTGACGTGGACCTTCACGCCGCCGGTCACGCGCTCGTGGCGCGGTGTGGGCCCGAGCCGGTGGTCGCCGAGCGTCACGATCGCGCCGGCCGGGCTCGAGTCGAGCTCCAGCGTGCCGCGCGACTCGGCGACCGGGCCGTCTCGTACGATCGGGGCGACCACCACGGCCGGGGTCGGGCTGGCCGACGGCTGGGTCAGCCGCCAGGTCGTGAGCCCACCGGCGGCGGCGAACCCGGCGGCGATCGCGATCCCCATCCCGGCGCCCCGGGCGAGGCCGCGGCTCGGCGATCGCGAGTGCGAGTGCGCCGGGGCGGGCTCGGGGCGGTGCGACTGGCTGATCGGCGGATCGCCGACCTCGGTCAGGCGGTCGCGGTCCTTGTGCTCGGCGTCGTCGGGCGCGTCGCCCGGCGCCTGCGGTCTGGGCGGGGCGGTCGATCCGCGGCGCCGGACCGGGCCGATCTCGAAGTCCTGGCCGCGCGGCGACGCCGCCCGGGCCGGCGGCGCGCTGGCGGGCGCGTCGCCGGCTTCGTCCCCGGCCTGTTCGAGCCGCGACAGGCCATCGCTGTCGGTCTTGCGGAACAGTCCGGTCGAGGTCGGCTCGGGATCGACGTGGGTCGACGGCGGCATGCCGTCGGTGACCGCGGTGCGGCGCGCGATCGACTGATCCGCGAGCTGGCGCCGGATCACGTCGTCGAGCGCGCCCCGGCCGGGGTGGTGCTTGACCGGCAGCACGGTCGCGACCGCCTCGGCGACGTCGAGCGCCGTCGCCATGATCGAGGACTCGTACGACAGCTCGATCAGCGAGCGCAGGATCGCCGCCGGGCGCGACGGTCGATCGATCGGCTTGCGCGCCAGCGCGATCCCGAGGACGTCGTCGAGCCGCGACGGCAGGCCGGGCCGGATCGCCGTCATCCTGGGGATCGGCATCGTTTCGATGTTGCGGATGATGTCCTCGGCCTCGTCGCCGGGGAACAGCTTGTCGCCGGTGAACAGCTCGAACATCACCGACGCCGCCGAGAACAGATCGCTGCGGGTGTCGAGCGAGTCGCCGCGCGCCTGCTCGGGCGACATGTAGCGCCACTTGCCCATCACCTTGCGCGGGCCGGCGCCGCCGCCGCGGTGCGACGACGCCGCGATCGCGATCCCGAAGTCGGCGATCTTCACCTCGCCGGCGCGCGAGATCAGGATGTTCGACGGCGACACGTCGCGGTGCACCACGTTGTGGCTGTGCGCGAAGTCGAGCGCGCGGACGATCTCGATCGCGACGTGGAACGCCGCCGACAGCGGGATCAGGCGGTGCTCCTCCTTGAACCGGCGCAGCAGCGCGGCGAGATCGAGCCCGTCGACGAACTCCATCGCGATGAACAGCGACTCGCCGATCCGGCCGAAGTCGAACACCTGGACGACGTTGGCGTGCGACAGCCGGACCGCGACCTTGGCCTCGGCGATGAACCGCCCGGCGAACTCGGGGTCGCTCGCCAGCTCGGGCAGGATCCGCTTGATCGCGAGCGTCTTCTCGAAGCCGTGCGCCCCGTACGCCTTCGCGAGGAACACTTCCGCCATGCCGCCGACCGCGATGCGGTCCAGCACGTCGTAGCGTTCCAGCGACTTCTGTAGGGGCTCTTCCATACCGGGGCGTCCCAGTCACGCGATCGCGTCGCTGGGAGACAATGACTTCAGTGGGCCTTGCGCGCCAGGTATCCTATAGTACGGGAATGTCGCCCGGGATGGCGTCGCGAACGTTGATCCTGTGCTCGTGCGCGCTCTGGGTGCTTGGCGCACCACTGCGCGCCGATCCGGGCGCCGATCCGGTGTTGCCGACACCTGCCGCCCTGGCCGACGCCCTCCATGATCAGGCCGCGATCACACGCCATCCGGTCGCTGTGATCGACCTGACTAACGATCCGGCCGTGCGCGAGGTCGCATACAAGCTGCTGGAGTTGCTCGCGTCGCACGCCGAGCTCGCGCCGCCCGCGGTGTCCGACGGCGCGGCGCTGGTCGACAAGCTGCCGCCCGACGACGAGCTGCGGATCTCCGACGCGCGCCGCAAGCTGCTGTCGGCGGCCAAGAACCTGGCGCAGCGCAGCTTCCGGGAGGCGGCGATCGACGCCGTCGAGGGCCAGGAGGCGCTCTGGCGGGTCGCGCCGCGCGCCGCGCTCACCCTGTACGCGGATCTCGAGCTCGCGCTCGGCCAGTCCAGGCTCGGCGAGCAGAAGGACGCCGAGGCGCGCGAGGCGTTCGCGCTGACCCTCCGGCTCGATCCGAACCGGGTTCTCGACGAGCGGCGCTACGTCCCCGAGGTGATCCAGGCGTTCGAGGCAGCCCGGGCGATCCAGCCCGCGCTCGGCGTGATCGTCGTGCGCGGCACCGGCCAGGTCTGGATCGACGGCGACGAGGTCGGCTCGGCGCCCGGGGAGTTCCCCGCGACGCTCGGCCGCCACGTGGTGTGGCTCACCGGGATGCTGCGCGAGACCGCGGGCAAGGAGGTCGTGGTCACCGCGAACCGGCCGGGCGACGCGACGATCCTCGACGGACCGCTGACCCGGCCGCAGAAGGTGGTTCGCTACCGGATCGCGCTCGCGGACGCCCAGGACCAGGCCAGGCGCCTCGACGCGATGCAGGCGCTGGCGGGCTTCATCAACGTCCACGACGCGATCCTGCTGTCCGCGGCCAGCGGCAAGATCCTGTGCCAGACCTGGCGCGACCGCGAGCCCGGGTTCAGCGAGATCCGCGAGCTCGTCCGCGATCGGCCCGGCGAGATCCTCAAGTCGCTGGTCCCGCCGCGCCCCGTCGATCCCGCGACGAGCGGCACCCGGCTGCCGGCGCTGCCACCGCCGTGGTACCGCCGCCGCACGGTGCAGCTCGGGGTCGCCGCGGGCGTCGTCGCCGCGGTGGTCGGCGGCTACTTCTGGGCGCACTACCACGAGCCGGATCGGCCGTGGGACTCCAACATCACCGGGTTCCGCCCCGGCGCCGGTCAGGGGCCATGACGCGCGCGCTCCCGGCTCCGCTGGCGGCGTGCGCCTGGGCCTGCGCGTGCAGCACGCCGACGCCGCAGATCGTGCTCGATCTCGCCGGGCCGCCGACCCAGGCCTGCCTGAGCGACGTCGTGAAGAGCTGCGCGGACCTCACGCTGCCGTGCGATCCGGTGATGAGCATCCGGATCGTCGAGCCCGGCGCCGCTCCGGACGATGAGAAGGCGCGCTACCTCGACCAGTGCGTGCCGGTGCTGACCGACCCGCAGTACACGGCCTGCGCGCTGAACTCGGTCAGCCTCGACTCCATGCCGATCCCGGTTCGCGATCTCGAGGTCCAGATCGCGGTGTTCCCCGGGTCGATGGCGCGCGATCCGAAGACCGGGGCGCTGATGTGCCCGTCCGTCGACTACACCGAGGGCACGGGATTCCCGAAGGAGGGACCGACCGCCCCGGCGCTCGGCCGCCAGGTGTTCTATCACCCGGGCGACGCCACGGTGGACGTCAAGCTCGGCTGCACCGACGTGCCGAAGATGCAGGCCGGCGCCGCCTGCCAGAATCCGGGGGCCGGCGTGGCGACCGCGACGGTGCTCGGGTTCGACACCCAGGTGCCGGTCCCCGTGGGGCCCGGTGGCAACGCCGACGAGCTGTTCGTGTGGTCCGGCGAGCCGCACATGCTCGACGGCAGCGCCGTGCTCCTGCCGCCGGACGCGGTCACGATGCAGCTCGACGACAACGGCGCCTCGCAGTGGACCGCCGAGCGGGCACAGACGTTCTCGCAGTACGCCTGCGTCCAGGTGCTCGAGGACATCCCGCAGACCGCCGCCACGCTGCACTGCGCGTCCACCGACAACCTGGTCGGCGAGCTCACCGGCTACTGGATCCGCCGTGACACGCTGCAGCCGATCCTGAAGATGGCATCGGCGGTGCTGGGGGACTCCGCGCTCCCCGACGCCGGACTGACGATCGGCCTGGTGGTCGACGGCTCCGCGCTCGGGGTCGAGGGCATCGCGGTCCAGACCGACACCCGGGCCCACATCACGTACCTGTCGAAGACCGGGGTCGGGAGCGACGCGACGTTCGCGACCGGGATCTTCGTGTCCGACGACGCCCCGTTCGGCACGACGTTCTTCGCGCCCGGGGCGCGGCCCGAGATCGGCGGTCTGGTCGCCGGCAAGGCGACGATCGTGGTCCTGACGATGGGCGCGACGCGCTGATCCGTGCCTGGCGTGGCCCATGCGGTACGGTGCGAGAGTGCCCCGCCCCATGACCCGGACCTGGTATCGCGTCGCCGTGGCTGCCCCCGGGGGCGCTGCGGCCGTCGTCGCGGCGGCCGGCGAGCACATGGGCGTCGCGGTGGCGGCTGCCGAGCACCACGCGCCGGGCAGCTTCGCGACCGCGGCCGAGATCGCCGACGAGTCGCAGATCCCGCTCGGCGAGTCGCTCGGCAAGTCGGCGGTGGTCGAGCTCGGCGCCGCGCCCGAGCTGCCGGTGTTCCGCTGGCCGGTCGGCGTGCTGCCCAAGCTGGCGGCGGCGGCCGCGGCGCGCGGCGCACGGCGCGGCTGGATCCGCCGCGCGGACCCCGCGCTGCAGGTGATCGAGGCCCAGACCACCGCGGACCACGTGACCGACCTGTTCCTCGGGATGATCGAGCGGCTGCCCAGCGCGGATAACCTCGAGGTCCGCGTGCTCGATCACTTCGAGGACGCCGGGCAGCGGACCGACGTGTGGTTGACCGCGCGGGTCGACGCGCGCCGGATCCTGCGCCTGCTCGACGATCACGACGAGGAGCTGCTCGGCAATGGCCACCTCGAGCTCTCGGTGTACCTGCGCGCGCAGCGCGCCACGCTGCGGCTCACCGAGCACAAGACCGTGGTGTGGCTGGCCAGCGATCGCGCGCTGGACGAGGAGGTCGTGCGCTGGCTGCGCGAGCTCGCCGTCCCCGAGGTCGACGCGCTGGTCACGGTCAAGGACGCGCCGCACTTCCACTACCGGCCGGCGCGCAGCCGCGATCGCCAGCGGCTCGGCGAGGTGCTGTACCGCGAGCGGCTGCGGCGCGTCGACACGCTGCGGCCGCCGGGCGCGGCCCGTGCGCCCCGCCAGCGATGACGCGCGCGGCTCACGGCCGGCGCGGTGCCGCGGGCCGCGACACCGCCGGGTGATCGCGCCACCAGAACCGCAGCGGACGGCTGGCCCACCCGCCGGCGTACGCGACACCGATCCGCGGCCCGCGGGCGATCCGCGGCGGGACGGCGGCGGCCGCGACGAACAGATCGCCGTGCGCGAGATCGCGGCGGTCGTGCCGGCGATCGAGTCCGAGCGCCTGGGTCACCTTGCCCGGACCGCGCCCGGACGACGGGTCGTCGGGCAGCCCGAGGTAGGGCGCGATCGCGCGGATCAGCACCGCCTGGCCCTCGCCGGCGGCGCCGGTCACGATGTTGAACATCTGGTGGATGCCGTAGCACAGGTAGACGTACGACACTCCGCCGGGTCCGAACATCACCGAGGTGCGCTGCGTCGAACCGAACCGCGCGTGGCTCGCGAGGTCCGTGGGGCCGAGGTAGGCCTCGGTCTCGACCACGAGGCCGGCGCGGTCGCCGTGGACCAGCGCACAGCCGATCAGCTTGCGCGCGACCGCCGTGGCGTCGTCGGCGAAGAACGCCGCGGGCAGGCGGGCGCGCTCGAGCTCGCCGCGGGTGACCACGATCAGATCGGGTCGCCTCCCCGCGCGTCGTCCACCGCGGGCCCGGCGGGCGGCGCCGGCCCGAGCAGGCGGTCGCGGCTCCACTGACCGAATACCTCGGTGACCCGGCCGTCGGCGGCGAGCGTGTCGAGCAGCGCGGTGGTGCGCTCGCGATAGCTCTCGGGTGCGATCTGGCCCTGCAACAAGCGGAATCGTAGAAACAGTAGCGCGGTCTGGGCGACGTCTGCGAGGCAGTAGCTCTGGATCGACGCCAGCTGGCCGGCGCGGAACAGCCCCTCGACCTGGGAGCCGTCGACTCCGAGCTTGCCGGGCAGGCCGATCAGCCGGGCGATCGCGTCGAGCTTGCCGGCGCGCGCGGCGCCGTGCTCGGCGAGCCAGTCGCACAGGTCGAGGTGGCCCTCGGCGCTGTAGCGATACCGGACGTCGCGGTCGCGGTAGTACCAGGGCAGCGCGATCGCGTGACACAGCGAGCGCATCACGATCACCGGCAGATCGAAGCTGCGGCCGTTGTAGGTCACCAGCACCGGGCGCGCGCGGCCGACGAACCGCGAGAAGTCCTCGAGCAGCGCGCTCTCCCGCAGATCGGCCGCGCCGGGCGATCCGGAGCTCGGCGCGGCGGGCGCCGCGATCGCGCCGAGCACCGGATCGACGGGCGCGGCGCCGGCGACCGGCTCACCGCCGATCACACCGAACCGCTTGAGCCGGTAATCATGACCGAGCCACAGGCAGCCGATCACGATGATCCGGTGGGCCCAGGTCGGCGGGAACGCGGGCTCGCCGCCGTTTGCCAGATCCGGTCGGTGCCAGCGATCGGTGTCGGGAACTGTCTCGATGTCGAGGATCAGGTATTCGGCGCTCGGCGTGCGGGCCACGCAGCGACGCTAGGCCGGCGGTGTGACATCGGACGCATGCATGCGAGTCGATGTGCCACGCGCGGCGATCGTGCATGATCTCGCTTTGTTCTGGTGCTCTCGCCAGCAATAATACGGGCATGGCCGTGTCCCGCAGCGGGTTGGCGCTGCTCGCGCTGTTGCCCTGGTTCTTCGCGTCCGATGCGCACGCCGATCAGCCCGGGTCGTGCCGCGTGGTCGACATCGATTTCACCCCCGGAGGCTTCGGGGCCACCGGCAAGGACCCGGAGATCGTGCCCCAGATCGTCGCCTGGCTGGAGAAGCCGGACGGCGACTTCGTCGCGACGCTGTACATCACCGACCAGACCGGCCGCTATGGCCTCGGCAACCGGCCGGGCCGGTTCGACTTCAACAGCGGACCGAACTGGCCGTACGGCCGGCGGATCACCGTGTTCCCGGTGTGGGCGAACCGGCGGGCGACCAGGACACCGGAGAAGAGCGCGTCGACCCAGATGTTCCCGCAGGTCGGCTACCAGAACGGCGAGGACTTCAACCTGAGCCACCCGGCCGGCGACAGCTCGCCGGAGGTCCATTTCTGCCGGCCGCTGATGCCGAGCGAGCCGAGCTGGGACGCCGCGACCTGTCCGTCGACGTCCTACACCGACAAGGGCGTGTTTGCGTCGCACGTCACCACCGAGCTGTATCCGCCGCGCATCGACGTGATCCCCTCGCTCAAGCCCAGCGGGCAGGACTCGTCGTCGGTCGAGGAGTACCGCAACATGAACCCGTTCGACGCGGTATCGCAGGCCTCGCCGCGGCTCGGGATGGAGACCCAGATCAGCTGGCCGATCCCATCCGATCTGGCGATGGGGGACTACGTGCTGTTCCTGGAGGTCTCGCTGGAGCGCGACTTCAACGACCACTACACGGCCCAGATGTTTCCGTCCCCCATCGGGATCCCGTGGGCGGAGTACGGCGTCCCGTACCGCGGTCAGCCGTCGGTGATCTACCAGGTCCCGATCACGATCGCGAACACCGAGATGGTGGCGACCACCGATACCTACGCCGGCTACGGCGATCCTGGGCCCAGCGGGGCATTCGACGGCAAGAGCTCCCCCAACCCCGATGGCTTCGTGCGCCCGCCCGACAGCACGATCTCGATCGATCGCCCCGGCAGCGGCGGGGCGCGCCTGCTGCTCACCAGCAAGGACGGCCAGCTGTTCCGCGTCCGGGTCGATGCCCGGACCGAGCCCGACATGATCGCGCCGGGCCCGCCGGGCGCGATGGCGGTGGTCGACACGCAGTCGGGTGGGGCGACGCTGTCGTTCACCGCGCCGGGCGACGACGGCATGCTCGGGACGGTCACCGGCTACGACGTGCGCTACCGGGTCGGCACCACGCCGATCGGCGACGCCGACTTCGACGCGGCCAACGAGGCCAGGTTCACCGCCCGGATCGTCAAGGCCGGCGAGCTGCAGACCCTGGTGGTCGCGAACCTGCTGCCCGAGACGCCGTACAGCTTTGCGGTCCGGGCGTTCGACGACTGCCACAACACCGGCAACGCCACGACCGTGATGTTCACGACCGCGCCGCGCAAGCTCGGCGAGGTCGACGCCTGCTTCATCGCGACCGCGGCCTACGGCTCGGTGATGGCCAACGACGTCGAGATGCTGCGCCGGTTCCGCGATCGCATGCTCAGGCACACCGCGCTCGGCGAGCTCGCGGTCGAGACCTACTACACGTTCGGACCGACCGTGGCCGGCCTGATCGGCGAGTCCGACCTGCTGCGGTCGACCGCGCGCGACGCGCTCGCGCCGCTGGTGCGCTGGGTGCGCGAGGTCCACTGACCGACGGAGCCCCGGGCTACGGCGACGGCCCGGCGACCGCGACCCGGCCGCGCAGCGTGACCGGGACGGTGTCGACGGTCGCGCCGCAGGTCCGGGTCAACGCAATCGTGGCGTCGATCGTGAGCGCGAACCCGGCCGCATCGCTGCCGTTGCCGCACAGCCCGCTGGAGCTCGCCGTGCCAGCCGGCGGGGCGCTGCGGTCGATCGTCAGCGTGCAGCCGCTCGCGGTGGCGTTGAGGTCGACCACGTGGACGTCGGTGGCGGGCTCGGCGCCGAGCGTGAGCGACTGGCTCGCGAGCAGGTCCGGCCGGCCGATGCACAGCGTGATCAGCCCGCTCGCGCTGGGGTCGGTCTGCCGGCCCGCGATCGACAGGCTGATCACCCCGGACGGCGCGCCGGCCGACGGGCAGTCGCGGTTGGGCGAGCCGCGGAGCTGGCCGTAGGTCAGGGCCAGCCCGCCGCCGCTCGCGACCAGCCCGGTGTCGGGCGCACCGCCGGGGCCGCAGCTGTCCCCGCCGCCGCACCCCGCCGCGCCGCCGAGCGCCAGGACGACCGCCGGCCCGAGCGAAACCCCGAGCGAGACGATCGACGCGCGGCTAGTACTCGAACGGAATCGTGACTGCGACATGGGCGATCACCGCGTTGCCGAACCGGTTGTGCTGGGCGGTGTACTCCAGCATGCCTTCGAACCGGGCGCCCGCCCACCGGCCGGACAGCTGGAAGGCCTCGCCGAGCACGCCGAGCTTGGCCTCCAGCGTGTAGCCGGTGAAGCTCGACAGCTTCACGTCGTCGGTGACGTACGGGCTCATCGCGGTGCTGTCCGCCGGGTAGCGGTCCCGGAAGAAGTAGGCACCGTCCTGGGTGTAGTAGCGGAACCGGACCGCGGCATCCATGTCGCGCCCGACCTCCTGGACGATCCGGAGCTCGGGCGTGTGGGCGTGGACCTGCCAGTCGTCGCGGTAGTAGCGGTACGCGCCGATCAACGTCGTGCCGGTCGCGGCGACGTAGTGGCGGATCGACGCGGCGAACGCTTCGCGCGTGCGCTCGCTGGGGTGGCGCTCGGGGACCAGGACCTCGCCGACGATCGCGCTGCGGTACGGGTTGGACTGGTAGCCGCTCAGGGTCGAGAGGTCGACCGTGGCGGCGACCACCGTGTCCTTGCCGACGATCTGGGACACCGAGCCGTACACGGCGTAGACGTCGAGCGGGCATTCGGGATCGGCCGGGTGGGCGTCGTCGCATCGCAGGGTCGGCATCGCCGGGCCCTGCGCCGCGGCGGCGCTCACGGTGTCGTGGCTGTACCCGGCGCCGAGCCCGAGCACGGTGTTCTTCTGGCCCAGCTCGAGCTGGGCGCGCACGCCGCCGTACAGCGAGCGGTAATCGGACTCGGTCGAGTACTTGGCGTCGCCGCCGATCGTCAGCGCGCCGAGCTCGTGGGTGTAGCCCGCACCGGCCTCGTAGCGCAGCTCGTTGAACGGCACCGCATTGACCGCACCCGACGACGCCGACGCCGACGTGATCGCATCGACCAGGAAGTGGCCGGTGACGATGCCGTGCGTGCCGGCGTCGAAGATCGCGTCCATCATCGGCTGCATCACCCGGGTCGCGCGTTCCTTGTAGTAGACACCGCGGACCGCGAGCGTGCCGTCGGCCGACGCCGGGGCGGCGAGCGCCAGCACCAGGCCCGCCACGATGCCGGCGGTCAGTTGCAGCCGCATCCGCCGCCCGGCTGACCGGTACCGCCGTCGGCGCCCTCGCGGGCGCCGCGCTCGTGTTCGAGGAACCGCGCTTCGCCCGGATCCCGGTCGCTGGTCATCGCGCGCTTCGCGAGGTGGCCGCGCTCGTGGGCATGGACCACGGCGCAGCCCGAGGTGCCGAGAATCAAGGCGATCGCAACCGCGACCCAGGGGGAGTCCTGCACGGGGGCGGCGACCATATCACGCGCGTTGCGTGGCAGTCCTGCGCGGATCCGTTGTACACCTCGCGCATGAAGCGCTTGTCGGTCCTGCTCGTGACGCTCGTGACGCTCGGGGCGTGCGCTGGCACACAGCCAGAAGAGGCCAATCCCCCCACCACGCCCGGGCCGGTCGCCTCGGCGCCGGTCAAGCGCATCTCGGGAGATGTCTCATTCGAGATTGATCGGCAGGACATCAAGGGTCAGCTGAGAGAGCCCGACCCCGGGCTCTGCCGCCCCGGCATGCCGCTGGTCGAGGCCAAGCGCAAGACCACCAAGGACAAGCAGCGCGCCCTGGTCCAGTCGACGAAGGATCCGGTCGCGAAGCAGGCGCAGGCCGCGATCTACGCGACGATGCTGTACAGCGAGGCCAAGAAGGACAAGGCCAAGGAGCGCGAGCTGCTCACCGAGGCTCGCAATGCGCTGAAGGAGGTCGCCGACGCCGCCGGGGACAAGGCGATCGACGAGATCACGCTGCGGCTGCTCGGCAGCTACGATCTGCTGCTCGCGCCGATGGAGGACTCCAGGAAGGCCCGGCGCGACGACTACGAGGCCGCCGAGAAGGCCTGGCAGGCGCTGCTCGCCATGGTCGAGAAGGACCCCAAGGCCAAGGACGTCGGCGAGGTGCGCACCGGCCTGGCCTACACCCAGCTCCGGCTGTTCAAGAACGCGGACGCGCTCGCCACGGTGACCGCCGCCAAGCCGGAGGACCGGCAGCCCGAGCTGCTCTACGTCACGGCGTGGGCGAAGCTGCGGACCGGGGACGGCGCGGGCGCGTGGCAGGCGATCGCCGCGGCGGCCCAGGGCTTCACCGACGTGAACCGCGACGACCTCGAAGGCGACGTGCTGTGGTTCGCCGGGCGCGCCGGCGTGCCGCTCGACCAGGCCTCGGCGACGATCGCCGTGCTCGCCAAGGCGCGGGCGGCGGCGGCCAAGCAGCCGCAGCTCGAGCAGCGCACGCAGTACGAGCTGACCGCCCGGCTCGGCCTGGTCAGCTATGCGCTCAGCGCGCGCTGGGCCGATGCGATCGCCGCGCTCGACAAGGCGGTTACCGTCGGAGGGGACATCCTTCCGCCCAACGACCTGCCGGTGATCCGGTACTCGCAGGCCGACTTCACGGTGCGGCTCGACGCGCCCGACGCTGCCGCCAAGTTCGCCAAGCAGGCAGTCGAGGCCTACAAGCCGTGCGCCGAGAAGTGCACCGCCAAGGACCGCGCGGACACGATCAAGGGTGTGTACCTGCTGGGCCAGCTGTTCCACGTGCTGTACGCGACGGCCAACGACAGCCGCTACTACCAGCCGGCGCACGAGCTGTACGAGCTGGTCCTGTCCCAGCCGGACTTCGCGCAGCAGGCCGAGGCGAAGCAGAACCTCAAGAAGCTGGAGACCACGCTGAAGAACACGAAGGTCGGGACCGGCACCCACGACAAGGGCGCGCTGGGCGCGCTGCTGCCGCGCCACGACCTGGAGGTCCAGGCGTGCTACGAGGCGGCGCTCGAGATCAACCCCGAGCTCGCGGGCAACGTGGCGGTCAACCTCGAGGCCGATGCCAGCGGCGCGATCAAGGGCGTGGCGACCGAGCCCAAGGCCGGCGCCGCGGACCTCTCGGCGGTCGCCGGCTGCATCGCCAACCGGGTCAAGCAGTGGAGGCTGCCCAGGCGCGGGATGGCAGGCACGACGCGGATCAAGCTGACGTTCGCGCTCGCGGTCAAGCCGGGCTGAAGCCCGCCGGTCGCGTCAGGTCGCCGACGTTCGCTTCTTCTTCCCGATCGGGCGGATCGGGCGGATCGGGCGGGTCGGGCCCGCCATGGGCCGAGCCTGGCGGCGGGCGGCGCCCCGGGCCAGCGGCCGGATCACCGGGACGCGCGGGCGGCGCGCAGGACGGCACAGCGGGCGACCGACCAGCCAGGCGGCGCGCTCCAGCTCGGCGATCCGGCGCTCGGCGCGCGCGAGTCGCGCGGGTTGCTCGGGATCGCCGGCCAGCCCGCTCGGGATCGCGCTGGTCGCGACGAACTGGCGGAGCGCGTGGTAACCGCCGCGATCGTCACCGAGCTGCTGGTACGCCACGGCGAGGTTCCAGTGGTGCAGCGGCCAGTCCGGCTCGGCCCGGACGGCGCGGCGCAGCGCGGCCAGCGCCTCGGCCGGCCGGTGCTGGGCGAGCAGGGCGGTCGCGAGCGCCGCGGCGACCTCGGGATGATCGGGATCGCAGCGCTCGAGCACCGCCTCGGCGCGCGCGGGCTCGCCGGCCGCGATCAGCTCGAGCGCGCGGGCCAGCGCGGCGGATCCGGGGTCACCCAGGCCGCGTCCGCCGAGGTGAGCGTCGCCGAGGTCGAGCAGATCGCGGCCGAGGTAGTAGGTCGGCGGCAGCGCGCGGGTCGAGCCGGCGGTGAGCCGCGCGGCCGCCGCGACGACCTCGTGTGCGTCGTCGGGCTCCAGGCTGGCGACGCGGTAGCCGTCGCCGCACAGCTCGGCGCGCAGCGCGGCGGTGTCGCCGTACGGACCCGCGTCGTCCTCGTGCAGGCAGTCCTCGATCCGGCCGCTCGGGCCGATCAGCACCGCCCAGCGCCGCCAGCCGCGCCGCCCGGACGAACGGCCCCCGAGCGGGCGGCTCGCGATCACCACCCGACGGGCGGCGGCGTCGACCAGCACCGCGGTGCGCGTGCCGTCGCGCCAGTCGCTCGCGGCGCACGGCGCGGCGCGTCCGGCTGCGATCGACGCGGCGAGCCGCGCGATGCGGTCGCGAAGGTCATGGACGAGATCGAGCCGTAGCGCGAGCTCGGTCGCCAGGCGGTGCGCGGCGTCGGGCGCCGCGTCGGCCATGACCTCCAGCATCTGGAGGATGTCGGCGGCCTCGAGCTGGCGGACCATGAGGTCGGCGGCGCTGGCGACGTCCGCGGCGGTCTCCAGGTGCGCGGCCAGCGCGATCGCCGACCGCGCGCGGATCGCGGCCGGGTCCGCGAACCGGACGTCGGCGTGCTCGCCGAGCTCCGATAGCAGACCGAGCGCGACCACCTTTGCCTCGTCGGGGGCGCGCCCGCCGGTGATCGCGTGGAGCTCGGCGGTGACGCGCGCCCGCGCGGTCTCGCCGTCCGCGGCGACGGCGGCCAGCGCATCGCGGGCCGCATCGCGGCGGCTCGGCTCGGCACCGCACAGCTCGCGGCACAGCAGCGGGATCGCGGTGGTGCCGAGCCGCTGGACGAGCCGCTCGATCTCGCATCCCGACGACCGAGGTGGCCCGCCCGAGAACCAGTCGGCGAGACGGCGTAGATCATGAAACGCAGCCTCGTACACTGACCATACCCTAGATGTATGGTCACGCATCGTCAACGATCCTCCCGCCGGGTTGGCGGTCAGGGATCGGCCAGGGCGTCGTGATCTCGCGCAAGGCAACTTTCGTAAGTTGCGCTACTCACGAGGGAAACCGGGAGGGTTCGCAGGGATTTCCCTTGCGAAACCGCCGGTGCTCCGCAATCCTGCACCAACGTCCCACACACACACGTAGGGAGCACGACGCCATGCGGAGCATCGAGAACACGGCCGTCAACGACCTCATCTCGCGAGCGTCGGGCGGCCGGCGTGTCTCGGCTAGCATGACGGTCGTGGACGACGCCGATGGCGATCCGGATCCCGATGCGGCCCAGCTGACGCTGCCGGTCGCGATGCCGGTCGCCGCACCGTTCGAACCGCGCCGCACGACCTCGCCGTACCCGGTGGTGCACCACTATCCCGCGCCTGCGCCCGCGCCGGAGTGGCCGCCGATGACCGCCCCGGAGTTCCTGGAGCCGGCCAGCCCGCGCCGGCTGTACGAGCAGGCGGCGCGGGTCGAGCAAGGCGAGATCGGAAGCCAAGGTCCCGGCGGGGTCAGCCAGGAGCGGATGATCCCGACGTTCCGGCTGCGCCGCCCCTCCGACGTGCGCAGCATCGTCGCCAGGCTCGTGTTCCCGGTCGCGCTGCTGATGAGCGTCGGGGTCGTGATCGGGGCGTACGTCGCGTTCAGCGGCGATCGCCGTGCGGTGCGCGACGAGCTCGTCGCCACGGCGCCGGCGGCCGCACCTTCCCAGGCACCGGCGGCGGCATCCACCACCGCGCCGGCCGCGGCCGCGGCCCGGCCGGTACCCCAGGTGACGGCGGCGCCTGTCGCGGCGCTCGCCACGGCGGCACCGTCCGCGCCCGAGGCGCCGCCGGCGGTCGCTCCGGTGGCTCCCGCTCCGGCGGCAGCCGCGCCGGCCGCTCCGGCGGCGCCGGCGCTGGTCGACGTACGGATCGACTCGATCCCGGTGGGCGCGACGGTGATGCTGATCGATCGCGGCCGGACCCAGCTGATCGGCGACACACCGATCGACACCGCGGTCGATCCGTCGCGCGAATACGACCTCGTGTTCACCTCGGCGAGCGCACCGCCGCACATCGAGCACCTCGACCCGCGGACCACGCGTCGCGTCGAGGTCGCGCTCGACCCGCACGACGGCGCCGCCGGTCCCGCGGACGCACCGCCGCGGGTCGAGCACGCGCCGGCCGAGCACGCGCCCGTCGAGCACGCGCCTGTCGAGCACGCGCCCGTCGAGCACACGCCGGCCCGCCCCGCGCGGCCGCGATCGGAGCCCCGCGGCGAGCCGCGCTCCGAGCCGCCGGTCGGGCAGGGCACGCTGATGATCTCCAGCAAGCCACCGTGCGAGATCGTCATCGACGGGCGGGCCACGGGGCTGACCACGCCACAGCGCTCGATCGCGCTGTCCGCCGGCACCCACCGGATCACGCTGCTCAACAGCGAGAGGTCGATCCGCAAGGTCGTGAGCGTTCAGATCACCGCCAGCACCACGGCGAAGATCATCGAAGACCTGATGCAGTGAGCGGGCCGATCGGAGCTCACAGCCCGGGCGTGCAGTCGTTCTCCGCGGGCGGCGTGCAGATCCCGGTCGAGCTACCCGACGTGATCGGCATGCACACCGCCTTCTGGCCGCGGTCGTTGCTCATGCAAGGCGTGTCGTCGCCCACCGTGCAGCCGAGCGAGCAGACCTGGAACCCGCCCGACATGAAGTTGAAGCAGCGGTCCGACATGCAGTCGTGCTCGTCGCGGCAGGCGTCGTAGAGGTTGCCGGCGCAGGTCCGGGAGCCGCCGGGAGCAGCGCCGGTGCAGGCGGCGGCCAGCACGAGCAGCGTCGCGATCAACATCCGCATGGCACGCGAGCTTATCAGGCTTGCGATCGCCGGCCGGTGACGCGGGTCGCGCTCCGGCCACCGGAAGTGCATCGCTCACATCGGATCTCCGGACCCCGCCGGACCGCGCGGCGTTGCGGGTTGAAGCGTCGCCGGCTTGGCAGTACCGTCGACGGTAAGGAGGGCACGTGGCTGCTCATATCGACGTCTTCAGGGCCTGGGCCGACACGATCCGCCAGGACATCGACGCGTTCAAGGTGCTGCTCGACTCGCCGAGCGCCGACGCGGCCTCGAAGCAGCTCGCCGGCGCGGCGCTGTCCTACCTGGTGAGCCGGATGGATCTCGTCCCGGACTGGAACGAGGGCATCGGCGTGCTCGACGACGTGATGGTCCTCCGGGTGTGCGCGCAGCTGACCTCGGGCTGCGATCGCGGCACGCTGCCGACCGCGGCCGAGGTCAGCCTGGAGCGGATGGCGAACGAGGCCGACAAGATCACGGCGTTCATCGGCAGCGGGCTCCACGACAAGCTGCGCGCGTACTGCGCCAAGCTGGTCGACCGCCCCGTGCGCGGCCGCACGCCGGCTCAGCTGGCGGCCGACGCCGCGGCTCGCCAGGCGCTGTACCGTGAGATCGAGGACGAGCTCAAGCGCACGGTCCCGATCGTCATCGATGATCCGGCGGACGCCGAGGTCCGGCTCAAGGCCTATCTGACGCACAAGCTCCGCTAGGTCTTTGCAAGCGCGCTCCGGCTTGTCATACCCACCTCAGGTGACGACGGTCGAGCTGCTCGAGCTGCTGTGGCGCGACTACGTCGCCGTGGCGCCGCAGGCCGAGGAGATCCACGCGATCCTCACCGGACGCGGCGAGATCCTGTGCAATGACCACGTGGCGCTCCGCACGTTCGCGGTGCCGGGGATCGGCGGCGACGCGCTCGCACGGCCGTTTGCAGGGCTCGGCTGGCAGCCCGGCGAGCGCTACGAGTTTCTCGGGGGCGTGCGCGCCCGCGCCTGGCAGCACGTCGATCCCGAGCTGCCCAGGGTCCTGATCAGCGAGCTCGTGATCGACCGGCTGTCGCTGCGGGCGCAGGCGATGATCCGGGCGCTGGTCGACCAGCTGCCGGAGGGGTTCGGCGAGCGCGACGATCTGGCGTGGGCGGGCCGGCCGTGGCGGGTGACGCACGGCGACTACCAGGCGCTGCGCGCCGAGTCGGCGTACGCGGCCTGGGTCGCGGCGTTCGGCTTTCTGGTCAACCACTTCACGATCGACGCCGGCGCGCTGTCGACGTTCCCCGATCTGGCGGCGCTCGGCGCGTTCCTCGTCGAGCACGGCTTCGCGTTCGACGACCCGGGCGGCACGGCCCGGGGCTCGCGCGGCGAGTGGATCGAGCGCGCGGCGATCCGCCCGGATCCGGTCGCGGTCGAGTTCGCCGACGCGGTCGTGCGGATCCCGAGCTGTCACTACGAGCTCGTCCGGCGCTATCCGATGCCGAGCGGGGAGCTGTTCACCGGCTTCATCGCCGCGAGCGCCGGGGGCGCTGTCTAGCACGCGGCACGGAAGCCCGGGCTCACCGATCGTCGTGGCAGGTGAAGGAAATGCCCGGTGAATCGGCAAACCACGTGCCGAAACGCTTTACCCGCCGGACCCGGCTGGGTAGCGTGGCGCCGTCGTGAAGGTCCATCTGATCGGCATCGGGGGCACCGGCATGGGGGCGGTCGCCGGGCTGCTCGCGGAGGCGGGCCACGAGGTCCGTGGCTCCGATGCGGCGGTCTATCCCCCGATGAGCGATCAGCTGGCCGAGCTCGGCGTCCCGGTGATGATGCCGTACGGCGAGGCCAACCTGGCGTGGCAGCCCGAGCTGGTCGTGGTCGGCAACGTCCACGGCAAGGATCACGTCGAGGTGCTCGCCGCGCAGGCGCGCGGCATCCCGTTGACCTCGTTCCCGGCGGTGATCGGCGAGCAGCTGCTCGATGGCAAGCACGCGATCGTCGTGTGCGGCACCCACGGCAAGACCACGACGACGTCGCTGGTCGCGCACGTCCTGACCGAGGCCGGGCACGATCCGTCGCTGTTCGTCGGCGGCGTGCCGGTCACGCTCGGCCGCGGCTACCGGACCGGGCACGGCGCGGAGTTCGTGCTCGAGGGCGACGAGTACGACACTGCGTTCTTCGACAAGGGCCCCAAGTTCCTGCACTACCGGCCCGAGACCGTGATCCTGACCTCGATCGAGCTCGACCACGTCGACATCTTTCCGTCGCTCGATGCGGTGCGCGATGTGTTCCGCAAGCTGGTCGCGGCGATCCCGCCGAGCGGGCTGCTCATGGTGTGCGCCGACTCCGCCGAGGCCGTCGCGGTCGCCCGCCACGCGAGCTGCCGGGTCGAGCAGTACGCGGTGGTCGATGACAGCAACGAGCCGCCGCCCGAGATCGCGTGGTGGGCGCAGCACGCCGAGGTCGGCAAGAGCGGGCGGGTCGCGTTCGACGTGTTCCACCGCGCCGCCGGCCGGGGCGAGCGGATCGAGCACTTCGAGTCGCTGCTGGTCGGCCGCCACAACGTGTCGAACTGCGTCGCGGCGATCGCGGTCGCCCGCGCGTGCGGGGTGGCGCCCGGCGACCTCGCGCGCGGCGTCGCGAGCTTCGCCGGGGTGCGGCGCCGGCAGGAGCTGCGCGGCATCGCCGGCGGGGTCACCGTGCTCGACGACTACGCGCACCATCCGACCGCGGTGCGCGAGACGCTCAAGGCGCTGCGCAAGCGCTACCCCAAGCGCCGACTGATCGCGGTCTACGAGCCGCGCTCCGCGACCAGCCGGCGCAAGACGTTCCAGGCCGAGTTCGCCGAGGCGTTCGCCCACGCCGACGAGGTCATCGTCGGCCGGCTGTACGATCCGTCGAAGATCCCGGCCGACGAGCGGTTCGATCCCGAGCGGCTCGCGCTCGACCTCCACCGCAGCGGCACCAAGGCGGCGTACATCCCCGAGGTCGACGTCATCGCCAAGCAGCTCGCCGAGAGCGCCGCGCCCGGCGACGTGGTCTGCGTGCTGTCGTCGGGCAGCTTCGACGGCCTGCACGACAAGTTGCTCGACGAGATCGGCGACGCGATGCGGCCGGCTCACCGCGAGGACATGGCGCCGGCGCGCGCGATGCTCGCGGCGGCCGGGCTCGAGGAGCCGGCGCGCGACGATCAGCAGGGCAGCTTCTTCGTGCTGCGCAACGAGGACGGCGTGGTCGGCTGCGTCGCGCTCGAGGTGCTCGGCGACGACGCGATCCTGCGCGCGCTCGCGGTCGATCCGCGGTTCCGCGGCGCGGGGTACGGCTGGATGCTGGCCGACACCGCGGTCAACCAGGCGCGCTGGCGCGGGGTCCGGCGGATCTACCTCTTGACCGAGAGCGCGGGCGACTTCTTCGCCGCCAAGTTCGGATTCCGGGTCGTCGACCGCTCGACCCTGTCCAGGCCGGTCGCGGCGAGCGAGGTGTTCAGCCGGCCGGCCGCGGCGCACCAGATCGCGATGCGCCTCGATCTATGACCTGGGCACCATGACCCTGGGCATGACCGCGGCCGGGACCGCGCGCGAGCCCTCCGAGCTGCTCGCCGCGGCGCGCGCGGCGGCGCAGGCGGCGTGCGAGCTGCTGCGCGACGCGCGGCCCCAGG
>DATAPF010000221.1:0-2511 GCA_036265355.1 Kofleriaceae bacterium | reverse complement strand
CGGCGCGGCAAGCGCACGCTCGTGCTGACGATCGATCCGGCGAAGCGGCTCGCGAACTCGCTCGGGCTCGCCGCGCTCGGCCACGCCGTGCAGCAGGTCGACCCGGCGCTGGTCCAGCGCGGCGCGCCGAGCCCGCGCGGCCAGCTGTGGGCGATGATGCTCGACCAGAAGCAGGCGTTCGACGAGGTCGTCGCCCGCCACGCCCGCGATCCGGCCGCGGTCCAGCGCATCCTCGCCAACCCGGTCTACGCCCAGATCTCGAGCTCGCTGTCGGGCGCGCAGGAGTACGCCGCGATGGCCAAGCTGCACGACTTCGATCGCACCGGCGACTGGGAGCTGATCGTCGTCGACACCCCACCGACCTCCCACGCGCTCGACTTCCTCGACGCGCCGCGCAAGCTGTCCGAGGCGATCGACTCGCCCGCGATCGAGTGGTTCCGCAAGCTGCAGGGCGGCGGCGGCTCGGGCTGGTCGCTGGTCGGCAAGACCGGCGCCTACGTGCTCAAGCGGCTGGCCAAGTTCGTCGGCAGCAAGTTCATCGAGGACCTCGGCGTGTTCTTCACCGAGTTCAACGACATCCTCGGCGGGTTCCGGCAGCGCGCCGACGAGACCTTCGCGCTGCTCCGCCAGCCCCGGGTCGGCTTCGTGCTGATCGCCAGCCCCGAGCCGATGGCGGTCCGCGAGGCGCTGGCGTTCCACCGCCGGCTGGCCGACGCCGCGATGCCGTTCGTCGGCTTCGTCGTCAACAAGCTCCACGTCTCGCGCCCGCTGCCCGGCGGCATGGCGGCCCGGACCACGCCGATCGAGGAGGCGCTCGCCGCCCACCCCGGGGTCGCCCGGCTCGGCCTGTCCGGCACGACCCGCGCGATGGCCGCCCAGGCGCTGCTCGCGGCCCACACCGAGATCGAGACCCTCGCCGCCGCCGACCGCCGCGCGATCGGCGACCTGCAGGCCGCCGGCGGCGCCCAGGCCTTGCTCGTCGAGGTCCCGCTGCTGCGCGACGACGTCCACGACGTCGACCGGCTGATCGGCCTCGAGCGCTACCTGCTCGGCGACGACGCAGCCGTCCCAGCCGCCGCCTCGGGCGGCTGACCGCGCTCGATCAGATCTCGTAGAGCTGACGGAACCACCTGCGGAGCCGGCAGCAAGTGGCGGGCGCGCACCGCGTCGTGGAGCTGCCGGCCCGGTGGATCTTGCCAGGCAAGCCACGCATGCAGCTCGGCCTTCTCGCGGTGGTTGTCGTGAAATGGTGCACCCAGCGTCCGGTCTATCCGGTGCGGCAAGTGAGGGGGGTGGTGCCCGACTATGCGAACTCGATCGTGAGGCTACCGAGATCGACGACCGCACGTGCAGCGCGCAGGAAATCCAACCCCAGGATCCCGCCGATCTCGAAGCCATAGTCCAACTCGCCGATCTCGACATCGAAATTGTCGAGGCCGTGGTCACCGACCGCCAGCCGATCGATCCGGCGCAAGAAGACATACTCGTGGTCCCCAACACCTCGAAGCCTGCGCAGCAGGTCGTTCGAAGCGAGGTAGATTCCGGCATCGGCCACGAGGTCGGCGTTGAGCACGCTGCTCGCCGCGCCTGTGTCCACCAAGACGTCCGGAACCTCGACGCTTGTTCCGCGATACGTCAGCGTCGCGGTGACGAACGCGAGCTCATACCGTGAGGTCAGCTGCACGCAAGCCTCGAAGACCCAACCAGAACCGCTCCTCGATGTGTAGCTCGACCGCACTCGTGTGCACGAAGCAGAATTCGCGCTGGGCATGACGGCGCCGGAGCTCGCCGTAGCGCTTCATGGCAGTCCTGCCATCCGCGCACACATCGATCACCGCGATGCGATCCAAAAAGCGACGATTGTCTTCGGAGTGGGCGTCCAGCGCCTCTATGACGAGCCATTGATCTGGATGAGCAGCACGCACGTCTGGCCAGCGCATCGTTCGACGGTACCCTGCCATCCAGACGATCAACAACTTTCTCGCCGCGGCGGCGATGTCCGGTCCGCTTCGCCTGGATGCCCGGAGCGTCGATGCAGGCGAATGTCCGATGGCAGGTCAGGCGCGCGCCGCCTGGGCGGCCTGCCCGCCGGCTTCGCGATGCCGGTCGCGGTCCAGACCTCGGGGGCCGGACCTCGGGTCCAGACCTCGGGGGCCAGACCTCGGCGGCCGCGGCGGCGCCGACCACAGGGTGCGCGCAAACCAATCATCGAGGACATGCCTCCGGCGCGATCCGTCGCCCTTCGCATGGATGACCGCGGCGGCTCAGATCTCGAACAGCTGTCGAAACCAGCCGACGAACGGGTCCGTGATTTGCGGGTCCGGAAGCAGCCGACGGTCGCGCACCGCCTCGTGGAGCTGCCGACCCGGCGGATCCTGCCAGGCGAGCCAGGAATGCAGCTCGGCTTTCTCGCGGTGGTTGTCACGAAACGGCGCACCCAGCGTCTTGGCCTGGCTGGTTGCATCCCGGGCGTGGTCGTGGAGCGCCGGATCACCGACCCGCAGTGCGAGG
>DATAPF010000220.1:0-21142 GCA_036265355.1 Kofleriaceae bacterium | reverse complement strand
AACCTCGACGCCGACCAAGTTCAGGGACGGCTGAACATTAATTGCGACGATCCTCTTCGCCGGATCGCCTGGGTCGTCATATTCATCGAAGTCGATCATTGGGCGCGGCATGCAGCGTTTGGCGACCGCCTTCGAGTAGTCATCGCGGACTGCGCCAGCTTCTTCTGGCCTCATCCCAACATACGCCTTGACGCGGCCGTGTTCCTCACATGCGCCAATCAAGAGGGTGCCACCCAAGTGATTAGCAAACGCGGCCACGTCCTTGGCTCTCTCAAAGGCAAACACTGTGGGTTTCGCTTTCCAGTCCATAACCGGGCGTTCGATCTCCTCCCCAATCGGTGGAAGCGGTCGCGGTTTCATCAGCGGCGTGAACGTGGGCACGCACCGATGGTATTAGGCGGTTCGACGTACGACGCGACGAGATCCACGTGGGAGATCGCCTCGTCCGAGCGCAGCGCGGTGAACACGCCGATGCCGACCGCATCGAGCGCGTGGTTGCGCAGCGTGGGCGTGATCGCCGCGACCTGCTCCGCCGCCGCTCCGCTGCGGCCGATGAACTCCCCCAGCCGGCGCAACACGTCGTCGTAGTCGACCTTGCTGCGATCGCCCAGGGTGCGGCCTCGCGCGAGGCCCAGTGCAAGCCGCAGCTTCCCGTGCGCCGACGGTTCCTCTGGCCGTTGCAGACCGGGCGCGGGGCTACTCGTCCAGCAGCTCCTCCACCCTGCGCAACACACAGCGCAGCGCCTTCGCGTGAGCGCCCGCCAGCCGCGTCGCCAGCGCGGCGATCACCGGGTCCGCGGTAGCTGGAGCGGCCTCGCTACGATATGCCGCTTCTCCAGACGCCCGGCAACGCTCGGTGCTGCTGGCCCCGCCGCAATCTCGCGAACTTCCTTGCCTGGAGCGTCGTGGAGCATCCCACCGTCTCCACGACCATTCAGGACCCAGGCGCCGCGCCAGTCCTCGCAGGATCGGCCGTGACTCGATATACTTTCATCGATGGCCGAAGCAGCGATGAAGATCCTGAGCGCGGCGATAAAGCTCTCCGTCCAGGAACGAGTTCAAGTCGCCGAAAAACTCCTGGAGAGCGCTGATGCCGAGGGCTACGAGGACGACAGCGAGGCGGCGATCCACGCTGCGTGGGCCGACGAGATCCATCGACGTTCGCGAGAGCTGCAGGATGGGTCCGTGCGCGGGTTGAGCGTGGAGGAGGCGCGAAGCATCGTCGCGTCCGGGCCCGCGGACGACGACCGTTGATCCGCATTCATCCCGCCGCAGCCGCCGAGGCGCGAGCTGCGCGACTGCGCTACGCCGAGCGCGATCCCGCCGTCGCGCGCCGGTTCCTGGCCGAGTACGACCGAGCGGTTGAACGCATCCGCGACCATCCCGAGCGATGGCCGCTTTACCCGCACATACCGGGCGGCTTTCGCTGGTGCCGGTTCCGCAGGTTTCCGTACGCGATGATCTACGAGCTGTTTCCGATGCCCTTCCCGTGGACGTCATCGTGGTCTTGATGAGGGTATCGTTGTGGCGTGACCGAGATCCTCTGGGGCCGTATCAGGAGCACCACATCGCGGTCCGCCACGGTGTGACGGCCGAGCTGTTCGAAGCCGTCCGGATAGAGCGGATCGATCTGATCGTCCGGCAGGATGGCTCCTACGAGAGCGTTGGTGCCGCGGACGACGGGCGCGAGGTATACCTGGTCTGGCGCTGGGATGTCTTCGACCCGGAGCGCGTCTTTCCCATCACCGCCTACTTCCTACCCGACGAAGGTTAGCCATGCCGATCCGCTATACCACCGAGGACACGCGGTCCGAGGAGCAAGCTCGCGCCGACGATCAGGCTCGCGAGGAGGTCGAGCGCACCGGCGGCGTCTGGGCGCAGATGAGCGCTGAACAGCGCGCGCTGATTCGCGCTCGCCTGCACGACAAGAAGCAACGAGCCCAGGCCGCGCGCGCTCGCAAGCAGGCGGAGCAGAAAACGCTCGAGGAACGCGTCGCTCAGCTCGAGGAGCGGCTCGCACGGCTTGGAGGCTGACGGACCACACCCAGCTCATGCCAGTGGACGGCCTGGAAGCCCGGCTTCCCTGAGCGCCCACTCGTACGTGTCGCGGCAGAAGTAGCGGATCGTGAACGTCGCCTGGCTGGCGCCATGCAGCAGCGTGATCACGATCGGATCGCCGTCGTTCAACGGCCACACCGGCGCGCGCCAGCGGAAGCCGTAGCCCTCGGTGACCTCCTCGGACCCGTTCGCGGCCCTGCCGTTGTTCTCGTTCAGCGTCACGAACCGGCAGCCCGGCTTCGTTGAACGGTTCGCGGATGAGCGGGCACAGGTGGTCATGAAGCTCTCCATTGTCGCGGCGATCGCTGCCGTGCTGTCGACGCCGGCCATCGGGCGTGCGGACCTGGTCGCGGACTGCCACGTCGGCGCCTATCGCCTGAGCGATGGGCGCGTGATCGATCTCGCGCCCGACGACGCCGGACTGCGCTACCGGATGTTCGATGGCACGACCGGGGCGCTGCGCGCGGCGGGCGATGGGGCGTGGGCCAGCACGCTGGGCTGGACCGACCGGCCCGACGGCAAGCGCTTCGTGCTGGGCGCGTGTGGCACCGGCGAGCTTCGCGTCGACGGCGCGCTCGGCCAGCGCATCGACTTCGACGTCACCGAGACCCGGTTCCAGGGTCGCGGCGTCGAGCTGGCCGGCCGGCTGGTGCTCCCGAAGGGCAGGCAGCGCGTGGCGATCGCCGTGCTGATCCATGGCTCGGAGGACACGTCCGCCCGCAAGCTGTACTCGCTCCAGCGCTTGCTGCCCGCGGAGGGCATCGGTGTGTTCGTCTACGACAAGCGGGGCACCGGCGAGTCCGGTGGAGCGTACACCCAGGACTTCGGCGTGCTGGCCGACGATGCCGTGGCGGCGATGCGCGAGGCGCGCCGGCTCGCAGCCGGCCGCGCCGGCCGGGTCGGCTTCCAGGGCGGCAGCCAGGGCGGCTGGGTCGCGCCGCTCGCCGCGAGCCGGGCGCCGGTCGACTTCGTGGTCGTCAGCTTCGGGCTCGCGGTGTCCCCGATCGAGGAGGACCAGCAGGAGGTCGAGCTCGAGATGCGGCTGGCAGGTCACGGCCCCGACGCGATCGCCAAGGCGCTCGAGGTCGCGCGCGCGGCCGAGGCCGTGTTCATGAGCGGCTTCACCGACGGCATCGCGCGGTTCGATGCCCTGCGCGCCAGGTACCGCACCGAGCCCTGGTACAAGGACCTGCGCGGCAACATGACGCGCCTGATCCTGCCGTTCAGCGCGCAGGACCTGCGCGAGAAGGGACCGGCCTATCGGTTCGGCACGCCGTTGCACTACGACTCGATGCCCGTGCTGCGCACGGTCGGGGCGCCCCAGCTGTGGATCCTGGGCGAGGACGACCTCGAGGCGCCCAGCGCCGAGACCGCCAGGCGCATCAAGTCGCTCGCCGCGCAGGGCCGGCCGATCACGCTCGCGATGTTCCCGCACGCCGAGCACGGCATGACCGAGTACGACGGATCGCGGTTCGACGCGCGCGTGTCGACGCGCTACGCGGCGGGCTACTTCGAGATGATGCGCGACTTCATGCGCGACGGCCGGCTCGGCGCGACCTACGGCGCGAGCGTGATCACCCGGCCGGCGAAGCGCTGACGCCAGCCGTCCTGACGCTGCGGCGGCTGCCTCGCCGGTGCTACGCGGCGCGGGTGTAGTGCAGGCCGACGACGCCGGTCGGGTAGGGCGTCGCCTTCGCCAGCGCGAACCGGCGGTCGATGCCGGTCGCCGGGAACACGCGCTTGCCGCGGCCGAGCGCCAGCGGAACCACGTGCAGGAAGAGCTCGTCCACGAGGTCGTGCTCGAACAGCGTGTGGATCAGCTGGCTGCTGCCGTCGGTCAGGATGTTCTTGCCTACGCTCGCCTTGAGCGCGCGCACCGCGTCGACGACGTCGTCGCGGAGGATCGTCGTGTTGCGCCAGATCGGCTTGTCGAGGGTCCTGGACACGACGTACTTGGCCGGCGCGTTCATCATGTCGCCGAAGGCGTCGCCGGGCGGCAGCGGCTCGAACGCCTGCGCGTGGGTGACGTAGGTGCGCCGCCCGAGCAGGAATGCATCGGTGTCCTGCATCATGGCGCCGAATGTCGCGCCGATGTCATCGTGCCAGTACGGCAGCGTCCAGCCGCCGTGGGCGAAGCCGCCGTCGCGGTCCTCGTCGGGACCGCCGGGTGCTTGCAGGATGCCGTCGAGGGTGACGAACTCGTGAATGATCAGCTTGCGCATCGCGATTTCCTTTCGTGCCTTCGCCTTCGCGCTTTCGATCGAGCAACGAACGAGCGCGGCCGAGATCGACATGCGCCGATCGATCGTGGACCACGAGTCCACCTGACAGAGATGCAAGTAATCGCAATTATGAGCGGATCACGGGTCGACAGGCCGCTCGCCGCAGGCCCGATCCCGCACCGACCGCCGTGATCGTGCGGGTTCTCGGAAGCCCGTGCGTTTTCCGTGGTTCGCATTGGCCCGGCATGGAGGCGCGCGGTTTACGAGGTCATCAAGCTCGCCCGCGTGCTCGACGCCACGCGCGACTTCGTGGGGATCGCGGACCTGTCCGGCACGCCGACGTTCGTCAACGCCGCGGGGCTCGAGCTGATGGGGCTGGACGACCTCGCCGCGGCGCGCGCCTTGAAGGTGGCCGAGTACTTCATCGAGGCCGAGCGCGCGCACGTGCGGGACGAGGTGCTGCCCGCGGCGCTGCGCGACAACTACTGGGAAGGCGAGCTGACATTCAAGCACACCCGGACCGGCGAGCACATCCCGGTGCTGTGCTCGGTATTTCCGATCCGGTATCGCGGCGGTGCGGTCGCCGGACTCGCGACGATCACCCGCGATCTTCGCGCCCACAAGCTCGCCGAGGCCGAGCGCGCGCGCTTGCTCGAGGCCGAGCGGACCGCGCGCGCCCAGGCCGAATCCGCGAATCGCGCCAAGGATCAGTTCCTCGCGATGGTCAGCCACGAGCTGCGCACGCCGCTGACCGCGATCCTCGGCTGGACCCAGATGCTGCGCACCGGCATCCTGGCCGCCGAGAAGCAGCAACGCGCGCTCGACACGATCGAGCGCAACGCGCGGATCCCGGACATGATCGTGTCGGATCTGGCGATGCCGGACGTCGACGGCTATCAGCTGATCCAGCGCATCCGCGCGCTCCCCGGCGCCCGCGGGCGGATGCCGGCGATCACGCTCACCGCGTTCGCGCGCCCCGAGGATCGCGTGCGCGTCATGCGCGCGGGCTTCCAGAACCACGTCGCCAAGCCGCTCGATCCCGCCGAGCTGTTCGCGGTGCTGGTCGCGTTCGCCGCGTAGCGTTCGCGAAGTAGTGACCCAATGGGACTTGAACCCTGGCGCTGGGTGACGACGCGGCGAATGAAAACAGCGACTTCGCACGATCTCGCGTAGTTACCTGGTCGCCTGGTTCCGGTTCATCCCGGCTGGTCCCTGCCGGTCTCGGATTTTTGGGCGACAGTCGCCTCCCGGATCTTGCCGGCGGTCTCGCTGGCCGCGAGCTGCGACAGCGGCCGGGGCGGGTGGAGGCTGGCGAGGCGAGCGCCAGCAGATCCGGTATGATCGAGGTGTGTCCCAGGCCGTTGCCCAGCTCGATCGGTCGCCGAGCGTTCCGCCGGAGATGATCGCGCGCATCGTCGAGGTGCTGCACCCCGAGCAGGTCTGGCTGTTCGGGAGCCGGGCGCGCGGCGAGGCGCGCGCCGACAGCGACTGGGACTTCATGGCGATCCTGGCTGATGATGCGCCCGAGCAGGATCTCGACCTTGCCTCGGTGTGGCAGCGACTCCGGGACCTGCGGCTCCGGCGCGTCGAGGTGTTCACGATGACGCGCAGCGAGTTCGACGAATGGAAGCGCTCGCTGGGCACGCTCGCGGAGATCGTGGCGTCGACGGGCGTCGTGATCTATGGCGGCTGAGCCTCCCGCCCCCGATCCGCGCGTGATCGGCGCGTTCCTCGACGACGTCGATGTCGAGCTCGACGCTGCGCGCCGCCTCATCGCGGATCCGCCGAATCGCCTCGCCGCGTTTCACCTCCAGCAAGCTGGCGAGAAGCTCGTCAAGGCGGTCCGGCTGAGCCGCGGTCTGCGCGTCACCGCAGATCACGACCTCGAAACCCTCGTCGACGAGCTGCCGCAGGACGATCCGTGGCGCGTGAAGCTTCACGCTCTGGAGCCGCTCTCGGCCTACGCGACCACGTACCGCTACCCTTCGCCGACGGGCAAGCGCAAGGGTGGCCCCAGCGCCGACGAGGTGCTCGTCTGGGTCAAGACGATCGCGGGGCTGAACCTCGAAGCTCGTGCAGCGCTCATGAAGCCAACCGCTCCCGCTACTCGATGACGAAGGTGCTCGACGCAAAGCCGAGCGAGCCCAGCGCCGCGTCGCTCGACGAGATGCCCGAGATCGACGACCAGCGGTTTCGGCGTCTGCCTGGCCGCGGGCGCCACGTGAGCCGCAGCATGGGCAAACCGGTGACCGTCGACGATGTAAGTGACCCCAATGGGACTTGAAAGTGCTTCCGCGGCATCGAACACCCGCCAGGATCAGTCGGAGCTGTCACGACGTCTTGGACCTGAAGTACCAGCTTGTGACCGTGTGCGACCCACCCTGCCAGCTGCGCAGTAGCGCGCTGGGGCTGAACCAGTTCACTCGCAAGTGCCAGGCGCGATAGCACGCCGGCGCAGCTCGAACATGGTAGCGCGGAGCGGGCGCGCCGGGGGTCGGAGATGCGCTACGGGACATGCATGCGCACGCCGGGACTGAGGTTGGGGCCGCTGCCGACGACCCAGACATCCTCGGCCGCGCTGCCCCACACGCCGCTGAGGATCGCCGTCGTGCCGCTCGACATGGGATGCCACGCCTTGCCATCCCAGCGCAGGATCGTCCCCTCCCATCCGACCGCCCAGACATCGTCCGGCCCGCTCCCCCACACGCCATCGAGGTCCACGGTCGTGCCGCTCGCCGTCACGGTCCAGGTCTTGCCATCCCAGTGCACGATCTCTCCGCCCTCGCCGACGGCCCACACGTCGTCGCTCGCGCTGCCCCACACCGCGGCGAGCTGCAGGGGCACGTCGACGGCCATCGAGGTCCACGACGCGCCGTCGTAGTGCATGGCGAGTCCACCGGTCCTGGTATTGCCCACCGCCCACACATCGCTGGCGGCGAGGCCGCGGACGGCGTTCAGGTTGCCATCGATGAACGTGCCGGGCACCTCGGTCCACGCCTGGCCGTCCCAGTGGAGCATCTCCGCTCCGTTGATCACGGCGGTGGCCCAGACATCGTCGGGGGCGCTTCCCCACAGCGAGAACACGTAGCCGACTCCCGGCGGCGCCTCCATCACGGTCCACGTGCGACCATCGAAGTGTCCGAGGCGGCCGCCGATGCTGCTGCCGGCGGCCCACACATCGTCGTGGGCGGTCCCCCACACCGCGAACAGGCTGATGGCGTACGGACCCTCGCTCGCGGTGCCCTCGGTCCAGGCCGTGCCGTTCCAGTGTGCGGTGACGCCGCTGCCGACGGCCCACACGTCGTCGGTCGCGCTGCCCCAGACCGCCGAGTAATTTGCAAGCGGCGCCGGCGCGTCGGGTGGGGGCGCGTCGGGCGGGCGCGCGTCGGGGCCCGCATCGTTTGCCAGGGATTGCCGCTCACCGCAGCCTGCGACCGCGAGCACGCCCAGAACCGCCAGCATCGGGATGCAGAACCGCATGGCCGCAACTCTGGCTCGTCGATCTTGCGCAGCCGCGAACCGGGTGTTGCGCATTGTGAATCGTATCCCGGATACGCGACGCGCAGCGATTGCCGGCGCACGCGGAGTGCCTATGCTTCCGCGATGCGATACACCGCGCTGCTGCTCGATCTCGACCACACCTTGCTCGACTCCGACGCCTCGGAGCGGCTGGCGTTCGAGCACGCGATGGCCGGGGCCGGGGTGGCCGACCCGGGCCGCTACTTTCCGGAATACGACGCGATCAACCGCGCGCTGTGGGCGCGCGTCGAGCGCGGCGAGATCCACGCGACGGACGTCCGGGTCCAGCGGTTCGCGCAGCTCATCGCGGGCATGGCGGGCACCGGGATCGACGCCTCGCCGGAAGGCCTCGCCGACGCGTACGCCAGGGGCCTGGGCGCTCACGGCGAGCTGTATGCCGGCGTGCGCGACGTGCTCGACGCGCTCGACGCCGAGCCCTCGGTGTCGCTCGCGCTGGTCACCAACGGCCTGTCCGACGTGCAGCGCGCCCGGATCGAACGGCTCGGCCTCGGCCGCTACTTCGATGCGATCGCGATCTCGTCCGAGCTCGGCACGGCCAAGCCCGCGCCCGCGATCTTCGAGTTCGCGCTCACCGCGCTCGGCGGCCCGGCGAGGTCCTCGGCGCTGATGGTCGGCGACAGCCTGACCTCGGACATCCAGGGCGGCCGCAACGCGGGCATCGCGACCTGCTGGTACAACCCGCACCGCCGGCCGTGCGACCGCGACGGCCTCGTCGACCACGAGATCGCCGCGCTCGACGCCCTGCTGGCGCTCGTGCGTGCGTAGGCCGCTCACCGGAGCCCGATCTGGGCGAGCGCGGCGCGGCCGAGCAGCCCGTGGGGGTTGCCCAGGGTCTCCGGCGCCTCGAAGTGGTTGTAGCCGCGCGCGACGAGCAGGTCGACGGGCTTGCCGGCGGCCTTCACGGCCGCGGCGAACTCGCGCGACTGGCGCTGGAACTCGGGGCTGTCGAGGGACGCATAGGCCACGACCAGCGGCGCGTGCAGCCGATCGAGGTGGCGCTGGGGACTCAGCGTCTGCTCCGTGGCGTCGTCGAAGTGAATGTAGCGGCTGCGCGCGGACCGGCGCACCGGCCTGAGGTCGTACATCCCGCTCAGCAGGACGCCTCCCTTGAGGAGGTCGTCGGGGAGCCCGCGGCGCTTCCAGTCGGCGGTGAGCGCGACCCCGGCGAGGTGCGCTCCGGACGAGTGGCCGGACACGAACATCCGCTTGCGATCGCCGCCGAAGCGATCCGCGTTGCGGTAGGTCCAGGCGATCGCGCTCTGCACCTGCTCCGCCATCGCGAGCAGGTTGCCGCCGGCGTCGGTCACCGACACGAAGTCGGGCACCACGAAGTGCACGCCGCGGTGGACGAACAGGTCGGCCGGGAACGCCCATTGCTTCGCGGTCCCCGAGCGCCAGGCGCCGCCGTGGATGAAGATGAGGATCGGGGCGCCGTCGCCGGCCCGGTACACGTCGAGCGCCTCGACCGGCGTGGCGCCGTAGGACAGCCGCTGCGGTGCGCCGAGGCGCGCGCGGACGTCGTCGCTCAGCAGGGCGTAGCGGTCGAGCAGCTGCTTGCCGTTGCTGGCCCACACGCTCTGGTCGTAGGCGTCGTCCAGGCCCTTCTGATCGAGGTCGAGCCACACCGGCGGCCCCTTGGCAGCGGACGGCGGCACCGGCTGCGCGCGGGACGGCGGCGCCGGCTGCGCGCGGGACGATCGGACGGCGAGGGCGCCGGCGGCGGCGGCTTTCAGCAGCGTTCTTCGGTTCATCGATGACCTCGCGGGAAGGACGATGCACGCTCGGCGCGCCGGGCTGCGATCCGCGCGCGTGCGATCTGGTGCGCGATCGCGCTGGGACGCGTGCCGGCCGTGCGCGACTGCTCGAGGATGCGGCGGGCGGTGGCGCCGAGCGCGTCGATCAGCGGCGCGCGATCCGCGAGCTGCATCACCGTGTGGCCGATCCCCTCGATCACCGCGCCGGCCGAGGCGACGACATCGGGGACCGCCAGGATGCCGCGCGCGATCAGCGCATCCTCGGCGTCGGGGGACGCGAGCAGGTTGTTGGCGGCGCCACACACCGCCCAGGCCTGGATCGATCGCGCGACCTCGACGTCGATCACCCCGCCGACCGCGCACGGCGCGATCACATCGACCGGCGCGGACAGGATCGCCGCCGGATCGCCGACCGTGGCGCCGGTCTCGCCCGCGACGGCCTGCGCGCGCGCAGCGTCGAGGTCGGCGATGATCAGCTGGGCGCCCGCGGCGGACAGCCGGCGGGCCACCGCGGCGCCGATCGCCCCGGCGCCCTGCACCGCGACGCGGAGGCCCGCGACCTCGACGCCGCGCAGCGCGGCGCAGGCCTCGAGGCAGCGGAGCACGCCGCGCGCCACCGCGGCGGCCAGCCCGGTGTCGTCGGTGTGCACCCACGGACAGCGCGACGCCATCGCGGCGAGATCGGCGGCGGTGGTGCCCAGATCGCCCGCGGTGCGAAACAGGCCGCCGAGCTCGGCGATCCGCTCGCCGAGGACCTCGAAGCCGCGTGCCCGGTCGAGCCCGGCGTGATCGAGGACCACGCACTTGCCGCCGCCCGCGGCGAGGCCGCCGAGCGCGCACTTCAGCGTCATCGCGCGGGCCAGCGCCGCCGCGTCGGCGAGCGCATCGCCCGGCGACCGGTAGGCGCGGGTGCGCACGCCGCCTGCCGCCGGGCCGAGCGCGACGTCATCGATCGCCAGGATCGCCTCGAGCCCCGACGCGGGGTCGCGCCAGAGCACCACGCGGTCGAGCTCCAGATCGTGCATCCGATCGAACATGGATCGCTCAGGGCGTCGCGAGAAACCCGCGCAGCTTGCGCTCGATGAAGGCCAGGTCCTCGGGGCTTGCTCCCACGCCGGCGGGGTGTCCCCACAGCGACGGGATCGGCGCGAGCGTGACCTTGCGGATCCACTGGCTCTCCTGGCGCGCGTCCCCGAGCGGAAAGTACAGATCGGTCTCCGAGGGCATGTAGAGCACCGGGATGGAGATCGAGCGCAGGGCCTTCTCGGTGCTGCCGCCGAACCCCGGGGTGGTTCCCACGTCGTGGGCCTGCCAGGTCCGCATCTGCAGGATCAGGTCGTTGGCGTCCGCTCCGGCGAAGAACTCCTTGCTCGCCTTCTCGGTGTACTGGGTCAGGGTCATGTGGGCGGCCGCCGGTTCGGTCTTCTTCCACAGCTCGCGCTTCCACCACTCCTGGGAATACAGCCACGCCAGCCACACGAGGCCGGTGGCCTCGATGCCTTGCACGGGCGGGTCCTTGTAGTCGCCGCCCTTGAACGCCGGGTCGATGGTGATCGCGCGGATCTGGCTGTCGAGCCGGACGACGCCGTGCGGCCAGCACCGGGCGGTCCCGGAGGTGGCGACGATCCGGTCGGCGAACTTCGGGTGGCTCACCGCCCACTGGAACGCTTGCTCCGCGCCCATCGAGAACCCCACCACGGCCTTGAGGTGATGGATGCCCAGGCGGTCCTCGAGCAGCCGGCGCACCGCCTCGACGTTGTCGCGGATCGTGGTCACCGGGAACCGCGGACCATGGAACGGCGCGGGGGTGTTGCTCGGGCTCGACGACCGCCCGTTGCCGAACAGCTCGGTCATGATCAGGAAGTGCTTCTTCGGATCGAGCGCCCGGCCTTCTCCGATCAGCCAGTCGTAGCCGTCGCTCTGGGCCATGTAGTGCGACGGCAGCAGCACGGCATTGTCCTTCGCGGCGTCGAGCGTTCCGTAGGTGCCATAGACCACGATCGCCCTGGGGAGCGTGACGCCGCTCTCGAGCTGGAAGTTCTCGATCGTGAACGAGCCAGGCGCGGGCCCGGGCTTCTTTTCCGGCTCGGCGGCTCGCGCCACGGAGCCGAGCAACGCGCACAGCGCAAGCGGCGCGAGAACGAGCGCGAGGCGCCCCCGGGAACCGGACCTGACCTGGATGCTCATGGGGGCGGAGCTTGTCACACGCGCCGCGTCCCGGGTTACATCGCCGCCGCGCGAACACGGCCCGGGGGGCCCCACCCGGCCTTCTTCCCACACATATACTCGCAAAACCAGGCCGTAACGACAAGCTTGGAAAGTGCCTCGAGGTTCGCGATCACATGGGCATGCAAACTCGACATGGAAGGGGAGTGTGATGCGCGTCCTGCTATCGACGATCGGTACCCGGGGGGATGTCCAGCCGCTGGTGGCGCTGGCGCTGGCGATCCAGGCGCTCGACCAGGAGGTTCGCCTGTGCGTACCGCCCGATTTCCGGGACTGGATCGAGGGCCTGGGGCTGCCCGTCACGCCGATCGGCCCCGAGCTGCGCTCGACCGCGAACCCGTCGGCATCCCGACCCACGCCCGAGCAGGTGCGCCGGATGATCGAGGGCACGGTCGCCACCCAGTTCGAGACGATCGCGGCAGCGGCTCGCGGCCACGACCTGATCGTGGGCGCGACCGCCCTGCAGATCGCCGCGCCGTCCGTGGCGGAGGCGATGGGCATCCCGTACGTCTTTGCCGCGTATTGCCCGGCGGTGCTGCCATCGCCACACCACGCGCCACCCGTGATCCCCACGCGGGGAGACACGCCGGCGCCTGCGATGACCGACCACCGCGCGCTGTGGGATCAGGATGCGCGGCGCTGGAACGAACCGTGGGGCCCGCTGCTCGACGCGCAGCGCGCCGCGCTCGGCCTGGCCCCGGTCAGCGACGTGCGTGGCCACGTGCTGACCGAACGGCCCTGGCTGGCCGCCGACCCGACGCTGGCGCCGTGGCCCGATCCCGGGGACCCGGCGGTGGTCCAGACCGGCGCCTGGATCCTGCCCGACGAGCGTCCCCTGTCGCCCGAGCTGCAGGCGTTCCTCGACACCGGAGCGCCGCCCATCTACTTCGGTTTCGGCAGCGTCCGCGCGCCGGACGGCATCAGCCGCGCGATGATCGAGTCGGCCCGCGCGCTCGGGCGACGCGCGATCGTGCTCCGCGGGTGGGCGGACCTGTCGGTCATCGATGACCAGCCCGACTGCCTGGCGATCGGCGAGGTCAACCAGCAGGCGCTGTTCCGGCGCGTCGCGGCCGTCGTCCACCACGGCGGTGCCGGCACCACCACCGCGGCGGCGCGCGCCGGTGCGCCCCAGGTCATCATCCCGCAGCACTACGACCAGCCTTACTTTGCGCAGCGCATCCACGACCTGGGCATCGGAACCGCCCATGCGCCCGGCGCGCCGACGCTGGACTCGCTCACCCGTGCGCTCGCACGCAGCCTCGAACGCGACATGGCCACCCGCGCCGAAGGCGTCGCGACCGCCATGCGCGGCGACGGGGCACAGATCGCCGCTCGGCAGCTGGTTCAGGAGCACTCCTGATCGCTCGCCGTGGCGATCGTCGCGCCAGGGCCGGACCCGCGGTAGAATCGGTGGGCCATGGCCCGGACCGCGCTCGTCACCGGGGCGAATCGCGGGATCGGCCAGCAGGTCGCCCGCGTGCTCGCCGGCGACGGCTGGGACGTGCTGATCGGCGTGCGCGATCGGCAGAAGGGCGACGCGGCAGCGGCGCGGCTCCGCAAGGACACGGGCGGACGGCTCAAGGCGGTCGAGCTCGACGTGACGAGTGACGCGTCGAGCGCGGCCGCCGCGCAGAAGCTGCGCGACGGTGCGATCCGGATCGATGCGCTCGTCAACAACGCCGGCGTGTACGGCGCCGCGCGCGGCCCCGACGGCGTCGCGCGGATGATCGAGACCAACTTCTTCGGGCCGCTGCGGGTCACGCTCGGGCTGCTGCCGCTGCTGTGCGACGGCGCCACGATCACGAACGTGACCAGCGGCCTCGGCGCGCTCGACCACCTCGATCGGGCACACCGGCAGTTGCTCGCCGATCCAGCGCTCACGCGCGACGCTCTGGTCGCGCACATGCGCGCGTTCATCCGCACCGGCGGCACGGGCTGGGGCACCGACGCGTACGGCGTCTCGAAGGCCGCGCTCAACGCGCTGACCCGGATCCTCGCCGACGAGCTGGCACCGCGCCGGATCCGCGTGAACGCGACCTGCCCGGGCTGGGTGCGCACCGACATGGGCGGCCGCGGCGCGCCGCGCTCGGTCGAGCAGGGCGCCGCGAGCGTGCTGTTCGGCGTCGTCGCGACCGACACCGGCGGCGTGTTTCGCGACGGCCGCCGGATCGCGCCCTGAGCCCGCGGCGCCGAGCGGCGATGGCCGCGCGCCCGGCTGCGACGGGACAACGTCACGATGCGACGGACTGCCCGCAGCGCGCATCGAACCTGCGTGTCCGCGTTCGTGTCCCTCGATCATGTGCAGCTCGCGATCCCGGTGGGCGGTGAAGCCGACGCGCGCAGGTTCTACTGCGATCTGCTCGGCATGGAGGAGATCCCCAAGCCGCCGGCGCTCGCGGCGCGTGGCGGGCTGTGGCTGCGCAGCGGCGGCGTCGTGATCCACCTCGGCGTGGAAGCCGACTTCCGCGCCGCGCGCAAGGCACATCCGGCGCTCGTGTGCGCGAGCTACGGCGCGCTCCTCGCGAAGCTCCGCGCGGCAGGCCTCGAGATCCGCGACGATCACGAGCTCCCGGGCGTGGAGCGCTGCCACATCGATGACGTGTTCGGCAACCGCATCGAGCTGATCGCCGATCGTGAACGGGTCGATCGGGTCGATGGCGATCCGGCGGTCACCGACGAGCAACGCGACGAATGGAACGTGCCGCCGCTCGCCGAGGCCAAGGCGCAGGCCGAGCGGATGAACGCGCCGAAGTAGCGGGCACGTGCTGAGCCGCGATGCGGCGTGTTATCGTCCCATGGCGTGAACTCACCACGACGAGGAGGGACCCCATGAATCGACCGAGGAAACCAGCGAGCGAGCCGTCGACCACCACCGAGCGGAACAACGCCATCCGGCCCCTGCGCCAGCAGGAGCTCGAGACCGTCCGGGGCGGCGACGGCGTCACGGGGCAACGGCTGCCCCAGTAACCAGAGAACCAGTCCCGGTCGTGAGCGTTCGCTCACCACCCCGGTGACCGGAGCGGTGCGGACCGGGCAAGCCCGCGCCGCCTGGCCGGGCCGATCATCCTCCCGGCGATCCGCGCGCGGCCTCGCAGCGCAGCGAGTCGCCCCGGATTGCGTTTTCGCCTGCGTGTCAGAAGGCTGTGTTTGTTGCGAGCAGATTTTAGTGCTCAGTCAAAATCATGTTTTGGTGATCCCTGATACGCGCGCGAGCGTCCGAAACTGAACGCTTGCGTAGCAGTAGCAGAGTGGCAGGTCCCGCCCGAGCTGGTGTCGCATCGGCCGACGGCCATTCGCGGGGCATTCTGAGAGATTCTCTCATGCAATCTGTGACATGTATTGTGGGGGAGGGTCGCACATTGACTCGTTGAATGGCCGCTCGTACAAGCGACCGCACATGAAAATATCACTCACGTATTGTTACGAGCCGATTGCACGACTGCTTGCCATTGCCACGCTGACCGGGTGTGCGGACCTTCCTCCAGATATCGACTCGGTCGAACAAGGTGTCATCTCCTGTGCCACCGGTTCCACGATCAAGGGCGTCGACGTGTCCCACTTCGACGGGACGATCGATTGGGGGGCTGCCAGGCGCGACGGGATCAGCTTCGCGATCATCAAGGCGACCGAGGGCACGTCGTTCATCGATAATCACTTTGCGACCAACTGGACAAAGACACAGGCCAATGGAATCGTTCACGGCGCGTACCACTTCTTCAGGCCGGAGTCCGATCCGGTGGCTCAGGCCGATTTCTTCGTGAGGATCGCGGGCAGCCCGAAGTCGGGCGACTTGCCGCCGGTCATCGATCTCGAGGTCACCGATGGGCTGACCGCCAGCCAGGTGGCGGCAGGCGCACGCACGTTCCTCCAGCGCGTACAGCAGAAGACCGGGCGGGTGCCGATGATCTACACGTCGGTCCGTGTCTTCAACTCGCTGCTCGGGACTCCGGCCGGCTTCAATCCGTATCCCCTGTGGGTCGCGAACTGGAACGTGCGATGCCCGAACATTCCCAACCCGCCATGGACGCGCTGGACCTTCTGGCAGTCCTCTGCCACCGGCACGGTCGCTGGATTCAGCGATCCGGTCGATGTCGACCGGTTCAACGGGACGGCCGCGGACCTGATGGCGTTCGTGAAGTCACCGTCGGGGCTAGCCGAGCTCGCATCGCCGGCGCTCGGATCGGCGTTCGATGGCGACCCTGGCGCCGAGCCCTCTGACGGTGGAAGTGGCCGCGCACAGGCTGGGGGATCCGGGGCAGACATGGGCATGCCGGGCTTGCACGAGCTACCCTGAGAAGTTGTACCTGCCTGCGCGCCTCCCAGCGGCCACGGAGCCAGGGTCCAGACGTCGCGGCTGCGGCCCTGGTGGCACACGGCCGGCGGCGACAAGGGCTTGATCTGGGCGAGCGCGACCTCCGCCGTCGCGATGCGGTCCGGTCGCAGTACGTGGTGGAGGCGGCGGGGGCCCCCTCGAGGTGAGAGCATCGGTAATCCGCGGTAATTGACCGCGACCGCACGGTCGCCTAGCCTCTGCGCGGGAACAGGGGTTGTGCATCGACGCTCCGGGCTGTGCCGGGCGGAGCTGGCGACGCATGGGCCAGGTCGTTGACCGCGACGGGAGGGATTCGCGATGGCATTCGATCGCGTCGCGTCTCGGCTTGCCCGGGTACACGGGCGGTGGCAGCGATGGCCACGAGAAGAAGGAACTGAAATAGGCCGGCCCGAGTTGCCTCCCACCGGGGCCTACAACCAGTCTCGTCACAACCTGCCGGTTCGGTGCTCGCCGGCAACGGCGCCCAGGGCTCGTGACGACAACGGAATGGAGCGCCGGGGGCTGGTTTGCGGGCGGCTCTGGCTTCATGATATGACGATGCGGATCTTGGTCGTCGCGGGTGTGATCGTCGTGGGTTGCGGTGGCGGCTCGAGCAAGAGCCTCGACTGTGCCTATCTCGCCGGCAACAATTGCTGGAAGACCACCATTGCTGGGGCTGCGACCTGTCTGCCCGCGGAGGGCACGACGGGGACGCTGAGCGCCGACAACGCGAGTTGCACGTACGCGAGCGGGCAGACGATCACGTTCACACCGGCGCTCGTGCTACCGCTGGCCGACGGGTTCAAGGACTGGAACTTCAGGGTCACGACCGGCGGACAAACCTGCTTGCACTACGAGGAGAGCTCCGCTGGCTTCCAGCTGACCGTCGGCACGAACGCCGTGAGCGAGATGCTCAGCGGCACGGCCGGTATCGACCTGACGTGTCCCGACGGCACGACGTACTCCAACTCGAACGCGCTCGAGCTGCTGAGCTGCCCGGGCGACTCGTTCGGAGACCTGCCCGGGAACACGACGTCGTCGGACTCCACGAGCGTCACGTTCGGCCTCATCAACACCGGCACGCAGAGCTCGGTCACCGTGTTCGACTGCAGCCGCTGACCGGGTTTGCCCACGAGCCCGCCTCGTGACACCGTGACCTACCTCGGCGATCTGGATCACCTCATCAGCCGGGGGCAGGCGCTGGCCGCCACGGGTTGCCGGCGCCTGCTGGGCATCTGCGGTGCGCCTGGCGCCGGTAAGTCCACGCTGGCCGAGCGGCTGGTCACCGCGCTCGGCGACCGCGCGGTGCTCGTCGGCATGGATGGCTTCCACCTGTCCCAGCGCGAGCTCCGCCGGCTCGGCCGGGAGCAGCGCAAGGGCGCTCCCGACACGTTCGACGCCGCCGGCTACGTCGACCTGATCCGCCGGCTCCGCCGCAACGGGCCCGACCAGCCCGACGCCGAGACCGTCTACGCCCCGGAGTTCCGCCGCGAGATCGAGGAGCCGATTGCGTGCGCCGTGCCGGTCTCGCCCGAGGTCCCGCTGGTCGTCACCGAGGGCAACTACCTGCTGCTGCCCGAACCCCCGTGGAGCGCCCTGCGCGCCCTGCTCGACGAGGTCTGGTTCCTGGCTCCCGACGAGTCCGTCCGCCTCGCCCGCCTGGTCGAGCGCCACCGCCGCCACGGCCGCTCCGACGCCGAGGCCCACGATCGCGCGTACGGCTCCGACCAGGCCAACGCCGTGCGCATCCTCGCCACGGCGGGCCACGCGGATCTGGTACTCCGCGGCGCATGAGGTGGGCCGCTGGCCTCCCCAGGCTGGCATGCCGCAGGCATTGCGATCCGGGGTGCGGATCCACCGCTTCATCGCGCTGCTGATCACGGCGCTGTCGCTGGCGATGACGAGCGCGCACGTGCTCGAGATGCCTCGGAAGCTGTCGTACAGCATCGAGCTGTACACCGCGGTGAACTCGACCATGTACCTGTACTTCGCGATCTTCGGCGCGATCTTCGAGGTCGGCGCGATCATCGCCATCGGCACGCTGGCCTGGCGCGCGCGCCATCAGCCACCGGCGCGCTGGACGCTCACCGCAGCCATTGCGGCCACGCTGTCCCTCGTATCATGGCTGATCCTCGTGCAGCCGGTGAACCGCGCGATCGCGCACGGTGCGTCGTGGAGCGACCTGCGGCTGCGCTGGGAGATCGGCCACTTCGTCGGATTCGTGTTCTCGCTGGCGGGTTTTGTCGCACTTGCCATCGCCACCGTCCGCGACATCCCGCTCCTCCGACCGCACGCTGCGCCTTGCCGCGCTGTCACGCCGCACGCCGCCATCTCGTCTCGACCGTAACCCCACCCATCGAGGTCCCCATGCGTGTATTTCTCGCCGGAGCCAGTGGAGCCATCGGGAACTATCTCGTGCGGCAGCTCGTCGAGCGCGGCCATCGCGTCACGGCGACCACGCACACCGCCGCCAAGGTCGAGCGCCTGCGCGCGGCGGGCGCCGACCCGGTCGTCGTCGATGGACTCGACGCGGCCGGCATCCGCGAAGCGGTCGCGCGCGCCGAGCCCGAGGCGATCCTTCACGAGATGACGGCGCTGGCCGGCCCCCCGAACATGCGGCGGTTCGACGAGTGGGCCGCGGTCACCAGCGAGCTGCGCACGCGCGGCACCGACCATCTGCTCGCGGCCGCTCGCGCCGCAGGCATCCGGCGCGTGGTCGCGCAGAGCTACGCCGGCACCAACCAGCGGCAGGGCAGCGCGCTCAAGACCGAAGACGAGCCGGTCGATCCGAATCCGCCCCGCGCACAGCGCCGCAGCACCGCGGCGATTCGCTATCTCGAGCAAGCGGTCCGCGGCATGCCGGAGGGGATCGTGCTCCGCTACGGCAACCTGTACGGCCCGGGCGCCTCGGAACCGCTCGTCGAGATGGTGCGGGCGCGCAAGATGCCGATCATCGGCGACGGGGCCGGCGTGTGGTCGTGGATCCATCTCCAGGACGTCGCGGTGGCCACCGTCGCGGCGCTCGAGCGCGGCGCGCCCGGCGTCTACAACATCGTCGATGACGAGCCCGCGCGCGTGCGCGACTGGCTGCCGTATCTCGCCGAGGTCGTCGGCGCCAGGCCGCCGCTGCACGTGCCGGTCTGGCTCGGGTATCTCGCCGCCGGTCAGGTCGGCGTGCGGTTGATGACCCAGAGCCGCGGCGCCTCCAACGAGAAGGCCAGGCGCGAGCTCGGCTGGGCCCCGGTGTGGCGGAGCTGGCGCGACGGGTTCCGCGCCGCGCTGACCGCGCCCGCGCCCGCCCCCGCAGCGCGGCGAGCTGAGGCCCCGACCCACGGGATCCACGGGTAGGCGACGAACACGGCGTGATCGGTCGCAGCGGTCAGGTCGCACGGTCCGGTGGACCGCTGCCGTCACGTGGCCGGCACGCCGCACGCGGCGGCAGTGCGCACCGCCGCACGCCGCACGCAGCGGCAGCGCGCACGGGCGCACGGGCGCACGATACGGTAGCCCGGTCCTCCGACGGTGCGATCGTGCGCTATCCTCGTCCGCGCAGGAGTCAGCGTGGCGAGCGAGCGCGAAGATCCGGTGCAGACGGTGAGCGCCGTGCCGAGTGCAGGCGCGCCCGCTGTCACCGCGGGCGCGCCTGGCTCGCCGCTGGGACGGTACTGGCTCGAGCGCGAGCTCGGCGCCGGCGCGATGGGCGTGGTCCACGCGGCGTTCGACCCCGATCTCAAGCGCAGGGTCGCGATCAAGGTGCTGCACGAGGCCAAGGCCACCGCCGTGGCGCGGGAGCGCCTGCTGCGCGAGGCCCGCGCGATGGCGCGGCTCGCGCATCCCAACGTCGTCACCGTGTACGAGGCCGGCACCGCCTCGGGGCGGGACTTCGTCGCGATGGAGCTGATCGACGGCGAGTCGCTCGCAGCGTGGCTGCGCGCCGCCGCGCCGCGACCTGCCGCGATCCTCGATGCGTTCATCGCTGCCGGCCGCGGGCTTGCGGCCGCCCATGCCGCCGGGATCGTGCATCGCGACTTCAAGCCGCACAACGTCCTGCGCAGCCGCGACGGCCGGATCGTCGTCACCGACTTCGGGCTCGCTCGCGCGGCGGAAGCCGGCTTGCCGATCGAGCTCGACGCGACCTTGCCGATCGCCGCGGGCCCGGGCGCATCGGCCGCGCGGGCCGAGCTCACGGCGACCGGCGCGCTGCTCGGCACGCCGGCGTACATGGCTCCCGAGCAATGGCGCGGCGAAGCGGTCACGCCGGCGACCGATCAGTTCGCGTACTGCGTCGCGCTGTGGGAGGCCCTGGCCGGGGAGCGGCCGTTTCCTGGGCCGACGCTCGATGATCTGCGCGACCAGATCGCGCGTGGGCCTGCCGCGATCGATGCATCGCGGATCCCGCGCCGGTTGCGCAACGCGCTCCGGCGAGGCCTGGATCCCGACCCGGCGCGGCGATGGCCCAGCATGAAGGCGCTGCTCGGGCGTCTGGCCCGCGCGCGGCGCAGGCTCGGCGTGACGCTCGCGATCGCGGTCGGTGCGCTGGCCACGGCAGACGCGCTGATCACCGCGCTGATCGCCGGATCGCCTCCCGCGCTCACCTGCGACCCGCCGAGACTCGACGTCGCGAGCGTGTGGTCGCCTCCGATCGCGGCCGATCTGCGCGCCCGGACCTCGGAGGTGCACGTCCGGGTCCTCGACGCCGCGTATCGCGACTGGCAGATCGCGCGCACCGCCGCGTGCCGTGCCGCCCCGCAGATCAAGCAGGTCCAGCTGCTGTGCCTCGACAATGTACTCCGGCGGTTCGACGTGCTCCGCGCCGCCAGCCAGCAGGCACCCGACGCTCCGGCCGAGGAGATCCTGGCCCAGCTGATCGATCCCGAGATCTGCCGCGAGCCATCCGAGGACCGCGTTCCACGGCTCACGCTCGCGCGCAACGACGACGTGGTCGCGGCGTACGCGCTGCTGGCGCGGAGCTCGACCGACGCCCGGCCGAGCGATCGCGAGCTCCTCGCTGTCATCGAGGCCGCGACGGC
>DATAPF010000219.1:0-37090 GCA_036265355.1 Kofleriaceae bacterium | reverse complement strand
CGGTCAGCTGGCTCCCGCGGATCCACTCACCGCCACAACGTGGCTCCGGACCTGACCGCCTCCTATGGCCCGCGACGATCCTCGCGCAGCGTGAGCGCGACGACGCCGCGCAAGCTGCCGCGGGTCTTGCCTCGGACGCTGCCGGCCGGACCATCGAAGACCTGACGTGGCACCTCGCGGTCGAAGCGCACACGAACACGAGCGGCAAGCCGATCTCCGCCGGGACGAGGAAGATGTACCGCGAGAAGGGCGGCCACCTGAACCGCCTGCTGCGCGCGTGCGGCGGCTGCGCGGTCAACGGTGACCTCGTTGCCGTCGAGGCGTGCGAGGCGAAGCACGGCAGCATCGAGCTGACGAAGCTCAAGCGCGCCGACGTCGTCCGCTACGTCGACCATCGACTCGCCGAGGGGGCCGCCCGCACAACGATCAAGAAGGAGCTGAACACGCTGTCGGTAGCGCTCAAGCACGCCGGCAACCGGGGCTGGGTGCCGCACTCGGCGGCGATCGAGTGCGTGCCGCCGTTCGCGGCTCAGTCGGAGCCGCGCACGCGGTGGCTCACGCTCGACGAGTTCCCGGAGCTGCTCGCCGCGCTCGACACGACGGAGTGGATGGCGAAGCGCGTCTCGGACCTCGAGCCCGACGAGGCCGAGCGCCAGCTTCGCGAGCACCGCGAGCACGTCGCCGACCGCCAGCTGTTCGTCACGGTCGCCTGCTTCACCGGGGCCGAGCTGTCGGCGCTGTCGCGGCTCGACTGGACAGACGTCGACTTCGTGGCCGGCCGGATCCGTATCCCGGGCACGAAGAACGCAACCCGCGACCGGACGATCGATCTCGATCCGCAGCTCGCCGCCGCCCTCCGGCGCGTGCCGCCCGGGCGCCGGATCGGCCCCGTGCTTCGCCCGTGGGCGAACGCGTGCACCGACCTCCGCGCCGCCTGCAAGCGCGCCGGCATCGAGCGGGTGACGCCGCACACCTTTCGCCACACGTTCGGCTCGTGGCTGGTTCAGGCCGGGGTCGACACCTTCGTGGTCGGCAAGCTGATGGGCCACAAGGACAGCAAGATGGTCGAGCGCTACTACGGTCACCTTGCGCCAAGGATCAAGAGCGAGGCGATGGCCCGGCTGCCCCGGTTCCCGGCGCTCTTTCCGTCGGAGATCGCCGCGGCCGAGGTCGCCGAACCGTGTGCCACGGGTGTGCCAAACCTGGTGGCGATTCCTGGCGCAGATGGCGCTCATGGCGCGATCGGGCGCGCAGGCCTCCGGACGAAAAAAACGGCCGTCTCCGAGGAGATGCGGCCGCTTTCAGCGAGTTCGGGGAGTGAGGGCAGAAGGACTCGAACCTTCAACCAGCGGATTAAGAGTCCGATGCTCTACCATTGAGCTATGCCCCCGGCTGGAACAGCGCTTTCGATTTTCAGGTGAGTCCGGGGCGACTCGAACGCCCGACCTACGGGTTCGAAGCCCGGCGCTCTATCCATCTGAGCTACGGACCCAGTGCGGGGGCTGTAGATAGCGGTTGGGGTCCAGGGTGTCAAGTCCGGAGGCCACCGGCGATGCGCTCCCGGGTCCGGGGAGGGCGGCCCGACCGAAAACGGCGGGTGTATCCGGTAGCTTCCAGGTGGATCGCGGTTCGGGTAAGGTGAAGGGCGACGCTCGCTTGCGGATCTTGTCCAGGTTCGACGTCACCGGGAGTACCGGGGGAGCCCGCGGCTGCGGGAGGAATGTGCCGCGGGGTGTGCGCGTTGTCGCTGGGCGCACCATGCCGGTCTGCTCGCGTCTTGCGTCGTTGCTCGCCCTGCTCGCACCGGGGGTCGCCGCGCTGGCGCTGGCGGGGTGCCGTGGGGCGGAGTCGCCGGCGGCGCCGCTGCCGGTGCCGGGGCAGCAGGTCGTGGCGGCGCCCGCCGCTCCGGATGCCGGCGTGGGGGTGCAGGCGGGCAGTGGGGCCGCGGTGCCCGATGCCGGGGCCGGTGCGCTGGCGGCGGCCCCGCCGTGCACGACCGACGACAGCGCGATGATCGAAGGCGCGAGCGCGCCGCAGGACGCGCTGACGCTGACCCAGGTCGCGTTCGGCGACCTGCCGGGCTGGACCGACGACGATCTGGCGGGCGCCGTGCCGTCGTTTCTGAGGTCGTGCGAGAAGCTCGGCGAGCTGCCCGACGACGCGGCGGTCGGCGCGGATGGCCACGGCGGCAAGGCGCGGCACTGGCGCAAGGCGTGCCGGGCGGCGGCGAAGCTCGCGGCGGGCGCCGCGGGCAACGCGGCGGCGGTGCGCGCGATGTTCGAGGCGGAGTTCGTGCCGTACCAGGCGACCGGGACGGCGGGGCCGACCGGCAAGCTGACCGGCTACTACGTGGCCGAGCTCCACGCGTCGCGGACGCGGCACGGCAAGTTCCAGACGCCGGTGCTCGGCCGGCCCGACGACCTGGCGATGGTCGATCTGTCCGGCTACCTCAAGGACGCGCACGGCCGCCGGATCTGGGGCCGGTTCGATCACGGCGAGCTGGTGCCGTATTACACGCGCGCCGAGATCCGCAAGGGGGCGCTGGCGCACCGCGGGCTCGAGCTGATGTACGTCGACGAGCCGGTCGACCTGCTGTTCGCGCAGATCGAGGGCTCGGCGAAGGCGAGCCTCGACGACGGCACGGTGGTGTGGCTGGAGTTCGCCGGCAAGAACGGCCGGGCGTACCGCGGGGTCGGCGGCATCCTGCGCGGCGGCGGCTACCTCAGGCCGGGCGAGGGCACGATGCAGGGGATCCGGCAGTGGTTCCGCGATCACCCCGGCCGGTTCGACGAGATCGCCGACCAGGACGCGTCGTACGTGTTCTTCTCGGTGTCGCGGCGACCGGGTGCGATCGGATCGCAGAAGGCGATCCTGACCGCGCGGCGATCGATGGCGGTCGACCGCGCGTTCATCGCGATGTCGACGCCGATCTGGGTCGAGGCGCATGCGCCGGTGCCGGGCCAGAAGGGCGTGACCGCGCTGTGGCACCACCTGCTGATCGCGCAGGACACCGGGGCGGGCATCCTCGGCGCGGTGCGCGGCGACATCTACTGGGGCGACGACGCCGCGGCGGCCGAGCTCGGCGGGCGGATGGGCGGGCCGGGCAAGTACTGGCTGCTGTTGCCGCGCGGCGTCGCGAAGTAGCGACCGCAACCTCAGGGCAGCGGCAGGTCGGCGTCGCCGCGCTTCCAGCGATGGTCGCCGTCGGCGTCGACCAGGATCGGGGCGGCGATCGCGAACGGCGTGACGCCCGGGCGGTGCCAGCGGTCGCGCTGGTAGCTGCCGGTCTGCTCGAGCGGCAGCGGGGTATCGCCGTCGGCGGTGACGCCGATCCAGGTGTCCTCGGTGCCGACGTCGACCGGGCCGGCCCACCGGAAGCTGCGCGCGCCGGGCGGGACGTCGATCGTCGCGGCGAGCGCCGGGCCCGACGGCGAGCCGACGGTGATGCGGATCCAGGCGGTGTGGACGAACCGGGCCTGCGACACGGTGATGTCGAGCCACGCGGTGCCGTGCGCGGCGAGCGCCTGACCGGGGCCGACGGTCGGGGTGGCGCCCCGGTGGGGAGCGGCCTCGACGTCGAGCCACGGCCCGCTGGTCGCGACCACGCGGCGGCCGCGGATCGCGGCGATGAAGCCGGGCTCGTCGAACGGCTCGACCCGCGGATCGTCGGCGTAGACGTAGGTCCGGGTCGTGCCGTCGAGCACCCAGTTGAGGTCGTGGGTGTCGCTGTTGCCGAGCGGTGCGATCAGGTGGCCGTGGTCGATCAGGGTGTAGAAATCGCGCACGCTGTCGTCGAACCGGCGATCGCCGGGGGCGTTGAACGCGGTGTAGCCGGCGAGCACCTCGACGGCGTCGAACCCGAGCGGGAACGGCGGCGGCCACGCCACGCCGTCCCAGCGCGTGCCGTCGTACAGCGCGGTGACGCGGAACCGCGGGTGGTTGAGCTGGACGACGGTGCGGTCGGCCGGGCGGCCGGACAGCTTGCGCGCGAGATCGAACACCTGCTGCGGGCCGGCGCGGGCGATCGCGGCGTCGTCGGGGCCGCCGGCGTGCGGTGCGCCGGGCACGACCTGGACCGGGTAGACGCCGACGTGGAGCTGCTCGGTGCTGAGCTCGTCGGACGCGATCGAGGCGATCGTGGAGCGCAGGCCGAGCGCGGCGATCTCGGCGACGAGGTCGCCGTTGACGTCGTGATCGGACAGCCCGACGACCTGGATGCCGGCGGCGGCCTGCGCGATCACGCGCTGCGGATTGGGCAGCCGCGAGTCGCCGGAGGCGTAGGCGTGGACATGGAGGTCGGCGGCGAGCGTGCCGTGCGGCGTCCAGGCGCGGTCGAGCGCGATCGCGAGCTCGACCCGGCCGCGGCCCGCCGACAGATCGACCTCGCCCTCGGCCCGCTCGTACTCGATGCCGCGCCACGCGACGTAGCGGTAGCGGCCGTACGGGATCGCCGGCGACGGGACGCAGCGGTCGGCGCCGACCGGGACCTCGGCGATGCCGCGGCCGAGGATCAGGCCGTCCCACGAGCCGACGACGTCGGGCGCGATCACGCACGCCGCGCCGCCCTGGCGCTGGCCGTAGAGGTCGAGGTTCCCCATGTGGAGCGGCGCGCCGCCGGCGGCGATCAGGAGGACGCGCGCGGCGACCGGCGCGCCGCGGTCGGTGACCCGCAGCGCGAGCGTGGTGGTCGAGCCCCGGGGCGGGGACGCCGCCCGGTGCCGCCACGGCGCGACGACCAGGGCGACGATCAGCGCGACGGCCGCGGCGACCGCGAGGAGCGCGGCGAGCGCGATCCGCGCCCGGCGCCTCGCGCTGCCCGGGCCGCGGGTCATTTCAGCCGGAACTCGGCGCCCGCCGCGATCGCGAGGCCGAGCTGGGGCTGGGACCCGAGGCCGCGCGAGAAGCTGCCGAACCCGAGCACGAGGTCGCCCTCGGCGACGATCGCGATGCCGGGCGCGACCGCCACGCGCACGCCGCCGCCCCCGTGGGCCGGGATGGTGAAGCCCGAGACGTCGTCGCGGCCGAACCGCACGACGCCGAGGCCGACGCCGAGCCGCACGAATGGATGGAACGCGCCCTGCGGCGCGAGCACGTGGCGGATCGTGGCCTGGAGCTCGAGGCCGGCGCCGTCGGCCAGGCCGTGCTGGCACACCACCGCATCGCTGCGGTCACGGAAGCACGCCGCGGACGCCGAGCCGTAGGTGAAGCTGGCGGCGCCGTCGAACCAGTCGTCGTCCGACAGCTGGTAGAGGTACTGGCCGGCGATCCGCAGACCGCCGGGCGTGACTCGCCCGCCGGCCGCGACGCCGAGCTCGGCCGAGATCGCCTGGTCGCCGATGTCGTCATCGGCCGGGGCCGCGGTGGCGACCGGCGCGGCGGCCCGCGGCACCAGTGCACCCGCGGCCGGAGGGCTGGCGTCCGGTGCGGTGTCCGGCGCGGGCGAGCCCGGCGCGGCGGGATCCGGTGCGGGCTGCGCGCGGGCAGCGCCGGCGGCCGCCACCAGTGCCGTTGCGATCAGCCACCGGCGCATACGTTCACCAGGATGCCGCCGCCCTGCAGGGCGAGCGACAGGCAGCGCCAGCCCTCGCCGAGGAACAGGCAGTCGGGGTCGGTCATGCACGTGAACAGGCAGACGCCGCCCTCGGGCGTGACGCAGGTCGTGCGGTCGGGACAGTCGTTGTGGCTCTCGCACGCGATCGTGCAGAACCCGCCGGGGTACTGGGAGCCCGGGGCCAGGCACCGCTGATCGCAGTCGTCGGCGACGTCGCAGCGCGCGCCGACCGAGCGCGATACCTCGCTCTGCTGGCACGCAGCCAGCGCCCCGACGATCGCGAGGATCGCGCATCGCATCGCCCGCGAAGCTAGCGCGCGATCGGCGGCGGCGCCAATTTCACAGTGCGATCGCGCCGGCCGGCCGGCCCGGGGGTGTCCCATTCAGGGCCACCCCCTGGTCATCATCTTCCGTCCGTTCCTCGCTGCGCTGTTCCACCGAGACGCGCCTCTGGCGCGCCTCGTCGGGCTTCGCTCGGCCCGGCCTAGGCCCGCCGGCGGCGCGGCGTGGTTCCCGCGTGGGCGCGCGCGGCGCGCAGGGCATCGGCCGCGCGGGGCGATTGCCGGGCCGCCGCGACCAGCGGGTGCAGCGCGGCCTCGAGATCGTTGACGCCGCGCAGCGGCCCGCGCGCGGCCCACACCTGCTCCAGCGCGCGCTGCGCCGCGACCTGGCCGATCAGCGCCGCGAACCGGGGCGTCGCGATCGCCGCGAGCCGCGCGAGGTCGGTCATCGCGCACCCGGCGAGCCGGCCGCCGCCGAGGATCCAGTGGGCGAGCGTGTCCCACGCGGGGGCGTCGACGATCGCGGCATCGTCGGGCGCGACCGGCAACCGGACGACGTTGGGCGCGACGGCGCCGTGCTCGGGCGGCGTGATGATCACGTGGCGCTCGTCGTCGCGCTCGAGGATCAGCATGCGGACGAACCGGCGCTCGGGGCGCGCGTGCGCGAACGGCGTGCTGCGCGCGGTGTACAGGCCGTCGAGCTGGGTCGCCGACCGGCCGTCGAGCGCGTGGCGGCGCGGCTTGCCGTCGGGCATCGTGAGCAGCAGCACATCGCCATCGAGCTGGACATCGGTCCTCGCAGGGCGGAACGGAGCTGGATCGCGATACAGGGCAGTGCGCCCCATACTCGGAGGATAGCGCACGGTCCGACCAGCCGCGCCGACGTAGATCACGCTGGCTCGCCGCCCGGAGCCAGGCCCTGCCGATGCCTGCCGAGGAACGCCTTGCGCGGGGCTCCGCGGACGAGCGCTCGCCCGTCGCCTCCCCCACGTGGGGGCTGTTCCGTGCGGATGCGCGCAGGCACGAGGGTCAGAATTCCGCGCGGTGAGCGGGTTCTGTGGTCCTGATGACAAGATGAGCGGCGCTCCGGGTCCGCGCGATTCCGCGGAATCGCGGCACGGGTGGGCGGGGAGCGGCGGATGCCGTGACGTCTGAAGGTGTTGTCGATGAGAAGACGTCCATGCGCGCGGCGATGGAGCCGCGACGCCCGTACGAAGACGTTGACGTCGACCTTGACGTTGTCGCCCAAACGTCGACCTGAACGGCGACGTACGGCGACGTAGACGTCGACTCCACCCTCGACCTTGTACGTGGACCTCCGGGTGGTCTCCGGATCCTTCGCGACGTCGACCGATCCTGTGCTGCGAGCCCGACGGAGCGTGACAACGGGGCGAGGTCGAGGTCGAGGGTGGGATCAACGTCTACGTATCGCTTCGCTGCCGTCAAGCTCAACGCTTGGAGTCAAGGTCGACGTCAAACCGTCAACGTCAAGGCCAGGTCGACGTGCACCGGACGCCGGCGCACCTGAGACAAGAGCCACCCATCGAGCGACACCTGTTGCTGAGACAAGAGCCACCCTTCGAGCGACACCGGTTGTTGAATCGGGCCGACAGGCGCTTACAAGCACTTAGCCGCCGCCGGCGCTCTTGGTTCGTCCGCCCTTGGCAGCGGCCGGCTTCGCTGCGCGGGCCGGCTTGTCCGACGCCGGCTTCGCGGCGGGCTTGGCGTCCTTGACCTCGGGCTTCGCCTCCGGCTTCGCCTTGGTCTTGCCGGTCGGTGGGGTCTCCGATCCGGCCGCGGCGGATCGCGCGGACCGGGCGCGCGGGGCCTTGGCCTCGCTACCCCCCTTGCGCGTCGAGGGCGGCGTGGACGGCCGGGCGCCCGGGCGGCGCTCCGTGGTGCCGAGCTCGGCCTGCTTCTGCGACTGCAGCCGGCGGATCGCCCGCAGCCGGAGCGTGCGGTCGAGCTTGGGCTTGAACGCCGCCGGACCCTGGATCTCGGGAGTGTGTCCCATGCGCACGGCGGCGTCCTCCTTGAGCAGGAGCGCACGGACCTGGTCCGGCGAGCTCAGCGCGCGCAGCTTGGCGATCGTCGCCGGGTTGCGCAGCGCGCGCGCCAGCCGGCCGAGGATCGGGAGGTGGAGGCGGTCGTACTTGAGGCCGAGCAGGAAGAACAGGTAGGTAGGGGCGGCGTCCGGCGCGCCGAACATGATGCCTTCCCAGGACCGGCCGACGACGATGAACGGCCGGCCGATCTTGCCCTTGTCCTTGGCCCGGGTGTGGAGGAAGGCGACGCCGCCCTCCATCGCGGTCGAGGCGAGTGACTCGCGCTCGACCACCGCGCCGACGAACCACGGCTTGTCGGACAGCCAGCCGTTGGTGTACGCGCGTGCAGCGAGCTCCTCGATCACACCGACCGGTGTGCGCGCCCGCAGGTTGGTGATGATCGCCTGGTCGGGGACCAGGTCCTCCAGCGGCAGCTTCATGCCATCGGGCACATCGGCGAAGTTCTCGTCCTCACCGACCAGCTGCTGCTCGATCCACTCGTCGATCGCGGTGCGCTTGAACCGCCACTGGCGATCGACCTGCAGCGAGGGAATCTTGCCTTGCATCACGAGCTTGGTGACGGTCGCCTCATCGAGGTGAAGGTAGGCCGCCAGCTCGTGCATGGTCAGCAACTGCGCGTCGGTGCCGCGATTTTTGCCCATAGAACCCGTCGAAAAACAGCCGCCCCGATTCTAGGGGTGGCCCGGGCCCGCGCAAAGCTCGGGCAGCGTAGAATTTCACCATGCAGAGGCCGCGCTGGTCGCTCCGCCGAGCCCGGACGCTGGTCGGCACCAAGTTCATGCTGATCGCGGGCCTGCTCGGCTTCGTGGTGTTCGCCTGGCTCGTCGAGCTCGTCGCCGGGCTGCGCGATCCGGTGAACCTGGGGCCGCTGCTCGCCGCGGTCATGGCCGGGATCCCCGCGGTGTTCTGGCTCGGGTTCTTCTACCTGATGGATCGCCACGAGCCCGAGCCCAAGCCGCTGGTCGCCGGGGTGTGCGCGCTCGGCGCGCTGATCGCCGCGCCGCTCGCCGACTTCGTGCGCTCGCAGTTCGCGCCGCCGGCGGCGCTCGGGGTCGCCGGGCTCGATCCGTTCTCGCTCGACCGCGTGCTCGACGCGGTGCTGATCGTCGGGCTGTCGCAGGAGATGTGCAAGTACGCCGTGGTTCGCTACACCATCTACATGTCGCGGGAGTTCGACGAGCCGATGGACGGCATCGTCTACATGATGGCCTGCGGCACCGGGTTCGCGGCGTGGATCAACTTCCACCGGCTGTCGGGCCAGAACCACGCGGTCCACCTGTCGATCGGCGCGGCGCAGGCCGTGGTGACCACGCTCGCCCACGCGTCGTTCGCCGGGGTGCTCGGCTACGTGATGGGGCGCGCCAAGTTCTCGCGCCGCCGGGCCCCGGTGCGCGGCCTCCTGCTGATGCTGGGCCTGCTGCTCGCGGCGGCGTTCAACGGGCAGTTCACGCTGGTCGCCGGCTGGGTCGTGCAGCGCGGTCTCGCCGTTCACCCGTGGTACAGCGTCGGCTACGCGGCGCTGAGCGCGGCCGCGATCTTCGGGATCATCTGGCTGGTGTCGCAGCGCCTGCTCGCGGTGTCTCCGTTCCGGGACGCGGCGGCATGACCGACGGCAAGCAGCCCGAGGTCGACGCCGAGGTCCAGGCGGCGGTCGCGGCGCCGGCGACGCCCGAGGTCCAGGCGGCGGTCGAGGCGCAGAGCGCTGCGCAGGCCGCCGGGGCGACCGGGCGACCGGGCTCCGAGCCGGCAGCGCCCGCCGGCGAGCCGACCTGGCCCGAGCTCGACCGCCGGGTCGGCGAGCGCCGGGGGGCCGATCGCCGCGCCGCGGTCGAGGCAGGGCCGGTCGCGCTCGACGACGATGGCTGGCCGCTGGACTCCGCCGAGGCGTTGCCGCGCGCGGCAGATTCCGCCGCACCGGCCCCGGCGCCCGCGCCGCAGCTGCCGAGCCCGGCGGCCGCGGCCTACGAGGCGGCGCGCATCGTCGGCGAGATGGTCGGCGATATCGAGTCCGCCCCCGGCGCCGCGCTGGTCGCGGCCGCGGCGGCCGGCGCGGCGATCGAGGTCGCGCGCGCCCGGGTCGCGGCGGGTGAGCCCGAGCGGCCGCCGCCGCCCGATGACGTCACGGGCCGGGATCCGGTGACCACCGTGCGGATGCAGCGCGAGCGGATCCTGCGTGCGCTGGCCGAGGACATCGCGGCGACCACCGCGAGCGCCGGGGCGGCGATCGCGCAGGCGGCCGGCGATCGGCCGAGCCAGCCGCCGCGCGAAGGCCGGGCGATCACGCACCCCGGGCATCCCGGCCGCGACGATCATGCGGCCGACGACTTCGACGACGGGCTCGACCCGGTGGCGATCGCGGCGGCGGCGATCGCCCGGCTGCGCGCGCGCGCCCGCAACGATCTCGCCGAGCTCCGCGTCCAGTACCAGCGCCACGACATCGTCGTGCTGGTCATCGCGCTGGTGATCATCATGGTCGCCGGCCGGTTCCACAGCCAGCTGGTCACCCCGGCGCTGGTGCCGTTCGAGCCGGGCGCCGACCACGGCCTGACGTTCCAGCACCCGCGCGGCTGGCTGGTGTCGCCCGCCGAGCCGCCGCCCGCGCCGCGGCTCGTCCACGAGGTGTCGCCTGCGGCCGGCCGGCCGGCCGGTGCGCCGTACCGCGTCGAGCTGACCTCGACGGCGGACCCCGGCGCGCGGATCGAGGTGATGATCGACAAGAAGCCGGCGTGGAGCAACATCGTCACCGGGCTCGACCTCGACCGCCGGACCCGGTGGGGCGAGCTGTACGCGCTCGACGATAGCTCGGTGCGCTCGGTCGAGGACCACCAGTGGCTACGCACCGCCTACCGGTTCGCCCACGTCCAGGACAAGGGCGACGTGCCGCGGATCGATCACGCGCTGGAGTACGCGACGATCGACCGCGAGCAGATCTACGTGATCACGCTGTTCGGCTCGCCGGCGGAGATCGACCAGCTCGAGGCCAGCGTGGTGCCGACGCTGCGGGTCGCGACCCAGACCGGCCTGCCGCTCGTGCCCCAGACCGGCCACCTGTCGTCGCGCAAGTACCCCAACCCGGTCGCCCGCGCGTTCGAGTCGACGGTGATGGTCGTGGTCGCCGATCTGATCGACGGCCGGCTGCGCGCGCGGGGCGGCGGCTCGGGGGTGATCGTCGGCAAGGACGGCTCGATCCTCACCAACTACCACGTGATCCACGACCGCAACGGCCGGCTGCACGACGTGTTCGTGATCGGCCGGTTCAGCGAGCAGGACAAGGCGCCGCAGCTGCACTGCGCCGGCAAGCCGAGCCGCAGCAAGCTGCAGCGCGAGCTCGACCTCGCGCTGATCAAGTGCGACATGGACCTCGACGGCCGGAGCTGGAACCCGGCGAAGCTCGGCGCGGCCTGGCCGACCCTGCCGCTGGCCCACGCCAGCGACGTCAAGACCGGCCAGCGGCTGTGGGTGCTGGGCTACCCCGACGTCGGCGGCGGCGGCCTGACGCTCAGCGAGGGCTACGCGCTGGGCTGGAGCGGCGTCGATGGCGCCGCCGGCAACGACTTCATCAAGACCGACGCGGCGATCCGGCACGGCAACTCCGGGGGCCCGGTGATCGGCGACGACGGCCGGCTGATCGGCATCGCGTCGGCGGTGCGCACCAAGCTGAGCGCCTCGGGCGACGTCGTCGAGGTCGTCCAGGCCGGCGGCCGGGTCCGGCCGATCGCCGCCGCGAGCGATCTGCTGGCGATCGCCGCCGCCGGGTGGATCCCGCGCGAGGGCGCGACCGACGTCGAGCTCCAGCCGTCGGCGATCGAGGTGCCCGCCGAGGGCGTGCAGATCCAGAGCCGCGTGCTCGACGTCGCGAACGAGGCGCCGGTGCGCGACGCGCTGGTCATGGTGCTGCGGCCCGGGGTCAACACGGCGACGCTCGACGTCAACCGGCTCGACGACCAGGTGCTCGCGTACGGCCGGTCCAACGCGCAGGGCGAGGTCGTGCTCAAGCAGCCGGTCCCGGTGCCGGGGACGTACTCGCTCATGGTCGTCGCCCGGGGCTACGAGCCGCTGATCGGCGAAGGGGAGCTGACGCTGGCCGCCGACACCCCGGCGGTGTTCGACCCGTGGGGCAAGCTGCTGCTCCGGGCGCGGTGATCGGAGCCCTGGCAGCCCTGGGCCGGCGCCAGGGTTGAGCCCGGCGATCGTCCCGTCGAGTGCGACCCGCACGACCGCGACGGGCAGCCGATCGAGATCGATCGTGATGGGCGCTGGTGGCACGGCGGGTTGCCGGGCGATCCGGCCGGGAGAGCCGACCGATCAGGGCGTCCTGGGGTGCTCAAAACATCACAAGGGGATCACATACTTGCCCGCGATCGACGCGACATGGTACGGCTGACTCGCGAAGATGCCCTCGCTTGACCGAGCTGCGATCGATCCCGACGCCGATCGCGTGGTCCGCAAGCTCACCCGCGCAGGCCACAAGGCGTACCTCGTGGGCGGATGTGTCCGCGATCTGCTGGTCGCGCGCAAGCCCAAGGACTTCGACGTCGCGACCAGCGCGACGCCCAACGAGATCAAGGCGACGTTCCGCAACTGCCGGATCATCGGCCGCCGGTTCCGGCTCGCCCACGTGTTCTTCGGCGCGAAGATCATCGAGACCTCGACGTTCCGCGCCAACCCGCGCGACGACGACGACCACGATCTGCTGATCCGCCGCGACAACGTGTTCGGGACCGAGACCGAGGACGCGCGCCGCCGCGACTTCACGATCAACGGCCTGTTCTACGACGTCGAGCGCGAGGAGGTGATCGACCACGTCGGCGGGCTCGCCGATCTGGACGCCAAGCTGATCCGGACGATCGGTGATCCGGACATCCGGTTCCAGGAGGACCCGGTCCGGATCCTGCGCGCGGTCAAGTTCGCCGCCCGGCTCGACTTCGGGTTCGAACCGGCGACCTGGCGCGCGCTGCTGCGCTGGCGCGGCGAGATCAGCAAGTGCGCACCACCGCGGCTGCTGGAGGAGGTCCACCGCCTGATGCGCGGCGGCGCGGCCCGGCGATCGTTCGAGCTCCTGGTCGAGACCGGCGTGCTCGCCGTGCTGTCGCCGTACCTCGCCGGGCTGCTCGAGGGCGAGGGCGCGCCGGCGACCGCGCCGCCGATCGCCGGTGCCCTGCCGCGCGCGACGATCCGCCAGATCGAGTACGACGAGGAGGACCCGGCGGAGCACGATCCCGACGATCCGCCCGAGGAGGACGAGGACGGCGAGGACGGCGAGGACGAGGCCGCCGGGGCGGACGGCGGCGCCGGCAACGGCGACGCGGACATCGACCTCGACGACGAGGAGCGGGCCTGGCACCGGGTGTGGGCCGACGAGCCCGCGGCGCGCCCGGTCGCCGCGGCGCCGGTGCGGCTGTCGTTCATGACGTCCGGCCGCGAGCTGGTCCGGCGCCGGACGCTGGCGTGGGCGGCGCTGCCCTGGATCGATCAGGCGGTCACCGACGGCCGCGACCCCTCGAACGCGGTGGCGCTCGGTGCCCTGCTGGCCCCGTTCCTTCCCGACGAGGCGCGCGGCGGCGAGCTCGCCGCTGCGGTCCAGGAGCTCGCCCACCCCCTGATCGGGCAGCTCCACGTCACCCGGCGCGACAGCGAGCGGCTGCGCTACCTGCTGATCGCCCAGCGCAAGCTGGCCGCGGCGGGCAAGCGCGGGGCGCGCGCCGAGCTGGTCGGCGGCCGCGAGGTGATCGACGAGGCGCTGCTGGTGTTCGAGCTGATCGAGCGCGCGGCCGGCAAGGAGCCGCAGGACGCACCGGCGATCGCGGCGGACAGCGGCGAGGCGGCGCCCGACGAGGACGACGACCCGGATCGCCCGCGCAAGCGCCGGCGCCGCCGCCGCGGTGGCCGGCGGCGCCGCCGCGAGCTGCTCGCCGCCGATGGGCACGGTGCCTGACAAGCCTCCGGCGACGCGTCGGCGCGAGCGCAGCCGCAGCGCGGTTCCCCAGGCCCCGCCGCCCGGACGACCGGTCGGCCGGCACGCCACGGCGCGCGGCGCGATCGCCTCCCCGGAGGCCGGCTTCACCGCGCAGCAGTTCGCCGCGCTCGTCGACCAGCTGGTCGACGACGGCTCGCGCGAGCACTACGCCGACGCCGCACTCTATGACTACGAGTACCGCCGGCGGCGCGCCGACGTCACGTTCTACCGCGAGCTCGCCCGGCGGCGGGGTGCCGACCGCATCCTGGAGCTCGGTGCAGGCACCGGCCGGGTCACGGTGCCGCTCGCCCGGGACGGCCGGCAGGTCGTCGCCGTCGACCGCTCCGACGCCATGCTCGGCCGGCTCCGCGCTCGGATCACCCGGCTTCCGGCGCCGGTCGCGGCGCGGATCACCCCGATGGCCGGCGACCTGCGCAGCTTCTCGGCCGGCGGCCGGTTCCCGCTGGTGATCGCCGCGTTCAACGTCCTCGAGCATCTCTATACCGGCAGCGAGGTGGTCACCTGCCTGCAGCGGGTCGCGGCACACCTCGCGCCCGGTGGGGCGTTCGCGTTCGACGTCCAGCTCCCCGACCTGCTGTGGCTGGCCCGCGATCCGTCCAGGCGCTGGGCGAGGACGCGGTTCACCGACCCGACGACCGGCCGGACCATGTACTACTCGACGAACCACGACTACGACCCGGTCCGGCAGATCGCCATGATCCGGCTGTACTACGAGCCCGCCGAGCCGGCGGCCCCGCCCGGGGCGCCGACCCCCGGCCCGCGCGCTCGACGCGGTCGCCGGGCGGCGGCGGGTGGCGGTGACCCGGGTGGCGCTGACCCAGATCGCCTCACTGGCACTCTCGGCCCGGGCGCCGTCCCCGGTGAGACCCGGGTCATCCAGCTGTCCCAGCGCAAGTTCTTCCCCGCCGAGCTGGAGGCGCTGGTCGCCCACGCCGGCTTCCGGGTCGTCGCGCGCTACGGCGATTTTTCATTCCAGCCGCTGGACGGCACCGCCGATAGCCAGGTGCTGGTGTGTGAGCCAGTCGCCCAGTCGGCTCGCCGCAGGCCCAGCTCGCGGTGATCCTCGACGGCCCCCCCCATGGGCTCGTCGAGAGAAGTGAGGAGATGGGGCTCGACGCGCGGTGGGGCGCCGGGGGGTGGGGGACCCTGGGCCTGGCCGGTGGGTGGGGGCAACGGGCCGTGGCTCGACGAGGGAAGTGAGGAGATGGGGGGGTGGGGGGCCCTGCCGGCTTGCCGGCGGGTGGGGCAACCGCCCCGTGGGCTCGACGAGCGAGGCGAGGAGGTGGGGGGCTCGACGAGGAATTCCCGTTTCTCGTCGGGGATTTACGATCACTTCAGATCGTCGTCGAGGACTGGTTATCCACAGGCTGATCCTCGTCGGGGGCCGCCCCGGCCGGGTGATCCTCGACGGAGATCTCTTCGTTCCCGACGACGATTTCGAAGTTTTTTTGCGGAGATTGTCAGACCCTTCGGATACCGTGCTTCAACCCCACTACCCCTAGGGAGGGTCTGAATTTATGGGTGAGAAGATCTTCAAGACTGGAATCAAGCGCGACAACGACCTGATGTACTACATCAAGGGCGGCGACGTCTGGGCCACGCCCCGGAAGAAGCCGGGCCAGCCGAAGGGCAAGGCGCAGAAGGTCGCCGCTGCCGGCATCGAGATGGACTACAGCAAGTACCTCTACTATCTCGACGCCGACGGCGACGTGGCGCGCAAGGAGCGCCAGGTCGGTGGCAGCAAGCGCAAGAGCAAGAAGCCTGCGCCGGCCAAGAGACCGCCGGCCAAGAAGGCCCCGGCCAAGAAGGCGCCGGCCAAGAAGGCCCCGGCCAAGAAGCCGCCCGCCAAGAAGATGGGCGGCAAGAAAGGCAAGAAGAAGTAGCTCGGCGTCCGATCGCCGGGGATTGCCGGCGCACGCTGGCCGGTCCAGCGGTGATGGCGTTGGCAGGTAGCCGGCGCTGGTGGACGGCGACCCGCCGTTCCGCCAGTCGTCGGCTGGCCAGGCCGGGGATGGGTCCTTCGACCGGGGAGCGCCCATCGCTCGGCTGACTCGGACATGGCAGGCTCGGCCGTCCTTCCGGCTCCGGCTCCGTTTTCCGGGGGCGCCGCCATCGGGGACTCCCCGATGGCGCGTCTTCTGGCCGCATCCCGGCCGCTTGTCGGCCCGCGAGCGTTCGTTCAGGATCGCCGTCGCGGAGCTCCATCGCCCGCTCCCGAGGTCGCGGCGCGGCATACGTTTCGTTTCGGCGGTGTCCCGCGCACCGGGCCCGTGGATTTGCGGTAGCATTTCCGCCGAGGTGGTGATGCTTCCTTCGCTTTCTCGCGGGATGCGGCTCGCGCTTGTGCTGGCGCTGAGCGCTGGTTACGTCATGTGGCACGGGCACGTTCGTCTGGCGGACGCCGCCCCCAAGGGCGGCGGCGACGACGACCAGGGCGACGATGACGACAGTGGCCCCAAGGACGAGGGCGACGACACCGACGCCGACGACAAGGACCAGCCGCCGGTCACCTCCGGTGGGCTGTTCACCATGAAGACCTACCCGCTGAGCGAGCTGCTGCGGCCGCTCACGATCACCCAGAACCTCACCCAGCTCCGCCTCGGCCTGGGGACCGACCTCAGCTCGCTGGGCGCGTTCAGCTCCGTCGGTGTGTCGCTGGAGGGTGAGTACGGGGTCGCCGACAACTTCATGGTGATCGGCGGCTTCACCAGCGCGTACAACTTCGCGCAGTTCGGCTTCTACGGCGGCTTCGAGGGCGCGCTGGCCTACGACCTGCTCGACATCCGGCTCGCCGCCAACGTCCACCGCTTCGCGATCCCGCACATCTGCGGTCAGGACATGCCGGTGCCGAGTGCCTGCAAGGATCCGATGGACACGACGGGCATGACGTTTCTGACGCTGCCCGACGGCAAGTACAGCGCCGGCAAGACCCAGTTCTCGCTCGACCTCGGCTTTCCGTTCCGCTACGACGTCAAGCCCGAGATCGCGATCATCGCGCTGCAGACGCTGATGAGCATCGACTTCAACGCGGTCGCCGGCAACAAGGCGACGCCCGACCTGCTGCCGTCGGTCGGCATCGCGACCAACCCGATCCCGGCGCTGTCGCTGGTCGTGTTCGCCCAGCTCCGCGTGATCGACTTCAACACCGATGCCGGGAACTTCCAGGTCCCGGTCACCGGCCGGATCGAGTTCTCGCCCAACCAGCAGCTCGACATCGGCCTGGAGTTCACCCTGCTCAACGTCACGCCGCCCGACCCCCAGAAGCCGTTCGACAACCGCTTCCTGTCGCTGTTCGTTCAATCGCGGTTCGGAAAATAGCTTGAAGGTCTGCCCCCGATGCTTCACGCGGTTTCCGGATGGAGAGCGCTTCTGTCTCCACGATTCGGCGATCCTCGTCGAGGAAGACGACATCGCGCGGCTCGGCACCTCGATCGGTAACTACCGGCTCGACAAGATCCTCGGCCGCGGCGGGATGGGCACCGTGTACAGCGGCGAGCACATCTACATCAAGAAGCCGGTCGCGGTGAAGGTGCTGCACGCCCAGTTCGCGCGCTACCAGGAGGCGATCCACCGCTTCCTGCGCGAGGCCCGCGCGGCGACCTCGATCAACCACCCGAACATCGTCGACGTCACCGACTTCGGCATCCTCGCCGATGGCCCGGTGTACTTCGTGATGGAGTACCTCGACGGCAAGAGCCTGGAGGACCTGATCGAGAAGGATGGCGCGGTCGAGCTCCACCGCGCGCTCAACGTCGCCAACCAGATCGCGCTCGCGCTCGAGGCCGCGCACACCGTCGGCGTGATCCACCGCGACCTCAAGCCCGACAACATCATGCTGCTCAAGCGGCCCGGCCGGCGCGACCTGCTACGCATGACGCCCGACCAGTCGTGGATCACCGAGCGCGAGGAGTCGTACGACTTCGTGAAGGTGCTCGACTTCGGGATCGCCAAGGTGCTGGTCCAGGACGAGCTGCTCGCCGAGACCGTGCAGGGCGCGGTATTCGGCACGCCCGAGTACATGTCACCGGAGGCCGCGCGCGGCGAGGACGTCGATCACCGCGCCGACGTGTACTCGCTCGGCGTGATCCTGTTCGACATGCTGTGCGGCCGACCGCCGTTCGAGGCCCCGCAGTCCAACGAGGTCCTCGCGATGCACATCCACAACCATCCGCCGTCGCCGCGCGAGTTCGCGCCGCACCGGGAGATCACGGAGATGGCGGAGGCGGTGATCCTGCGGGCGATGCAGAAGGATCCCGGCCGGCGCTACCAGAACATGGCCGAGTTCCGGCGCGACCTCGCGAACGCGTATGGCTCGATCAGCTATCGCCGGCACGGCGCGCCGGCGCCCGGTCTGACCCCGCGCGGCGAGGAGGCCCGGACCAAGAAGCGCCTCACGGAGGAGCTCGATGAATGGATCTCCGGCGACGCATCGCGGCTGTCGCTGGAGCAGGCGCGCATGCTGTCGCTGGTCGAGACCGCCGAGAAGGCATTCACCCCCGGCGCGATGTCGCCGCAGGAAGCCGAGCGGCTCGCCAACGCGCTGGATCGCGCGCTCGATGACGACGACTGACTCACATCCGTGATATTGTCCACCCTGCATGTCCGCGAACCAAGCGAATACATCCGGGCAGGTGACACTGCGGCGGGATGTGAAGTTCAATGGAGTGAAGGTGATCTCTGCGACGATGGTCGCGGATCGCGATCAGCTCGGGGAGAAGGTCACGGCCTGGATGGCCAACAATCCGCAGCTCAAGGTCACCGATATCGTCATCACACAATCGTCGGACGAGGCGTTCCACTGCATCGCGATCACCCTGTTCTTCTGGGCAGACGCGTCGTCGCCGCGCCGGTGACGCCGGTTGTCCGATCGTGACCAGAAAGTTCAACTTCTCGTCGGGACCGGCGGCGTTGCCCGAGCCGGTGCTGCAGCGCGCCCAGGCGGCGATCTGGGATCTCGACGGCACCGGGATCGGGGTCCTCGAGCACAGCCACCGAGGCAAGGCGTTCCGCGCGGTGCTGGAGCGGACCACCGCGCGGATCCGCGAGGTCGGAGGGATCGGAGACGAGTTCGCGATCCTGTTCATGACCGCCGGCGCGACCCACCACTTCACGCTGGTGCCCCAGAACTTCCTGGGTGACGAGGAGACCGTCGACGTCTGTCATACCGGGGTGTGGACCGCCAAGGTCATGGAGGAGACCCGGCGGTTCGGCAAGCTGCACCTGGCGTGCGATGCCGGCCCGACGTTCGACGCGACCCCCGACGCGGTCCGCTACTCGGCGTCCCCGCGCTACGTGTATTACGTCAGCAACGAGACGGTGTACGGCACGCAGTGGCAGGCGCCGCCGGCCGGCCCGCCCGCGCCCCTGGTGTGCGACGCCTCGAGCGACATCTTCAGCCGGCCGCTGCCGCTGGCCGGCCACGGGCTGATCTTCGCCGGCGCCCAGAAGAACCTCGGGCCCTCGGGGATCAGCCTGGTGATCGTGCGCCGGGACTTCCTCGCGACCCGCCGGCAAGGCTTGCCACCGCTGTCCGACTACCAGACCTACGAGCGGGAAGGCTCGATGTACAACACGCCGAACACGTTCGGCATCTACATGATCGGCGAGGTCTGTACATGGATCCACGATCAGGGCGGGCTCGCGGCGATGGCCGAGCGCAACGCGCGCAAGGCGAAGCTGCTGTACGACTTCCTCGACAATAGCCGGTGCTGGCGCGCCCACGCCCGGCCCGGCAGCCGTTCGAACATGAACATCACGTTCCGCGGCACGAGGCCGGAGCTGGAGGCGGAGCTGCTGGCGCGCGCCGAGGAGCGCGGGCTGAGCGGCCTGGCCGGCCATCGCTCGGTCGGCGGCCTGCGCGCCAGTACGTACAATGCATTCCCCGAAGAGGGTGTGCGGCGGTTGGTCGCACTGCTCGGTGAGCTGGATCGAGCGTAGATCACTGGGTATCGCCGGCTTTTGCCGCATTGCGCCGAACCGGATTCTGAGCTGTCGTGGTTCGGTGCCCCTCGTCGCCTACCAGCGACGGTCATGGAAACTGTGGACACGAGACCGGTGCCGGCCCGCGACGCGGAGGTGCCGGACACCGAAGGGGTGCGCGGGGACCCCGATCAAGACATCATCGCGCTGATCCAGCGCGGCGAGCGCGCCGTGGCGCTCACCAGCTTGATGCGCCGGCACGGCGTGGCGGTCTATCGCTATTGCCGTGAGGAGCTGCACGACCGCACGCTGGCCGACGACGTGCATCAGCAGATCTTCATCCAGGCCCATCGCGATCTGGATCGGTTTGCGGCGCGCTCGACGCTGCGCACCTGGCTGTTCGCGATCGCGCGCCACCGCGTTCTCGACGCCGCCAAGTCGCGCCGCCGCGCGCAGGCGCATATCGAGGAGGACGACACCGCCGACACCCCCGACCCGAGCCCACCGCCGGGCGAGCGGCTCGACGAGGCGCGCCTGCAGCAGGCGCTGATCGACTGCCTCCACAGGCTCGGCGAGCACGTCCGCGGCACGCTGGTGCTGCGCTACCAGCAGGGCCTCACGTTCGAGGAGCTGGGGGGTGTGTTCAGCGAGAAACCGGGCACGCTGCAGGCCCGGGTGATGCGCGCACTGCCCGTGTTGCGCGGCTGCATCGAGGCCAGGACCGGAGGCAAGGTATGAGCGATCCGATCACGAGAGTGGAGCAGGCGATCGAGCAGCTGGGCGCCGGCCTGGAGCCGCCCCCCGGCTGGGAAGCCCGGGTGATGGCGGCGGTCGAGCCGCGGCGCCGGTCCTGGCTCGCACGCGGCTGGTTCGCGATCCCGGCGCTCGCTGCGATCGCGCTGGTCGCGGTGCTGTTGCCGAGATCGCCGCGCGCGCCCGAGCCGCTGGCGCTGTCGGCCGAGCTGGTCGCCGGCTCGCAGGTGATGCGCGGCCCGTCGGCGCTGCGTGCGATCGCCCGCGGCGGCGGCGGTCATCGCGCGATCTGGATCTACCGCGACGGGCGCGAGCTCGCGGCGGCGTGCCCCGGCCACCCGGCGTGCGAGAGCTCCGGCGACGCGCTGCGCATCGTGCTCGATCCCGTGCCGATCGGCAGCTACCAGATCGTCGCGCTGAGCTCGGCGTCGGCGCTGCCGGCGGCCACCGGCTCGCCGGACCACGACCTCGCGGCGGCGACCGACGCGGGCGCGACCTGGAAGCTGCAGGAGCTCGAGGTCCGGTAGCGCCGCGGCGCGCCGCGATCACTCCGTCGTCACACCCGTCAGGCCGTCATCTGGGCCCGCACCCGCTCGGCCAGCCAGGTGTAGCGCCGCCGGGCGTCGGCGTTGCGGACCGCGAGCGCCACCGCGCGCTTGCTGCCGACGATCACGACCAGCCGCTTGCCCCGGGTGACCGCGGTGTACAGCAGGCTGCGCTGCAGCATCATGTAGTGCTGGGTCACCAGCGGGATCACGACCGCGGCGTACTCCGAGCCCTGGCTCTTGTGGACGCTCACCGCGTAGGCGTGGGCCAGCTGATCGAGCTCGCTGCGCTCGTAGCTGGCGAGCCGGCCGTCGAACTCGACGCTGATCACGCCGGCCTCGCCGTCGATCGCCGCGATCACGCCGATGTCGCCGTTGAACACGGACTTGTCGTAGTCGTTGCGCAGCTGCATCACCTTGTCGCCGCTGCGGAACACCCGCTCGCCGCGCGCCAGCTCGGGACCGGCGGTGCCGGCGCCCGGGTCGCCGCCTGGATTGAGCCGGTCCTGCAGCGCGCGGTTGAGCGCCGACGTCCCGAGCTCGCCGCGGTGCATCGGCGCGAGCACCTGGATATCGGCGATCGGATCGAACCCGAACCGCGCCGGGATCCGCTCGGCGACCAGCTCGACGATCGTCGCGCGCGCGGCCTCGGGATCGTCGCGCGCGATGAAGTAGAAGTCGGACGGCGGGGGGGACCCCGGAGCGGCGGCCGCCGGTGGATCGAGCACCGGCAGCTCGCCGGCGTTGATCGCGTGGGCCGAGACCACGATCTGGCTCGCCGCGGCCTGGCGGAAGATCTCGGTCAGCCGGATCACGGTCGCGGCGTCCGAGGCGATCACGTCGGACAGCACCGCGCCGGCGCCGACCGATGGCAGCTGATCGATGTCGCCGACCAGCACCAGCTGGGCGCCCGGCCGCAGCGCACCCACCACCGCGTTGAACAGCTGGGCGTCGACCATCGAGGCCTCGTCGACCACCAGCAGGTCGGCGTCGAGCGGGTTGTCCGGGCCGCGCTGGAACCCGCCCTCGTGGGGCTGGAACTCGAGCAGCCGGTGCAGCGTCATCGCCTCCATCACGGTGGCCTCGCCGAGCCGCTTGGCGGCGCGGCCGGTCGGGGCGGCGAGCGCGACCCGGCGGTGGACCAGCTTCGCGAGGTGGACGATCGCCTTGACGATCGTGGTCTTGCCGACGCCGGGGCCGCCGGTGATCACCGTGCACTTGTCGACCAGCGCGGCCTCGACGGCGCGGCGCTGCTGGGCCGCGAGCTGGACCCCGGTGACCGCCTCGAACGCGTGGATCGCGGCGTGGATGTCGAGCGCCAGGCCGCGCGCCGGGGTCCGGATCAGCTGGGCGAGCAGCGCGGCCGCGGTGGCCTCGGCGTCGTGCGCCCACGGCAGCATCGAGCACGCCCCGCGGTGGCCGAGCGTCTCGCGCACGATCAGCCGGCTGCCCTCCAGCGCGGCGAGCCGCGGCGCCAGCCGGTCGGCGGCGACCTCGAGCAGCTCGGCGGCGGCCCCGATCAGCTCGTCGTCGGGCAGGTGCATGTGGCCGTCCTCGGCGCTGGTCTCCAGCGCGTGGAGCAGGCCGGCCTCGAGCCGCTCGGGCGCGTCGCGCGCGATGCCGAGCTGCCCGGCGATCGCGTCCGCGGTGCGAAACCCGATGCCCCAGATCTCGTGGGCGAGCCGGTACGGGTTGGCGCGCACCACGTTGATCGCGTTCTTGCCGTACTTCTTGACGATCCGCGCAGCGAACGCCGCCGACACGCCGTGGCCGCGCAGGAACACCATGACGTCCTGGACGTGGCGCTGGGCGGCGAACGCCGCGGCGAGCTTGGCCGCGCGCGCCGCGCCGATCCCGGCGACCTCGACCAGCCGCTGTGGCGTGCGATCGATGACCTCCAGCGTGTCCATCTTGAAGTGGCTGACCAGGCGGCGCGCCAGCTCGGGCCCGATCCCCGGGATGATCCCCGAGCCGAGAAACCGCTCGATGCCGACCAGGGTCTCGGGCGAGCGCAGCTGGTAGGTCGCGACCCGGAACTGGCGCCCGAACTTGCGGTCGTCGACCCAGCGGCCGCGCAGCCGGAGCGGGATGCCCTCGCTGATCCCGACCAGCTCGCCGACGATCGTCACCATCGTGTGGTCGGCGGCGGACAGCCGCGCGACCGTGAACGCCGATTCCTCGTTGCGGAACACGAACCGCTCGATCGTCCCGTCGAGCGTGACCTCGGCCGCCGGCCCCGCATCGGGAGCGGTCGCGCGAGCGTCAGGCGGCGGTGCGGGCACGCCTGCATTATGCCCGGCGGCGCACTCGCGGCGAGCGCGTAGCTCCGGGAGAACGCGTACACGCTCGGCTCGCCGTGGGCTGCTGCGCGGATGGGCGTCGGAGCCGCGCCCGCCGAATCACCACCGACGCCTGCGCGAACGGCGTGAGGTATGTGCGGGACAATACCGGCCAATCCTGGTCACGGTCGCGGCGTCCGACCCCATCCTGCTCGCGGACGCCCACGGCGGCCTCGCGCTGGCGTCTCGCGATCGCGGTTCGAGTGCCGGACGCCGATCTCGATCGGCCCTAGTCGTTGTCACCGGACGCGAACAGATCGACCTCGGCGTCGCCGATGCGCGCCTCGATGGCACCCTCGACCGCGGTCTCCGCCAGCGTATCGAACACCGCCGCGGCGGCGTTGCGATCGAGCCGGCTGGTCAGGTTGACCGTGAGCACGGTGCCACGCGTGACGAAGCAGCGCATCCAGGCGTCGCCCTCGCCCTCGTCGTCCTCGGCGAGCACCGCGCGCGCCGAGGCGATCGCCTGCTCGAGGCTCTCGCGCGTCGCGTAGCGGTACGTGCCATGAAAGTGAACCACGTCCTGCATGACCGTCGTTGTAACGCCGTGCAGTAAACGCTTCGTCCCAGCGGTGTGACGGTTCGCGGATCGTGCGGTGTACGCTGTCGCGCTCCGGACGCTAGCGGTGCGAGACGGCGCGCGCCGGCGCGCTGCCGTCGACGTACTCGACGGCGTCGTCACACGCCAGGCTCTCGTAGGTCATCAGCGAGTCGCGATCGCTGAACACGTCGGGGCATTCGGCGAGGCAGCGATTGCGATCGGCGCTGGCGTGCCCCGGCTTGCACTCGACGTAGTGGTCGCACGCACCGTTGCAGGTGCCGGTCAGATCCGGGCCGGTGAAGTGGCGGACGACGCAGCCGGCGGGCAGCGCCGCGCCGAGCGCGAGGCCGAGCACGGCGGCGAGCTCGAGCGGGAGAGCCGCGCGGCGGGTCACAGGGCACCTCCGTGGCGCCCGGCGCCGCCGGCGAACCGCTGCGCCCCGGCGAGCCCCTCGGCGAGCGCGCGGCTGCCGAGCTCGAGCTCGCGGGTGAGCGCCTGGTCGAGCGGGAGGTCGTGTTGCAGGTAGGCGCTCATCCGGTCGGCGCGCAGCGCGGCCTGGGGCAGCGCCGCGAGCTGGTGGGCGAGCTCGCGGGCCGCGGCGAGCGCCTGGCCGCGCGGCACCACGCGGTTGACCAGGCCGATCGCGAGCGCCTCGTCGGCGCGGACTGCGCGCCCGGTCAGGATCAGATCGAGCGCGCGCCCCAGGCCGATCAGCCGCGGCAGCCGGATCGTGCCGCCGTCGATCAGCGGCACGCCGAACCGGCGGCAGAACACGCCGAGCACCGCATCGTCCTCGGCGACGCGCAGGTCGCACCACAGCGCGAGCTCGAGGCCGCCGGCGACCGCGTGGCCCGCGATCGCCGCGATCACCGGCTTGCCGAGCACCATCCGGGTCGGGCCCATCGGGCCGTCGCCGTCGGGCGCGACCCGGTTGGCGGTGCCGGTCGCCATGGCTTTGCCACCCGAGCCAGCGGCGAGGGCTTTGCCACCCGAGCCAGCGGCGAGGGCCTTGAGATCCGCGCCGGCGCAGAACGTGCCGTGGTCGCCGTACAGCACGGCGACCCGCGCGTCGGGGTCGGCATCGAACTCCCGGAACGCCGCGGCGAGCTGCTCGGCGGTGACGCGATCGACCGCGTTCTTCACCGCGGCGCGATCGAGGATGACAGTGATGACAGAACCCTCACGCTCGGTACGAATCACGGTCGCGCAGTCTAACCGAGATGGTCGCTGCACGGCAGAATTTCGACGGAAAACGCCTGCGAGCAACTCGGATCACATCGTTCAGGCAACCTTCATGACGAAGTAGAGTCCGAACATGGCAGTCCAGCGCATCGGCATCCTGACCAGCGGCGGGGACGCTCCTGGGATGAACGCGGCGATCCGCGCGGCGACCCTGGTCGCGCGGGCGCAGGGCGTCGACGTCGTCGGCATCGAGCGCGGCCATCGCGGCCTGCTCGACGGCGCGTTCCTCCCGCTCGCCCCGGCCGACGTCGCGGATCGTGATCGGCGGCAACGGCTCGCTGGCCGGCGTCAGCCACCGGATGGCGGCGTGGATGCCGGCGGCCGAGCTCGCTCCCGACGTCGCGACCCGATCGCCGGTCGACCCGTACTGCTGGCTGGTCGATCTCGGTGCGGTGCTTGCAGAGACCGACCGTCTGCTGCAGGGCCACAGCCCGCTGGCCCGCTGGCCCGCTGGCGCGCCGGTGCGTTCGCGGAGATCGAGGACGCGCTGCTGCTGTAACCCATGTCGCAGTGCGCCGTGCGCCTGCGCACGCCGGTTGTGGGATATGATATCCCCGCGTGTCGCTGCGGGATCGCGAGCTGTACCAGCTGTTTGACCGCTCGCCGATCGGCATGTACCGGGTCAACGAGGCCGGAAACTTTCAGTACGTCAACGCCGCGCTGGTCCGCATGCTCGGCTACGACAGCGTCGAGGAGCTGCTGTCCAGGAACCTCGCACGCGACGTGTTCGCCGATCCCGAGGAGCGCGCCCGGCTCCACGCCCGGTTCCGTCCCAAGGGCGGGGTGGACGGGGCGCGCGTGCGGTGGCGGACCAAGCAGGGCCGCGAGCGGATCGTCCAGATCTACGGCACCGTGATCGAGGAGCCCGGCGATCCCGACTATCCCTGCTTCGACGCCTCGGTGCTCGACGTCACCGACATCGAGACCGCCAACCTCGAGCTCCGCAAGCAGCGCGAGGCGCTGGAGACCACCGCGGCGATGCTCGACCTCGTCGTCCGCCAGATGCAGGCGGTGTACTGGGTGGTCGACCGCGATCTGCGGATCTGCCGGAGCGGCGGCGTGATCCGCGAGCTGTTCGGCATCCAGCCGGGCAGGTTCCTCGGCATGACGCTCGATCAGCTCCAGCGCGCCGATCCGGTCTCGACCGATCCGGTCGGCATGCACCGCCGCGCGCTGATCGGCGAGACCGTGACCTACACCAACGAGTGGCACGGCAAGCACGTGGTCACCACGGTGACCCCGCACCGCAGCAACGGCGTGATCGTCGGCGCGATCGGCACCTGCATCGACATGACCACGCAGTACATGCTGGAGCGCCGCATGGTCGACGCCCAGCGCGCCGAGAGCCTGGGCGTGCTCGCCGGCGGGCTCGCCCACGACTTCAACAACCTGCTGGTCGCGATCCTCGGCAATGCCGATCTCGCGCTGCGCGACGTCGGGCCGCGCGGGCCGGGCCGCCCCCCGCTGGAGCACATCCGGCAGGCCGGGTTGCGCGGCGCCGAGCTGATCGAGCAGCTGCTGGCCTACGCCGGCCACCGCGGCGTGGCGTCGACCCGGGTGTCGCCGAGCCCGGTGATCGACGAGCTGGTCCGGATCACCGCGCCGACCATGCCGCGCAACATCGAGGTCCGGGTCGAGATCGCCGACGATCTCGTCCTGCGCGGCGACGCATCGCAGATCCGCCAGGTCCTGCTGAACCTGATGAACAACGCGCGCGACGCGCTCGGCAGCCGCGGCGGCACGATCGCGATCACCGGCCGGCTGCTCCGCCACGATGGCGCGGCCCACCCCGACGACGTGATCGCCGCGCCCGCCGGGACCTACGTCGAGCTCGAGATCGCCGACGACGGCCCCGGGATGAGCAGCGAGACCCGGCGCCGGATCTTCGAGCCGTTCTTCACCACCAAGTCGACCGGCCACGGCCTCGGCCTGGCCGCGGTCGCCGGCATCGTGCGCGCGCACGGCGGCGGCCTCCGGCTGGGCACCGCACCGGGGGAGGGCGCGCGGTTCCAGGTCCAGTGGCCGTCGACGTTCACGCCGGGAGAGCTCACCGCGGTGTCACCGCCGGCCAACGGCCACACCATCCTGATCATCGACGACGAAGACCTCGTCCGCGACGTCGTGGCCCGGATGATCGAGGACCTCGGCTACGCGGCGATCACCGCGACCGACGGACCGGCCGGTCTGGCGATCATCGACAGCCTGCCGATCGACGCGGTGCTGGTCGACCTCACCATGCCGCGGATGGGCGGGCACGACGTGATCAACGCGCTGCGCTTGCGCCGCCCCGATCTGCCGATCGTGCTGTGCAGCGGGATCGACCGCGACGTCCGCTCGATCCGCGCCGACGCGTACCTGCCCAAGCCGTTCCGGATCGAGGCGCTGGAGGGCACGCTGGCCCGGCTGCTGCCGCCGCGCTCGTCGTGACGCGGCGGCGGTCCGGGCAGGGTAACTACCCGGTTGCAAACGAGTTGAGAAGTGTGAACCCTGGACGCAGAGGCGCTGCGCCATGGTTAGGTTGTGTCCGTGACCGACAGTCCGATGAGCTCGATCAAGGTGTTGCTGATCGAGGACGATGAACGCCTCGCCCAGCTGACCGCGCGCTACCTGGAGTCGCATGGCGTGCTGGTGACGATCTCGCCGACCGGGCCCGACGGCCAGGTCGAGGCGCTGCGCCGGCAGTACGACTGCATCGTGCTCGACGTCATGCTGCCCGGGCGCGACGGCATCGAGGTCACCCGCGAGCTGCGGGCGCGGACCGACGTGCCGATCGTGATGGTCACGGCGCGCACCGAGGAGGCCGACCGCGTGCTCGGCCTCGAGGTCGGCGCCGACGACTACGTGACCAAGCCGTTCTCGCCGCGCGAGCTGCTCGCCCGGATCCGCGCGACCGTGCGCCGGGTCCGCGGCCAGGCCGGGCCGACCCAGCAGACCGTCCAGGTCGGCGGCCTGGTGCTCGATCCCCAGAAGATGACGGTGACGCTCGACGGCAACCCGATCGACGTCACCGCCTACGAGTTCTCGATCCTGCGCGCGCTGGCCCAGCGCCCCGGCCGCGTGCTGTCGCGCGAGCAGCTGCTCGATCTCGCCAAGGGCTCGGCCGAGCTCAGCTTCGACCGCTCGATCGACGTCCACGTGTCGCGGCTGCGCGCCAAGCTCGGCGACGACAGCCGCAACCCGAAGATCCTCAAGACGGTGCGCGGCGCCGGGTACCTGCTGGCCGGAGGCGATGTTTGAGCGCTGCGCCCGGCAAGCCGCCGCGCCGGAGGCGCCTGGTCTACCGGGTCTACGGGTTCGTCGCCGTGCTCGCGATCGCGATCATGGCGGCGCTGATCTTCCTGCCCCGCTACACCCGCACGCCGCGCTACCTGCAACCCCACGCCGCGCTCGTCCAGTACCTGATCGAGCGGCTGTCGCTGCGCAGCGGAGCCGATCGCGACACCGTGATCGCGCGGATCGAGTCCCGGCTCCAGGGCAAGCTGTCGCTGTACGACGCCGCCGATCACCTGGTGCGCACCAACACCGAGCCGCCGCTCGACCCGCCGACCGAGGCCGAGCGGCGCACGCTGCAGGCGACCACCAAGTGGTCGCTCGACGTCGACCGCATCGTGGTGCGCAGCGACGATCGCTCGTTGTTCGCCGTGTACTGGCCGGATCGCGGCGGCTTTCCGTGGAGCTACGTGCTCCCGCTCGGCGCGGCGATCCTCGTGCTGGTCGGGTTCGCGTCGATGTGGTTCTCGCGCCGGCTGGTCCGCCCGCTCGACCAGCTCGCCACCGCGGCGCGCCGGTTCGGCGCCGGCGACACCGCCGCGCGCGCCGACCTGACCCTCAGCGACGAGGTCGGCGACGTCGGCCGCGCGTTCGACGAGATGGCCGACCGCACGGCGGCGGTGCTCCAGGCGCAGCGCCAGCTGATGGCCGACGTGTCGCACGAGCTGCGCACCCCGCTGGCCCGGATCCGGGTCGCGCTCGAGCTCGCCGCCGAGGACCCGATCGCGGCGACCGACGTGCTCGCCGACGTCGGCGCCGACCTCGACGAGATCGACCAGCTGATCACCGACATCCTGACCACGTCGCGGCTCGACGGCGAGCACGTCAGGATCGACCGCGAGGCGACCTCGGTGAGCGAGCTGGTCGATCGCGCGAGCCGGCGGTTCATCGCCCGCCACCCCGGCCGCAAGCTGGAGCGGCCGGCCGACGACGCCCCCGCGGGCGACCGGCCGATCCACTGCGATCCGGTGCTGCTGCGCCGGGCGCTCGACAACCTGCTCGACAACGCGGCCAAGTACTCGGAGGCCGGGACCCCGGTCACGCTCGCGGTCCAGCCCAACGGCGCCTCGGTGGCGTTCGAGATCATCGACCGCGGCATCGGGATGTCGCCGGCCGAGCTCGACCGGGCGTTCACCCCGTTCTGGCGCGCCGACGGCAGCCGGACCCGCAAGACCGGCGGGGTCGGCCTCGGTCTGGCGCTCGCTCGCAGGATCGCGCGCGCGCACGGCGGGGATGTCACACTCGCGTCGCACCCGGGACAGGGCACGACCGCCCGGCTCGAAGTGCCGGTTGCGTGACCGCCCTGCCGCGGCGCTCCCGCCGCTGCCCGGTGGAACGGAATCTTCACTGCAACATCCCGCAATAATCGAGCAACTTTCGGTTCGTACCGAGGTATCACCTTGCCAACCGTGAAGCTAAAACGCTGGCTCCCCAGGATCATCGTGTTCGCGCTCGCGGCCGGCGCGGCCGCGTTCCTCGTCATCAAGAGGCCGTGGGCCAAGGGCGATGATCCGATCACGTTCGCGACGGTGCCGGTGACCAAGGGCAGCATCGCCGCCCAGGTCACCGCCAACGGGACGCTGTCCGCGGTCAAGACCGTCCAGGTCGGCGCCCAGGTGTCGGGCCGCGTCGTCGAGCTTCACGCCGACTTCAACGACAAGGTCAAGCAGGGCCAGGTGATCGCCCGGCTCGACGACGTCGTGCTGAAGTCGCAGATCGACCAGGCGGCGGCCAACCTGGCGCTGGCGGCCGCCAACGTCAACAAGGCCGAGGTCGCGCTGGCCGACGCCGACCGCCAGTACAAGCGCCAGAAGGTGCTGCAGGACCAGCAGCTGGTCGCGGGCGCCACCGTCGAGAGCGCCCAGGTCGCCTACGACACCGCCAAGGCCGCGCTGGTCGCCTCGCGCGCGACCCAGGCCCAGGCCGCCGCCAACCTGGCGCAGGCCAAGCTCAACGAGTCGTACGCGACGATCTACTCGCCGGTCGACGGCGTCGTGCTGTCGCGCGCGGTCGACGTCGGTCAGACCGTGGCGGCGTCGCTGCAGGCCCCGGTGCTGTTCACGATCGCCGAGGACCTCGCGCGCATGCAGATCGACACCGCGGTCGCCGAGGGCGACGTCGGCCGGCTGACCGAGGGCATGAAGGCGACGTTCACGGTCGACGCCTTCCCCGGCCGGCAGTTCCAGGGCGTGGTCCGCCAGGTCCGCAACGCGCCGACCACGACCCAGGGCGTGGTGACCTACGACGCGGTGATCGACGTCGACAACTCCGACCACGCGCTGCGCCCGGGCATGACCGCGAACGTCACGTTCGTGCTCGCTCAGGTCGCCGACGCGATCAAGATCCCCAACGCCGCGCTGCGCTTCAAGCCATCGCGCGAGCAGCTGATGGCCGTGTTCGCGGAGCTCGGCCGGCGCGGCAGCGGCAGCGGCGGGTTCGGTGGTGGCTCGGGCGGCCGCGGCCGGGGCAGCGCCGGCGGCCCGGGCGGCGCGGGTGCGCGGATCGACGGCGCGAGCGGCTCGAGCGGTGCGATGGGCCAGCGCGACCTCGGCGACAAGAAGCGCGTGTTCAAGCTGGTCGACGGCCGGCCGCGCCCCGTGCTGATCAAGCCCGGCCTGACCGATGGCTCGTCGACCGAGCTCGTCGAGGGCGACCTCAAGCCCGGCGACCAGCTGGTCACCGACATCCTCGGCGCGCCGACCGGCCCGTCGCGCAACATGGGTGCGTTCTGATGTCGGCGCAGATCGAGATGCGGGGGATCGAGCGCACCTATGTGATGGGCGACAACCTCGTCCACGCACTGCGCGGCGTCGATCTCACGATCGAGAGCGGCACGTCGATCGCGATCATGGGCACGTCGGGGTCGGGCAAGTCGACGATGATGAACATCATGGGCTGCCTCGACCAGCCGACCCGCGGCAGCTACCTGCTCAACGGCAAGGACGTGGCGCGGCTGTCGCGCAGCCAGCTCGCCGACGTCCGCGGCCGGATGATCGGCTTCGTGTTCCAGAGCTTCAACCTGCTGTCGCGGACCTCGGCGCTCGAGAATGTCGAGATGCCGCTGATGTACCAGGGCATCCCGGGCCGCGAGCGCCACAAGCGCGCGCTGCACGCGCTCGAGCAGGTCGGCCTCGCCGATCGCGCCGATCACCACTCGAGCCAGCTCTCGGGCGGCCAGCAGCAGCGCGTCGCGATCGCCCGCGCGCTGGTCGGCGACGCCGAGATCATCATGGCCGACGAGCCGACCGGCAACCTCGACACCAGGACGTCATACGAGGTCATGGCGATCCTGCAGGGCCTGGTCAGCCAGGGCAAGACCGTGATCCTCGTGACCCACGAGTCCGACATCGCCGCCTACGCGTCGCGCGTGGTGACCCTGCGCGATGGCCTGATCATCGACGATAAGACCCAGACGCCTGTCAAGGCCGAGGTGGCGGCATGAACATCTTCACCACGCTCAAGCTCGCGATGCGGGCGCTGTGGCGCAACAAGGTGCGCACGTCGCTGACCATGCTCGGCATCGTGTTCGGCATCGGCGCGGTGATCGCGATGGTCGCGGTCGGCCAGGGCGCGCAGCAGTCGGTCAAGGACGTGTTCCAGAGCCTGGGCACCAACGTGCTGTACCTGTCGAACGGCTCGCAGCGCAGCTTCGGCGCCGCCGGCGGTGCGGGCTCGCGGCAGTCGCTGACCTGGGACGACATGAAGGCGCTGCAGACCGGCGAGATCCCGAGCATCAAGTGGGTTGCGCCGCTGCTCCAGAGCCGCGCCCAGGTCGCGTCCGAGGACGCCAACTGGAACACCGGCGTGACCGGCACGACCGCGGTGTGGTTCAAGATCCGGAGCTGGCCCGCCGAGAAAGGCGCGGTGTTCGATGACGAGTCCGGCGACAGCAACGCCAAGATCGCCGTGATCGGCAGGACCGTCGCGACCCAGCTCTACGGCACCTCGAATCCGGTCGGCCAGACGATCCGGATCTCGGGCCAGCCGTACGAGGTCGTCGGCGTGCTCGCCAGCAAGGGCCAGGGTCCGATGGGCGACCTCGACGATCTCGTCGTGATCCCGGTCAAGACCTACCAGCAGAAGCTCGAGAAGGGCCTGGCCAAGTACATCAAGGGCCAGGTCGCGATCACGATGACCGCCGACGATCTCGCCGAGCGCACGATGTCGCAGATCTCCGCGCTGCTGCGCGATCGCCACAAGCTCGACGCCAGCGACGAGGACGACTTCCGGATCCGCAACCCGGCGGAGTTCGCCCAGGCGCGCCAGGACTCGACCGAGCGGATCTCGATCCTGCTCGCGATCGTCGCGGCGGTGTCGCTGCTGGTCGGCGGCATCGGCGTGATGAACATCATGCTGGTCAGCGTCATCGAGCGCACGCGCGAGATCGGCATCCGCATGGCGGTCGGCGCCAAGCCGCTCGACGTGATGACCCAGTTCCTCGTCGAGGCGCTGGCGCTGGCGATCGTCGGCGGCCTGATCGGCCTCGGGCTCGGCGCGCTCGGCGCCAAGTTCCTCGCCGGCTGGTTCAACATGAAGTTCTTCTTCCCGGCGGCCACCGCGGCGATCGCGTTCGCGGTGGCCGGCGGTGTCGGGGTGGTATTCGGTCTGTATCCGGCGATCCGCGCGTCGCGGCTCGATCCGATCACGGCCCTGAGGTACGAGACATGAAGTCGTTCTCTCTGGCATTCCTGGCGGCGCTGGGCGGCGTTGCTCTCGCACAACCTGGGGTCACACAGCCGGCGACGCCCCCGCCGGTGTCACCGGGCACCCCTCCGCCGGGCACCGCGCCCAGCCCGGTGCTGCCCCAGCCGATCGATCCGCTGGCCGCGCAGACCAACAGCACCGGCGGCGAGGTGCTGACCCTGGAGCGCGCGATCGAGATCGCCATGCGCCAGCAGCCGAGCCTGCGCCAGAGCCAGGCCGCGCTCGAGGCCGCGCGCGGCCGGGCCGATCTCGCCCGGGTCGCGCGCAACCCGACGGTCGTGCTCGACGCGACCGCCGGCGCCAGCTCGGGGTTCTCCACCAGCGGCACCGGCGCGCGGGTCGCGTCACCGGACTTCTTCAGCCACCAGGAGTCGACCGGGCTCGGGGCGACGGCGAACTGGCGGATCTACGACTTCGGCCAGACCACGGCCAGTATCCGCGCCGCCGAGCTCAACGCCGACGCGTTTGCCGCGACGATCGGCACGACGACGCTCGACATCCGCACCAACGTCGAGGTCGCGTACCTCACCGCGGTCGCGGATCGCAAGCTCGTGGTGGTCGCCGAGACCACGGTCAAGAGCGAGGACACCCACCTCGATCAGGCCCGGCGGTTCGTCGCCGCCCAGGCCCACGATCCGATCGAGGTCGCCCAGGCCCAGGCGCGCGCGGCCAACGCGCGGTCGGCGCTGGCCCAGTCCCAGAGCAACGAGGCGATCGCGCTGGCCAACCTGCGCTCGGCGATCGGCTGGCTCGACCCGGCCCGGTCGCCGACCGTGGCGCCGAACTGGCCGGTCCCGCCCGAGACCGAGCCGGCCGCGCTGACCGCGCTGGTCGACACCGCGCGCAAGAACCGGCCCGAGATCCTCCAGCTCGACAAGCTGCTGGAGGCCGCGGGCGCCAACCTGGACGCCGCGCACGCCGAGCGCCGGCCGGTGCTGTCGGCGAGCGCGCAGACCCAGTGGTCGCCGGGCACCGGCAACTGGTCGCCGCAGCCGAACTGGAGCGCCGGGCTGTCGCTGTCGTTCCCGCTGTTCGACGGCGGCAGGGCCTCGGCGGACATCCGGATCGCCAACGCGAACGTCCTGAGCGCGTCGGCCAACCGCGACGCGCTGCTGATCACCCTGACCTCGCAGCTCGACGCTGCGCGCTCCGAGATCGTCGCCAACCACGCCAACGTCGCGGCGTCGACCGAGGCGGTGGCCGCGGCGCGCGCCCAGCTCCAGCTGTCCGAGGCCCGCTACACCCAGGGCCTGGGCAGCCAGATCGAGCTCGCCGACGCCCAGACCGCGGTCACCACCGCCGAGGGCAACCTGGTGCAGGCCGAGTTCCAGCTCGCCTCCGCGTGGGCCCAGCTCCACCGCGCGGTCGCCCAGCAGTAGCCCCCGCAGCGAACTGCTGCATGGGGCCAGCCTCACGCGCTGGCTCGCCCTGGGATACCATCGCGCCGACGGGCCATGTCCGGAGGACAGGCGGCATCGCGGGACCCCTCGCGCAGCGACATCACCAGGCTGCTGCTGTCCTGGCGTGCGGGCAACGCCACGGCGGCGTCGGCCGCGTTCTCGGCGCTGTACGCGGCGCTCCACGACCTGGCCCGGCGCGCGCTGTCCGGCGAGCGGACCGCGCACACGCTGGGCACCGCGGGGCTGGTCAGCGAGGCGTTCTTCCGCCTGATGGACCAGCAGCGCACCGAGTGGAAGAGCCGCGAGCACTTCCTGGCCACCGCCGCGCAGATGATGCGGCGGGTCCTGATCGATCACGCGCGCGGCCGGCGCGCCGCCAAGCGCGGCAGCGGCGTGCCGGCGGTGCCGCTGGTCGATGACAGCTGGCTGCCCGGCGACGCGCTCGACGGCGTGGTCGCGATCCACGACGCGCTCGAGGCGCTGGCCGCGGTCGATCCGGCGCTCAGCGAGCTGGTCGAGCTGCGGTTCTTCGGCGGGATGACCCACGACGAGATCGCGGGCTACCTCGGGACCTCGCGGACCACGGTCGAGCGCCGGTGGCGGCTCGCCCGCGCCTGGCTGTATCGCCACCTGACGAGCGCCACCGCATGACCCCCGGCCGGGACGAGGTCGCGCGGCTGTTCGAGCTCGCGGTCGCGGCCGACCCGGGTGACCGCGCGGCCGTGCTCGACGCGTGCGGCGATCCCGCGGTCCGCTGCGAGGTCGAGTCGCTGCTGGCCGCCGACGAGCAGGCCGGCGGGTTCCTCGATCTGCCTGATCTGCCCGATCCCGGCGAGCCCAGCGGCACCCGGATCGGGCCGTACCGCCTGGTGCGCGCGCTCGGCGAGGGCGAGGTCAGCACCGTCCACCTCGCGGTGCGCGACGACGATGCGTACCACCAGCGCGTCGCGATCAAGCTGATCCGGCCGGGCATGGACTCGCGCCAGATCCTGCAGCGGTTCCGCCAGGAGCGGCAGATCCTCGCCAGCTTGAGCCACCCCAACATCGCGCGGCTGCTCGACGGCGGCAGCACACCCGCCGGCCAGCCGTACTTCGTCATGGAGTACGTCGACGGCGAGCCGCTCGACGTCCACTGCGAGCAGCGCCAGCTGCCGGTGGTCCGCCGGCTCGAGCTGTTCGGCCGGGTCTGCCAGGCGGTGCACTTCGCGCACCGCAACCTGGTCGTGCACCGCGACCTCAAGCCGAGCAACATCCTGGTCGACGCCGAGGGCACGCCCAAGCTGCTCGACTTCGGCATCGCCAAGCTGCTGGGCCCGGAGCCCGGCCTCGAGTCCGGCCTCGCGCTCGCCGAGGCCCGCGCCGGGGTCCAGATCGAGCCGACCGCGACCGTGGCCCGGCTGATGACCCCGCACTACGCCAGCCCCGAGCAGGTCCAGGGCCGGCCGGTCAGCACCGCGAGCGACGTGTACTCGCTCGGCGTCATCCTCTACAAGGTGCTCACCGGGCGCCGGCCCTACGAGCTCGCGTCGCGGTCGCTGGCGGACATCGAGCGCGTGGTGTGCGAGGCCGTGCCGCCGCCGCCGAGCCAGATCGCGCGCGGCCGCCTGCCGCGCGATCTCGACAACATCGTCGGCATGGCGATGCGCAAGGAGCCGGAGCGGCGCTACGCGTCGGCCCAGGAGCTCGCCGACGACGTGCGGCGCTGTCTCGAGCACCGCCCGGTCGTGGCCCGCCGCGAGACCCTGGGCTATCGCGTGTCGTCGTTCGTCCGGCGCAACACCGGCGCGGTCGCGGCGGCCGCCGTGATCGGCCTGTCGCTGCTCGTCGGCGCGATCGCGACCACCTGGCAGTGGCGGCAGGCGGTCGCCGAGCGGACCCGCGCCGAGACCCAGCGGATGACCGCGGAGCAGACCCTCGGCTTCGTGGTCGAGCTGTTCAAGCCGCGCAATTCCCGGGTCCCGGCCAGCGCGGTCACGGCGCTGGACCTGGCTCGCGGCGGCGAGGCGCAGCTGCACGACGGCTCCCAGCACCCGCCGGCGATCCGCGCGGCGCTCCAGCACACGCTCGGCGTGGTCTACCGTAACCTCGGCGACTACGAGAACGCAGCGACGCTGCTCGAGGCGGCGGTGGCGGCGCGCCGCCAGATCCCGGGCGGCGAGCTCGATCTCGCCGACAGCCTGACCCAGCTCGCGTCGTTCGATGGCCCCAAGGGCAAGCCCTACTCGACCGTGTCGCTGCTCGAGCAGGCCCTGGAGCTCCGCGCCCAGCGGCTCGGGCCCGACGCCCCCGCGGTGGCCGACACGCTGGATCAGCTCGCCGCGCGGGTCGGCTACAACCTCCCGGAGGCCGAGCAGGACTACCTGCACGCGCTCGCGATCCGGCGCCGGTTGTTCGGCGACGATGATTCGCGGCTGGTGCCCGGCGTCGTGGGGCTCGCCGAGCTGTACGCCGTCACCGGCCGGTTCGCTGAGGCCGACGTCCGGATCCGCCAGGCGACGGCGA
>DATAPF010000218.1:0-5338 GCA_036265355.1 Kofleriaceae bacterium | reverse complement strand
TCACCGCCGCGCAGGACCGGGCGTGGGCCGCCGCGCTCACGCTGGTCCTGCTCACCTTCGTCGTCACGCTGATCGCGCGGATGTTCACCGCGCGGCTGGCGCTCAAGAGGTAACCGTGCCCGAAGAGGACGCCATGCTCGCGACCAACCCGCCCCCGCCCCAGCCCACGGCCAAGCCGGCGCCCACCCCCGCGCACAGCCAGCGGATCGTCGTCGAGCGCAAGGGCGCCGCGCAGGTCCCCGACACCCCGGTGGTGTTCGACTGCGAGAACGTCGAGGTCTACTACGGCGCGTTCCGCGCCGTGCGCGGGGTGAGCCTGGCGATCCACGCCCACCAGATCACCGCGTTCATCGGCCCGTCGGGCTGCGGCAAGACCACGGTGCTGCGCTCGCTCAACCGGATGCACGACGTGATCCCCGGCGCGCGGGTCGCCGGGCGAGTCAACTACCACGGCATCGACCTCTACGCACCCGAGGTCTCGGCGACCGAGGTCCGGCGCCGGATCGGCATGGTGTTCCAGAAGCCGAACCCGTTCCCCAAGAGCATCTACGACAACATCGCGTTCGGCCCCCGGGTCAACGGCATCCGCGACAAGGCCCAGCTCGACGCGGTCGTCGAGAAGTCGCTGCGCTCGGCGGCGCTGTGGGACGAGGTCAAGGACCGGCTCAAGCACTCGGCGCTCGGCATGTCGGGCGGCCAGCAGCAGCGGCTGTGCATCGCGCGGACGATCGCGGTCGAGCCCGAGGTCGTGCTGATGGACGAGCCGTGCAGCGCGCTCGATCCGATCGCGACCGCCCGGATCGAGGAGCTGATGCGCGAGCTCAAGAGCCTGTACACGATCGTGATCGTCACCCACAACATGCAGCAGGCCGCGCGGGTCAGCGACCGCACCGCGTTCTTCACCACCGAGCTCGACTCCAAGAACGACCGCCGCACCGGCACGCTGGTCGAGTACGACGTGACCTCGAAGATCTTCGCGGCGCCGTCCGACGAACGGACCGAGAACTACATCACCGGGCGGTTCGGCTGACCCGATCGCCGGGACCGGATCGCCGGACCAGATCGATCGTGAACACCGCGAGCCCGAGCCAGATCCAGCCGAACGCGATCAGCTGCTCGACCGCGAACGGCTCGCTGTAGACCCCGACCGCCAGGATGAACTGGCAGGTCGGCCCCAGGTACTGCAGGAAGCCCAGCGTCGACAGCGGCAGCCGGCGCGCCGCGCTGTTGAACAGCAGCAGCGGCACCGCGGTGACCGCGCCGGTCGACAGCAGGAGCAGCTGGGTGCCGGTGGCCGCGTGGCCGAGCCCGCCGCCGCCGCGCAGCGCGAGGATCGCGAGGTAGCCGGCCGCGAGCGGCACCAGCAGCGCGGTCTCCAGCGTCGAGCCGACCAGCGAGTCGACGCGCGCGACCTTGCGGATCAGGCCGTAGGTCCCGAAGCTGCCGGCGACCACGAGCGAGAACCACGGCAGCCCGCCGATGTACCAGGTCTGGATCGCCACGCCGATCGCCGCGGCGGCGAGCGCGATCCACTGCAGCCGGCGCGGCCGCTCGCCGAGCACCAGCATGCCGAGCCCGACCGAGATCAGCGGGTTGATGAAGTAGCCCAGGCTCGCGTCGAGGATGTGGTCATGGGCGACCGCCCAGATGAACGTTCCCCAGTTGATCGCCAGCATCACCCCGGACAGCGCCATCGCCGCCAGCGTGCCGCGGTCGCGCGCCGCCTCGCGGAGCACCGGTCCGACGCCGACCGCCGCGGCGATCACCCCGAACGCGATCACGCCCCACACCACCCGGTGAGCCAGGAGCTCGGCCCACGACACGCCCGGCAGCAGCTTCCAGAACATCGGCGCGATCCCCCACAGGAAGTACGCGGCGATGCCGTGGATCAGCCCCCGGCGGGAATCACTCACCCCGCGCTGGATAGCACGGTGGGCCCGACCGGAGGACCCGCGATGGGCTTGACATCCGGCCCGAGGCCGGCCCGCACCTCGATCGGCGCGGCCAGCAGCCGCCGCATGATCCGGCGCTCGTCCCACACCGGGATCCAGTCGTAGATCAGAAGCTCGACCGGACGCCACAGCACCACCCAGCTCGAGATCACGAGCCCCTCGCGCAGGGCGGTGCCGAGCGATCCGGGCACCGTCTGGACCACGAGCTGCGACAGCGACATCAGCGCGATGATCAGGCCCGCGCCGACCAGCAGCGCGATCTGCCCCGCGCGCCGCGCCCGCCGCCGCTGGCGATCCAGCCGGTCGAGCGCACACTCGAAGTGCGCGCGATAGGCCGACTCGATCACGCCGGGCTGACACGTGCGCTCCAGCCAGAACACGATGCGGAACCCGTCGCGGGCCGTCGCGTCGTGGCCGATGGCCAGCAGGTACTCGACGAGCGCGGGATCGAGATCGCGCTCCCGGAATGGCGCCGGATCGCGGTTATCGAACAGGTGGTCGAGGCTCGCGATCCGGACGTCGACGCACGGCTTGCCGTCTTCGAGGCGATATCGAGGATGCTCGTTCACACTGGGTTGTCCCATGGCCGGGCTCGCGATGCGAGATCCTCTGTCTGCCGCAGCACGCGGCACCACGCAGAAACCCGAGCCAGGACGGAGCGTTCCCGCGCACCGGCGCGCGCCGCGGGCGTGATCGGACCATGAAATTCTCGTTCGCCGGAACGCCGGCGGTGACGGCATCGACGCGCGCGTGCCTCGACCTCGTCATGTCACCGTTCGGTTGCGGAATCGCCCCGGTGTGGTCACTCCCGCTGCGTAGCGTCGGCCGTGGAAACCGTGTCGGTCGACGAGAGCTTGCCAGCGCTGGAGCCGCTGCGCGTCACTGTGATCTCGCTGATCTCGACGCCGATCATGCACGCCGTCGTCGCGGAGCTGCGCCGCGGCGCGATGCAGGTCGAGCTCCAGACCGCCGATGTCCTCGACACCGCGCCCGATGCGCCGGTCTACGTCGTCAGCGTCGACCCGACGACCGGCGCCCCGCTCGCCGATCGGTTCGTCGCGTGGGCGGCCGACAGTGCGCTCCGGCCCGGTCTGATCGCGCTGATCGAGAACGGCAGCGCGCGCGACGCCGAGCAGCTGCTCGCCGCCGGGTTCGACGACGTGGCGATAACGCCGGTGTCGACTCGCGAGATCGCCGCGCGCGTGCGCGCGGTCCACCGCCGGGTCCACTGGAAGGGCGTCCCCAATGGCCGGCTGCGGTTCGGCGAGCTGACCCTCGACCTCTACGGCCGCGCGCTGTGGTTCCGCGGCAAGACGATCTCGCTGACCTCGATCGAGCTCGCGGTGCTGCGCGAGCTGATCAAGGCGCGCGGCCGCCCGCTGTCGCGGATCGAGCTGCTCGATCGAGCGTGGGGCGAAGAGGACCTCGAGGTCTCCGAGCGCGCGGTCGACAACGTGATCCTGCGGCTGCGCCGCAAGCTGCCCGAGCCCGACGTGATCGAGACCGTGCGCTCCGTCGGGTTCCGGCTCGCCTCCCCGTGAAAAACGCGCTGCGGGCCCCGATCGCTTCGTTGTCGCTGCGCTTCCGGTTCTCATGTGCGCGAGCACACTCCGATCCGGTTCTCGCTCCGCCTCGCGCTCGGGGCTCCTCGCAGCGTTTTTCAGCTCTCCTCAGCGGACCGACAGATCGGTGAGCCGGTAATCGCCGCCGGCATCCACCACCGCCGCCAGGTCGCGGTCCAGCACGCCGGCCGGATCGACGTTCACCGACGTGATCGTGACCAGCTGGTAGTCGCCGGCCGGGGCGAGCACGGCGTCGGCGATCAGCCCCACCGCGTCGGGCGTGCAGCCCGGCGATGCCTGCCACGCCGGACAGCGCAAGACGAGGCGATCGGCGCGGTAGATCCGCACCTCGCTGCCCGGGCCGACCGAGATCCGGACCCGATCGCCGACCCGCGCCGAGCTCGGCGTACCCGCGCTGGGCGTCGACCGCATCGCCTCCGGGCTGGACACGATCTCGATCCGTGGCCGCGCCCCGGAGCCCGTCGATCGCTCCGCAAGCTCGGCGGTCCCGCCCGCGGGCCCTCCGGCGGGATGCTGGCTCGTCAGGTACAGACCGATCGCCGCGGCCAGCCCCGCCGCCGCCAGCGCGCCGCCGAGCCAGTACGATCGCCGCGCGCGCGACGTCTCGCGGCGAGCGATCCGGCGCCACACCTGGCTCTGCCAGTCGGGGTCGCCCGCGCTCGTGGCGCCGACCTCCGGCAGCGCCCGGACCAGCAGCTCGCGGTCGCGATGCGCGCGCCGGCAATCATCGCAGGTGTCGCGATGCGGGTCGCGCTCGCCTCGCTCGTCGAGCAGGATCCCGTCCCGCCAGTAACGTTCGCATGTCATCTGGAACCTCCAAGCCCTCCGGGACTTCCCGTCCGCAGTTGCGCCTCGACACATTTCCGGAGCACCGGCAGCGCACGTGCCACGCGCTGCTGCAGTGTGCCCGGTCGCTCGCCCGTGACCTCTGCCGCCTCGTCGTAGGACAGCTCTTGCTGGTAGCGCAGCAGCACCGCTTCTCGCGCCGCCGGTGTGAGCGTCTGCAGGCAGCGGTCGACCACCTGCGCCAGCCGGTGGCGATCGAGCTGTTCCATCAGCTCGGTCTGATCGCTCACCATCCCGGCGATCCGATCGATCTCCGGATCACCCGGCAGCTCGTTCTTGTAGCGCAGCCCCCACCGCCGCTGCACCTTGGTCGCATCCAGGCAGCGATGCCGCACGATGGCAAACAGCCAGCCGCGCACCGGCGCGCGCCCCCCGAAGCCCGGAAGATCCCGATATACTTCGACAAACACCTGCTGGCGCACTTCCTCTGCCAGCTGGGCGTCGCCGGTCGTCGCCAGTGCATAGCGATAGACCGGGTCGCCGTACCGCGTCATCAGCAGTGTGAACGCGTGCTGAAGATCTCCGCGGGACAGCGCGGCGTCCACCTCGTCCTCATCGAACGTCGCGGGTGCCTTCCGTCTGCCCACATCACCCAGGCGACGCACCCGGATCTCATACTACAGGATTCTCAGGGTGTGTCCGGGGTAGCGCTCCCGGTGCCCGGCTTGAGCACGGTCTGGAAGCACACCGGCCGGCATACCAGCTCGGTGCACGGGCACGGCTCGGCAAAGCAGCCCGGGCACGCGACCGACATCTGGGTCAGCGGGCCGCACAGCAGCGTGTCCGCGGACGGCTCGCAGACCTGGTAGCCGTTCGGCTGGACGATGATCACCTGCTTCCCGTCGGGGGAGACCACGCCGAGATCGCCGTTCGGCCGGCGCACCACCTTGAGGTGTGCCCCGATCCCCGGCGGCGTCCCGATGACCGCTTCCTTCGTCACGTCGCTGCGCAGCTCCG
>DATAPF010000217.1:0-46992 GCA_036265355.1 Kofleriaceae bacterium | reverse complement strand
TCCCCGTGACGGTGCCCTGATGGTAGGGTGCGCCGCCTGCGTCGACGAGGGTCTGGAGCATGTACTGGTCCTCGGTCGCGCCCCAGCGCTTCGACGCGATGCCCGACGAGTACCAGGCCAGCCAGTCATCGACCTTGTCTTGCAGAAACGAGGCGATCGATGCGGCGCGCTCGTCGGACAGTTGCCGGTTGTAGGCCGCGCTACCGACGAGGTCGGTGTGGCCGTTCACGAGCACCGTGAGGCCCCGGTGCTGCGCGTAGAACCGCGTCAGGTTACGCACGGCCGGCATCGACGGCGGCAACAGGAACGATTTGTCGGTATCGAAGTGCATGCAGGCGCAGCGCGCGCGCACGACCCGCGAGGGGAGCTGGACCTCCTGCGACTTGCCGATCGTGACGGTGACGCCGCCGCGTGTGTAGCGTGTGGTCATGCAGCGCCCTTCTTCTGATCGTCGACGGAGCGGAAGACGATCTTGCAGTCGCCGCGCTGCGTGAGTCGCGTGAGCTTGATGACGCCGTCCGGGCCCGCGTTGCCCGTGCGCACGGAGCCATCTGGCATCGTGAGCTCATAGGCGATGCCACCGACCTGAGCGCGGTGTGCGTCGATCACGCGGATCTCGATCTCGTCGGGCTCGACCGGGGTGTCAGGCATGTTCGCGGGGGCTGCCCCGGAGCCGGGATTCGCGCCCGCACCACCACCGCCGCCCGCGCTGCCGGCGCTCGCGTTGTTGCCGCCACCACCTGCGCTGCTGCCGCTGCCACCGCCTGCGCTGCTGCCGCTGCCACCGCCTGCGCTGCTGGCGCCACCGCCGCCTGCGCTGCTGCCACCCTGGCCGCCGGTCTCGCCGACGATCACGTTCGGTGAACCCTCGACGAGCTGGCCCATGCCGCCGCAATGGCGATTCTGGTCGCCCATCCGATGCGCGCCCTTGCCATTGATGAACACTGTCTGGCTGCCGTGGGTCGCCGTCCACGTGTTCGTGCCACAGCACGCCGTGTGAATGCCAGGATCGTCGACGCGCAGCGCCGGCCGCTTGTTGATGTTGACGTCCGGCGATCCCTGGATCGCCGGGCCGATGGCGGGATGCGGACACGCCGGACAGCCGTGCGCGTCGAGCGTCACGTTCGCCTTGTCCCCGAGTCTTCCTTGCCCTGGCACGGTTCGCCCGCTACTTCGAAAAGGCTGAGTGATGCGCAGAGCGCGCATACAACAAGCCACTCGTATGCATCCTATGGACGGCGGCGATCGTGTGCAATACGATCTTCTTGCAGTCCCGGTGTGCGTGCGATTCGGAGCGGGCCCCGGAGTTCCACGACAAGGGAGCGGTGGACAGGTAGGGTCAGTCGAGGCCGATCAGGCCGCGGCGGGTGGCGATCCAGAGGGTCTTGCCGGTGCGGACGGCGGCGGTGACGTCGCGGCCGGGGAGGCCGGGCGTGGCGGTCCAGGCCGGGGTGCGGCCGTCGCCGGTGACCAGGCCGTCCATGGTCGCGGCGAGCAGGTGATCGCCGTCCCAGACCAGGCCCGACGGGTTGACCCAGCCGCCGCCGAGCGGGGTCGCGGTGTCGCCGTCGATCCGGGCGACGCCGCCGTTGTAGGTGCCGGCCCAGACGACGTCGCCGCGGGTGACGAGGGCGGTGACCCAGTCGTCGCGGAGCTGGCCGCCGGCGACCGAGAGCCGCTGCCAGCGGTCGGCGACGGCGGCCTCGTCGTCGCTGCCGTCCTTGGAGGTCCACGGGGTGGCGGGGCCGCGGTAGAGGCCGGTGGTGGTGCCGAGCCAGAGGCCCGCCGAGGTCTCGGCGATCGCCCACACGTTGCCGATGCCGCGATCGCCCAGGCCGCGCGGGCCGACGCGCTGGATGCCGCCGTCACCGACGAAGGCGGCGCCGACCGAGGTGCCGGCGATGATCCGGCCATCGGACAGCCGGGCGATCGACAGCACGCTGCGGCTGGGCAGGCCGTCGCCGCGGCCGAGGCGGCGGATGGTGCGGCCGGTGGCGTCGAGGACCTGGATGCCCTCGGCGGTGGCGACCCACAGCCGCGCGCCGTCGGGGCGGGGCTCGAGGACGAGCGCGTTGATCCGCGCGTCGGGGGCGCCGGGGCCGGCGATGCGCTGCCAGCCGCGATCGGGATCGTAGCTGGCCAGGCCCTGGTCGAAGCTGCCGACCCACAGGCGCGCGCCGTCGGCGACGACGGCGGAGATGTCGCTCGACGGCGGACCGCCGGCCTGGGGCGCGTGGTGCCAGGCGCCGCGGGCGCGGGTCCACAGGCCGTCGAGGCCGCCGGTGCAGGCGGCGCCGGCGGCGCCGCCGATCGCCTGGGCGAAGCCGCGGGGCGAGCCGGCGAGCGGGATGACCCGGCCGCGGTCGACCGTGGTCAGGCCGTCGGCGCCGGCCGCGACGATCGCGCCGTCGACGAGGGCGAGCCGGCGGACCTCGCCGCCGCCGAGGGCGCGCACGCCGCGGTCGTCGCGGATCCACAGGCCTTCGCTGCTGCCGATCCACAGGGTGGCGCCGTCGGCGACCAGCGCCGTGACGTCGCGCGGGCCGTCGCTGCGCTCGAGCGTCCCGTTCCGCATCTGGTACAGTCCGGCCGCCGTGCCGGCCCACAGGGTGCCGCCGGCGACCGCGAGCGACGACGCGCGCAGCCGCTGCGCCGCCGGACCGCCGCGCATCGCGATCGCGCCCCGGAGGGTGCCGGGGGCCGGGCCGAGGGCGATCACGCCGCCGTCCCAGGTCGCGAGGTAGGTCGTGCCCTGCCAGCGCGCGATGTCGCGCACCGGCCGGGTCGCCACCGCGTGCGAGACGTCGCCGGCGAGCTCGGCGACACCGCCGTCGGTGCCGACCCAGACGCGCTCGCCGTCGGCGATCAGCGCATCGATCCGCGTGCCGGGCAGGCCGTCGCTCGCGGTCCACACCCGGAGCGGCAGCCCCGCGGGGTCGAGCCGCACCAGCCCACCGGCGGTGCCGGCCAGGGTGTCGCCGCCGGGCAGCGGTAGGCATGCGCGCACCTCGTCGGTGCTGGTGAACACCACCCGCGCATCGGCGGGCGCGGTCAGCGCGATCACCGCGAGGAGCGCGCGGCCGGTTGATCCCACGGGGGAGGACCCCCGCCCCGCCGGCCGAGCCGTCGGGGTCCCCACCCCCCGGCCCACGGGGGAGGACCCCTGCCCCGCCGGCCGAGCCGTCGGGGTCCCCACCCCCCGTGCTCGCCGGTTGGCGATCACCGCTCGGCTCCGACCACGAGGTCGACGGTGGCCTGGTTGAGCGCGCGGTCGTGGACCACCACCCGCAGGGTCACCGGCTGGTCGAGCGCCGCGGTCTGCCACACGCCCTCGAATTCGGCCTCTGGCGCGAAGCGACAGACCGGCCGCGAAGCGGACGGAGACCCGCGAAGCGGGTCAGGACGAACCGAACGGCAAGTGAGGAACTTGCCCCGGCTGTGCTGGGTCAGCGCGAGGATCGTGCCGTCGGGCAGCACCACCTCGACCTTGTCGGCATCCTTGCGGCCGGCATCGCCGTCGGTCTGCCGGGCGGTGATCTGGTAGCCGCCCGCGACCCGCCGGGCGGTGAGCTGGACGGCCGGCGCGTGGGTGTCGACGGTGTACGGCAGCGACATCAGCTGGACCCGGCCGTCGGCGTGGGTGATGGTGACGCGCGCGGTGTACGCGCCGTCGGGGGTGTCCTTGTCGATCAGGAACCTCACCATCCAGGCGTCGAGCTCGGCGTCCCACACCGCGCGCTTGGTCTCGCCGAACGGGAAGCTGACCAGCACCTCGCGGGCGTCGGCGGGCGCCGGCACCTTGACCTCGGGGTCGCCGGGCTGGATCTCGTCGGGCGACAGGCTGGCGCGGCGCGCGCCGAGGGTGTCGAGGTCGCCGCCGGTGACCTGCGGCGCCTGCGCGACCTGCTGCGCCAGCTGCTCCTGCTTGCGCTCGATGTTGTACTTCCGGTAGGCCTCGTCGTTCTCGAGCACGAGCAGCGAGGTGTACTTGCTGAGCACGCCGTAGTCGCGGCTCGCCGCCACGACGGTCTCGCGATCGGCGTCGCCGGCCTCGAGCTGGGCGATCAGCTGGGCGCCGAACCGCTGGGCCACGCCGGGCGCCTCGGCGGCGGCCGGCAGCGCGATCCGCTGGCTGACCGGCTTGCCGCCGGCCATGGCGGTGAGCGTGAGCGACTCCGGCGCCTGGCCGGGCGCGGTCTTGATCAGCGCGACCAGCTCGTCGCCCTGGTACAGCGTCCCGGCCTGCTGCGGGAACACCTGCGCGTCGCCGCCGGCCACGATGCGGCCGGCGACCAGGCGCGGGATCTCGCGGGCGTGGCTGGCGACCAGCGCGAACCGCGCCGCATCGTCGGCCTTGCGGACCACGATCGCGCGCCCGCCGGTGCGGCCGGCCAGGTCGCCCCACAGCGACGTCGTCGCGCCCTTGCCGATCAGCGCGGCGTGGATCGGCGCGCCGATCCGGTCGGCGAGCGCGCCGAGCGCGGCGGGCTTCTGCTCGCCCCAGGTCGGGATGCCATCGCCGATGTAGATCACCTCGCCGGGGTGCAGCGCACCGGCGGCGGTGAGCGCGGCGCCGAGATCGCTGGCGCCGTCGGGCTCGATCGCGGCGAGGAACTGCTGCGCGTTGCCGATCGCGCCGGTGGTCACCGGCTGCAGGCCGGCGGCGCTCGGCGTCACCGAGACGTCCGAGGCCAGCACGACGAACCGATCGGTGGGGCCGAGCTCGGCGAGCGTGGCCTGGAGCAGCTGATCGGCGAGCTTGCGGCCCTCGAGCGAGCTGCGCGAGGTGTCGAACACGATCGCGACGTCGAGGCCGGCCTTGCCGACCGGGGGCGCGACCAGCAGCGAGGCGTCGGGCGCGACCCGCACGGCGGTGTAGGTCGCGTCCTTGCGGGTCTCGCGCATCACGACCGGCGGCGTCGCCACCGGCACCGCGATCTCGAGGCCGGTCGCGCCGGTCTCGTGGGCGACCTGCTTGCCGTCGACGGTGATCGACAGCTCCCCGATCGGCGAAGCCCGAACGAGGGGGGTGGGGACCCCGCCGGCTTTGCCGGTGGGGCGGGGGTCCTCCCCCGTGGAGACGATCGCACCGGGCGCGGCGCCGCCGGCCGATGCGTTGGCGATCGCGAGGTCGTAGGCGTACTCGTAGCCGTGGCCGGTGCGCGACAGCGGCGCGGTGTAGCGGATCACCACGCGCTTGTCGCCCTGGGCCGGGATCGGGAACACGCGCAGCTTGAACCAGTTGCCGGCTTCCCATTCGAGCAGCGCCGGGTCCTGCATCGAATCGACGACCTCGTCGTAGATCTGGCGGGCGCGATCGCGCTCGACGATCTCGCCCTCGACCAGCTTGCCGTCGATCTCCATCGCCAGGCCGGTCAGCATGGCGCCGTCGGGGACCGGGAACCGGAACGTGCCCTCGCGCGGGCGGCCGTCGGCGGGGTTGTGGAACACGTGCTCGACCTCGGTGACCGCGAGGTCGCCCTCGGTGCGGACCCGGACGTCGAGCTTGCGCAGCTCGAGCGCTTCGACGGCACCTGCGCCCGCGGCGCTGGCGACCTCCATCCGGCCGACGCCGGCGCCGGCGTCGTCGCGCTCGAGCGCGAGGCTCCACGCCGCGAGCTCGGGGAACACCGCGGTCGGCAGCATGCTGGCGGCGTCGATCAGGTAGTCGCCGTCGATCGGCTTTCCGCCGGCGGACACCGGCAGCTCGGCGCCGCCGTGGCGGATCCGGATCCGGCCGTCGAGCACGGTGAGCTGGAGGCCGGCGGCGGTCTGGCCGATCCGGACCCGGGTACCGGCGCGCAGCCACAGCCGGCCGGCGGCGTCGCCGTGGCCGAGCGAGACCATCGCGGCTCGCCGCCGGGCGAAGATCTCGGTGGCGCCGGCGACCGACTGACCGGCGGCCAGCGGGCGCCAGCCATCGCCGTCGAGCACGTGCAGCTCGCCGCGCGCGACCAGCGCGGTGAGCTCGAGCTGCATCGGCTGCGCCGCCGGCGCGGGCTGCGCCGGGGTCGCGGCGACCTCGCCGGTCGGGTGTTGCAGGGGCTGAGACGGGCCGCAGCTCGCGATCACGAGCGCGGTGAAGATCGACGAGCGGAGCGAGGAGATGGGGGGTGGGGACCCTGCCGGCTTCGCCGGCGGGGCGGGGGGCAAAGCCCCCCGTGGGATCGTGCGCTTCACTTGGAACCTCCCACGGAGATGCGTGCGACGGTGACGGTCTGGCCGACGGCGAACAGCCGGTACGGCAGGACGGTGCGCGACTCGGTCGGCTTGCCCTCGTCGAGGATCACGACGACCTCGCCGCGCGCCTCCGAGAAGTTCGACCGGCCCGCGCCGTAGTAGTTGACCTGGACGACGTAGTCGCCGGGGTGGGCGTGCGGCGCCGTGAAGCTCTCCGGGCCGTAGCCCGTGGTCACGTCGTCGTACAGCGCCTCGCCGAACCGACCCGCCTTGTGCTCGTAGTACACGCGCTCGCCGGCCGGGTTGGTCACCCACAGGTCGACGTCGCTCTTGTCGGTGTCCCAGGTCAGGTAGACCTTGATGTCGTTCTCGCTGCCGCCCGCCAGGTGGAGCCGGGCGATCTCGGCGTCGAGCGCGCTGGCCTCGTCGCCGCGGCCGGCGGCGGTCGCCTCGCGCGCGAGCTGGCGATCGAGCTGCGCGAGCCGCTGGGTCGCCGGGTAGCTCACCGCCTGCGGCGTGGCCGGATCGTCGACGATCGCCTGGAACCGCTGCCTGGCCTCGCCGGCGCGGCCGAGCCGGGCGGCGACGTCGGCGCGCTCGAACGCGAGCCGCGGGTCCTTGGGGCTGAGCTCGGCGGCGGCGGCCAGCCGGTCGTAGGCGCCGTCGAGGTCGCCGGCCTGCTTGAGCACGCTGGCCAGCGCGCGCTGGGCGGTGGCGTCCCTGGGCAACAGCTCGACCACCGCCGAGTACGCGCGGCGCGCGGCCGCCTTGTCGCCGAGCTCGCTGTGGATGTCGCCGATCAGCCGGACGACCACGAGGTTGTAGGCGTCGATCGCGCGCCACTCGCGCGCCGCCGCGAGCGCCTCGGGCAGCTGGCGGGCGCGGATCAGCGCGCGGACGTAGTTGAACCGCGCCTCGCGATCCTTGGGCTGGTCGACGACATGCTTGCGCAGCTGGTCGAGCATCGCCGCACCCGGCAGGTCGCTCTGGGCAGGCTCGCGCTCGCCGGGGACGAGCGACAGCTTCTTCGGGGGTTCGCCGGCGGCGCCGGCGATCGGGGCCGCGGCTGCCAGGACGGCGAGCGCAGCCAGAGGGAGCTTGAACATGCCGGCGCAACTTGCAGCCCAGGTGCCACCTGCAGCGCGAGGATCCGCGCGGGGTTACCGCCGCTGTCGCGGAAACGACACGGCCCCGCGTCGACCGCCGGACACGAGCGCCTGCGAGGTCCGCCGCGCGATTTCCGAGGAATAGCCGGCACGGTCCGGGCGTCCGCCGGTCCGGAGGTCACGCGGAATCCCGCGACGAGCGCAGCCGCTCCCGGAGCGCGCGGGCGGTGAGCCGGATCGCGGGCTCGCGCACGATGGAGTCGTGGTCGCCGGCGATGACCTCGACGGTGGTCGGCCCGGTGGAGAACGTCTCCCATCCGGTCAGCGTCCCGGCGTGCGCGTCCACGCTGTCCCTGGCCCACACGACGTGCAGCGGCGCCGCCACCGTGGGGAACGCGGGCGTGGAGAACAGCGCGGAGTGTCGCAGGCAGAGCGCGAGCCGGCGCTCGGCGAGGCTGCGGTTCACGCCTCCGATCGGGATTCCCTCCTTCGTCGCCCAGTCGAGCAGCCAGCCCATGCGCTCGCTCGCGGTCGCACCCGCCGCCACGAAGCCGTCGGTGAGCGCGCGCTGCTCGTCCGCGGACAGCGTGTCGAGGGCGGCGCCGAACACCGCCCCCATCGCGACACGCAGGGCCAGGAAGATCTCCATGTCGGGGCGACCTGGGGACCGTCCGGCCCGGGCGACGTCCCAGAGCTCCACCGACGCGACCGGCAACCCGGCCGCCTCCAGCCGGTGCGCGACCTGGATCGCGAGCAGCCCGCCGAGCGACCACCCCACGAGGTGGGGAGCAGACGGGCAGCGCAGCGCCGCGATCTGCGCCGCGTAGTGGCGGACCATGTCCTCGGCCGATGCGAGCTCGGTCCCGGGATCGCGAAGCGCCCTGGACTGCACGCCGTACACGGTGGCAGACAGGCCGAGCAACGCGACGAGCGGCCGGTAGGCCAGGAGCTCGCCGCCGAGCGGATGGAAGCAGAGGACGATCGCATCCTCGCGGCCGTGGTTGAGCACGGTGATGCAGTCCGCCGGCGGCGGCTCGCTCGACGCCGCGCGCGCGATCCCGGCGATGGTCGGATCGAGGAACAGGGCCGCGAGCGGGACGTGCAGCCTGTGCTCGACCTTCAACCGCTCGATGAGCTGTGTGGCGAGCAGCGAGTGCCCTCCGCTCTGGAAGAAGTTGTCGGTCCGCGAGACGACGGGGAGGTTCAGCAGCGACCGCCAGACCTGCACGATCGGGAGCTCTCGCGCGGTGAACGGCTCGTCCGGGGCCACCGCGGCGGGCGCCTGGAGCTGGCGCAGCAGCGCGGCGCGATCGAGCTTGCCGCTGGCGAGCACCGGGAGGGCTTCGAGCGCGCGCAGCTCGGCGGGGATCATGTAGTCGGGAAGCTCGTCGCGGAGCCGATCGCGGATCTGCGCGATGTCGAGATCCGCCGGGGCGACGACCGCGGCGAGCCGGTTCTCGCCGAGCGCGGATTCCACGGCAAGCACAGCCGCGCCACGCACGCCGGGGATCGACGCAAGCGCGGTCCGGATCTCCTCGAGCTCGATCCGGTAGCCGCGGATCTTGACCTGATCATCGCGGCGACCGACGAGGACGATCGACCCGCCGGGGAGCTCGCGCGCCAGGTCGCCGGTCCGGTAGAGCGCACCGGCCTCGGGATCGGATGGGTCCACGACGAAGCGCTCGCGCGTGAGCTCGGGGCGATCGAGGTATCCCCGGCCGACGCCGGGCCCGCCGATGCAGAGCTCCCCGACGGCTCCCGGCGGCACGGGCAGCAGTCGATCGTCGAGGACGCGAACGCGGATCGCCGGGTGCAGCGCACGGCCCACGGTCACCTCCGCCGAGCTGGCATCGATCCGCTGGATCGTGGCGTCCACCGTGGTCTCCGTCGGGCCGTAGACGTTGAACGCGATCTTGTCGCTGGACGCGATCGCCTGCCACGCGCGCGTCGAGATCGGCTCTCCCCCGACGAGGAGGATCGAAGGGAACGGGCGCGCGAGCAACCCGCTCGCCAGCAGTGCGTTCAGGTGCGTGGGCGTGCAGTCCAGGACCGAGATCCGCCCGGCCGTCATCAGATCCAGGAACGCTCCGGGATCGGTGCGGCAGTGGCCCGGGACGATGTGGAGCGTGTAGGCGTCGAGCAGCAAGACGAGCTGCTGGAGCGAGGCGTCGAACGACAGCGGCGCGTTGATGGTCGCCGTGCGCTGGTCGAGCGGGAGCTCCGGCAGGTGGGCTCGGAGCCCCTGCCAGAGCGCCGGGAGCGAGCGGTGCTCGATCAGGACGCCCTTGGGCTTGCCGCTCGAGCCCGAGGTGTAGATGACGTAGGCCAGGTCGCGCTCGCCGAGGTCCGGAAGCGCGGTCCGCTGCGCGGCGCGAGGGTGGTCCGGGCGCACGACCTCGACGTCCGGCAACGCCCCGAGCTCGCTCGGTCCCGCAGCGACGAGGATCGTCGCGCGCGCGTCGCGGAGCGTGAACCTCATGCGCTCCCGGGGCAGCGCGGGATCGATCGGGAGATAGGCGCCCCCGGCCTTCCAGATCCCGAGCAGTCCGACGATCGCGTCCGTGGAGCGATCGGCTGCCAGTCCGACGATCGTCTCCCGGCCGACCCGCCTGGCGTGCAACGCCTCGGCTAGGGCGTCGGAGCGCTCGTCGAGCTCCCCGAACGTCATCATCTCCGCCCCGCTCTCGGCCTCGCTGCGCAGCGCGGGACGCCGGCGGTGCGCAGCGGCGACGCCGCGAAACCGCGCCACGAAGCTCTCGAACGGTGGGAGCGAGGTCATGCGATCGGTCCTTCGTCCCACAGCGCAGCCAGCGGTTGGTCCGGTCGAGCGACCAGCGCGCGCAGCAGGCGCTCGTAGCGCTCCGCGAAGCCCGCGATCGTGGGCTCGTCAAACAGATCGGTCGGGTACTCCCAGTAGCCCTCCAGCCCGCCGGCGATCTCCCACAACGAGACCACCAGATCGAACCGGCTCCGGTGGTCCTCGATCGGCAGCTGCTCCACGGTCAGCCCGGGGACGGGCGCGTCGAGGTCCAGGGACGGCGCGATCTGGAACAGCAGCTGACAGAGCGGCTCCCGGGCCCGGCTGCGCGGCGGATTCATCGCGCGGACGATGTCGACGAACGGGACGGCGGCGTGCGCAAGGCCGTCGAGCACCGCCCGGCTCGCGCCGGCGATCGCGGCTCGGCCGGTGGTCGTGGCGCCGAGTCGCGCGCGGATCGGGAGCAGGTTGACGAACATCCCCACCGCGCGCTCGAGGCGCCGGGTCACGCGGTTGGCGGTCGGCACGGCGACGAGGAAGTCCTGCACGCGCGCCAGGCGCGCCACCACGGCCTGGAACGCGGCGAGCAGGATCATGAACGGAGTGACCCGCGAGGCCTGCGCGAGCGCGGTGACCTCGGCCACGAGCGCCGGCTCGACCCGGATCCGGTGGTGGGCGCCGCGCCACGTGGCGATCTCGGGGCGCGGCCGATCGGCCGGCAGATCGATCTCGGTCGGCGCCCCGGCCAGCGCGTCCCGCCAGTACGCGAGATCCTGGTCGCGGCGGGCCTCGGTCGGCCGGGGGGCCTCGTGGGCCTGCAGCTCGACCTCCGGCAGATCGACCGCGCGGCCGTCGCGCAGCGCCCGGTACGCGCGTGCGAGCTCGCGCACGAGGACCCCGAGCGACCAGCCGTCGACCACGATGTGGTGCGTGACGAGCACGAAGCGATGCTCCTCGTCGTCCACGTGGAGCAGCGTGGCGCGGATCGGCGGATCGGCGGCAAGCGCGAACGGGCGCGCGATGACCTCGTCCACGGCCCGGGCGATCACCGCAGCTCGCCGCGGACCGGCGAGCGCCCGCAGGTCGTAGTGCTCGAGCGCCACGACGGGCTCGTCGAACACGCGCGCGACCCGGCGCGGTCCGGACCACACGAAGCGCGTGCGCAGCGCGGCGTGCCGCGCGACGACGGCGTGGAGCGCCCGCTCGAACGCCTCGCGATCGAGCCGGCCGCGCAGCCGGACGTGCCACGGCACGTGATAGCTCGTATCGTCCGGACACAGCTCGCCGTGGAACAGGATCTGGTCCTGGATGGCCGAGATCGGGTGATCCATCGCGCGCCCGCCGTCCGGGGGCCCCTGGCCCGGATCCGATGCGCTCACGCGGCTGCTCCCTCCGGCAGGGCGAACATCGACGTCGACATCGCGCTACCGTACCGGAGATCCATCCGGCGTTCTTCCCCGGCCGTGGATCCGGGGTGTCGACTACGGCGTGTCGGTGAGGATGCAGACCTGGCTGTCGGCCGCGTCGAGGCTGGTCGCCGGCGCCTGCGAGGTCGCGACGATGCTGGCCTCGCCGAGGGCCGCGGTGCTCGCCGCGCTCGCCATCGCGAGCGAGCTGATCGGCGTGGTCAACACCGCCGTCACCCCGTTGCGATCACAGGTCTGCTGGCCGATCGCCTTCACGGTGATCACCAGGTTGCTGCCGGTCGGCGCAGTCGGCAGCAGCTTGACCGGGATCGTCAGATCGACGCTCGAGAACGGCGCGAGCAGCGGGATGGTGATCGGTGCGCCGATCTGCACGCCGGTGGTCTCGGTGCTCGCCGACACCACGACCTGCTCGGCGGTGAGCGGCCCGCCGTTGGCGATCGTGGCGTGGAGCAGGCCGGGCTGGCCCGGCTTGATCGGATCGAGGCTGAGCCCGCCGAGCTCGAGCTTGCCGGCCAGGGTGCCGCTCTCGATCACGCCGTTGTTGGTGCGCACCGCGTTGCTCGGCGCGACCGCGCAGCTGCCGGCGCCACGGCCGGCGAACGCCGCCGCGATCAGGATCAGGTCGTCGGTGTCGAGCGCGCTCGCCGCCGCGAGGATCGCGTCGCGCGCCTCGACGAACGTCGCTTCGGGCGGGGTCAGCAGCAGGCCGGCGACCGAGTAGTCGGTGATCCGGCGGCGGCCGACCGGCACGCCGTGCGCGTCGATCAGCGTGTTGAACGCCTCGAACATCATCAGCGCCCAGACCTCGCCGGCGTTGTGGACCTCGCTGTTGGCCGCGCCGTTGAGCCGGCCCGGCGTCGTGGTCGGCAGCGGGTTCTCGTCGGCGATGTGGCGGAAGCTGAGCGCGTTCTTGGTGCGATCGCGGCTGTACGGGAACCGGCGGACCGAGAAGTACGCGGCGTCGGGCGTGCCGCTGGCGTCGGCGTACGAGCCCTGCGCGTAGGTGCCATCGCGGTTGTCGCCGTCGCGCAGCTGCAGTAGCAGGCCGTTGAAGTCGCCCCAGCCCTCGCTCATCCCGCCGCACTGCTGGCCGGTGTTGCACACCGCGAGCCGGTGGTGGAGGTAGTGCGCCCACTCGTGGCCGCTGACCCCGCTGTCGAGATCGCCGTCGCGCTCGACGCCGAACGGCGCGCTGTGCAGCGCAACCGTCACCGGGCCGGCCGCGACCGCCGCGGCGAGGGTCTCGCCGTCGGTCTTGCCGATCGCCACGCCGGGGATGTTGGCGGCCGCGCTGCCGGCGAACGCGCGCGGATCCTCGAGCGCGCCGTCGGCGAGGATCACGCCGATCGCGCCGGCGGCCCTGGCGTTGTTGACGGTCACCGCCGAGCCGCACACGCCGGAGAACGTGATCAGCGCGATCTTGCCGGCGACGTTGCTCTGGATCGGCTGGCAGGCGTCGTTGCCCGGGGCGGTGCCGTCGTCGGCGATCGCGACCGCGCCGGTCAGATCGAACGCGTGCGGCGGCGCGCTGAACCCCTCGGCGCGCGGCGTGCCCGCCGGCGTGGTCAGCGCGATCACCGAGGTGGTCGTGAACAGGAAGATCCGCTGGCGCGGCGATGCGCCGTCGGCCGGGGTCGCCATCGTCGCGTTGTCGCGCGCGCCGTTGTTGGCGCCGGCCTGGGCCAGCGCGATGAACGGATCGCCGGCCACGCCGCCGCGCCCGAGGTTGTCGACCTGCGCGTTGCCGGTCGCCTCGGTGAAGCCGGACTCGTACCACCAGTCGTGCATCCAGTTATCGAGGAAGAACAGGTTGACGACACCCGCCTTGATCTGGTCCGGCGTCGCGAGCGGCTCCAGCGTGGTGTCGTAGCGGTAGTCGAGCACGCGGCGGGACCGGACCTCGGGGCGGACGTCGCCGGCCGAGAACACGTTGTTGCCGTCGAGATCCGAGAACGCATTGACGTTGTTGCCCGACGTCGTCGTGGCGGTGTCGGACAGCCACTTGTCGAGCGGCCCGTTGAACGCCTCCATGATCGCCAGGTTCGAGGGCACGGTGCCGGTCGGCGCCGACCCGTCGGGGAATCCGGTCGGGTGCGGCGAGAAGTCGGTGAGCGGGCCGTCGAGCGGCCGGCGGTTGCCGGTGGTCTCGGCATACACCCGGTACACGAACGCGTCGTTCTGCATCAGGCTGGTGTCGCTGAGGATCTTGGCGGCGGCGTCGCCGATCACGTAGCGCCGCGCCGTCGGCGCCGGGATCGTCGGATCGCCCAGCGGATCGGGCGGCGCCTCGCCGAACACCTCGACCTCCCACGCGCCGGTCAGCGCGGTGCCGTCGCGCGCGATCACGCGGCGCGCCCGCGCCTCGGATACGCGGACCCGCGGATCGGGCGCGACCTCGAGCTTCTGCCACCCGGATTGCTCGCCGAGATCGCTGATCGCCGGCCGCGGCCGCTGGGTGCCGAACTGGCTGTCGAGCGCGTGGTCGAGCATCGCGCTCGCCGACGACGCAAAGCTCGGCGGCGCCATGTCGGGCAGCAGCGTGCCGGACACCGCGGCGAGCGCGCCGCCGGCATGCATCAGCACGCGGATCTCGCCCTGGTCGACCACCACGCCGCCGACGTTCTGGGCGAGCCGCACGATCGTGGCGCCGTTGCGCAGCTCCTGCGTCCCGAGCTCGGCCAGCGCCATCGGCTTCGCGCGGTCGACCCACAGCGGCGCGAGCGCGGCGAGGTGATCGCGCGCGGCGAGCGGAGCGGTCATCCCGGCGGCCATCGGGCGCGGGCGGATCGCGCGGGTCAGCCGCGGCGCGCCGGCCGCATCGCGCGCCAGGATCGTCATGCCGAGCGAGACCTCCGGCCGCTCGGTCGACGTCCCCGGGCTCGCGGTGCCGGGCCCCATCGGACCGCCGGGCTTCGGGCCAGCACCGGGATCCCCCGGATCTCCCTGCTGCCGGTTCGAGGACGAGCAGGCCGCGCAGGCGGCGACGAGCATCAGCGAGGGAATCGCCAGCCTTGGAATCCGGACCATGAACGCACCTCCAGACGCGACACACGGCCAGTCCCTGCGCGCGTACCTTCGGTCATATCACAGTCTTGACGAGCACCGCCATGTTCGTCGCCGAGCCGCCCCTGTAGGACTCGGTAGGTCGACCGGGCGGTCGGCAGCTATCGGCGAGGCGCCGGGTGTCAGTCGCTGTCGCCCGCCGCCGCGCCGAACACGCCGATACAACCGTTCAGGCAGTCCGGAAAGACGTTGCCGGCCGGCAGCGGCACGAGCACGTGGTTGTTGTGGGGGTTCACCGCGACCGAGTGCGAGGTCCCCCGCGGGGCGGGTGCCGTCGCCGGTGTGTTGAACGTCGGCACGACCTGCAGGAGCCTCTGCCGCCGGGCATCGATGACGCCGAGCGCGGGGCCGCTCGGATTGTCGCGCGACGCGGTGTAGTAGTGTCCGTCGCCGGGGTTGAACCACACCTCGTCGGAGCCGGCCACGCCGGCCACGCGTGCGTCGATCGCGCCGGTCCGGGCGTCCATGATGACCTGGACCGGCGCGGCGGTCCGCGGGTCGGTGGGCGACCAGGGTTGACCGGCGGTATCGAAGATCACGCTGCAGCCGAGCAGCAGGTCCTGATCGGGCCCCAGGGTCAGCCCGGCGGGCTGGCATGCCTGGACGGGAAACAGCCGCTCGAGCGTGCCGTCGAGGTTGATCCGGGCGACCGCGCCGTCGGGCGCGTTGCCGCCGAGCTCGGGGATCGAGAGGTAGAACCTCCGGGTGGCGGGGTCCCACAGCGGCTGCTCGGCGCCGTTGGTCGCGTTCGAGAACGTGATCCGGTGGCCCACCGTCAGATGACCGCTGCGCGGGTCGACGTGGATCAGCGTGGCAAACGGGGGACTGTCCGCGTTGTTGACGACCAGCAGCACGCCATCGCCGGGGTCGAAGGCGAGCTCGTCGGCCCGCAGTCCGGGGGCGCCGCCCGTGAACGCGACATCGGCGAGCGTATCGGACCGCAGGTCGATCGCCACGATCCGGCTGCCGGCGTCGCTGGCAAACAGCCAGTGTCCGGACACGGTGACGCCGTTGGGCCCCGAGGTATCGTTGCTGCCGGTGAACCCCCGGAACCCGGCATGGATCTGCCGGACGAAGCGGTTGTGCCGGGCGTCCACCACGTCGATCGCCGCGTTGGAGCGATCGGCGAGGTAGTACATCTGGGTGTCGGCGTCGACCCAGCTGATGTCGAATGCGATCAGCGGCGCGCCCGGCGTGGGGACGGTCGCGAGCAGGCTGATCGGACGTGGTCCGTCGCCATCGTCGGCGAGGGCGGCGCCGTGGCCACCCAGCAGCGCGCTCAGCACCCAGATGACGGTGGATCGGTGGCGCGGGTTCCCGTGAAAGCTCGACATGACGGTCCTCCTGTGGGTGCCCCGGACGGCGAAGCACTGCTGAGAAGGTACGCTGCTCGATCCGGAAACGGGATATCGACTCCGCGCATGATTGCGTGCGCGTATTCTCACCTGGTGGTCTTCATGGCGCTTTCACGATCGGAGAGCACCGATGATCGTCAGCAATGCCGGGAGTGCCTCACAGATGAGGTGATATCGCTCATTCGCCTCACGATCGACGCGTCTGATGCTGCGGCGCTGGCATCCTGTGATCGATGATCGAGCTGTGGCCAGCGCGCTCGCAGGAGGCTGCTATTGACCGGCGCAGAAGTTGAAGCACTGCTGCGACGTCGTGAAGCAGCCGGTGGCACCGCTCGAGCACGTGCACAGCTGTGCCGGCGGCGTGCACACCTGCGAGCGTGGCTTGACCAGCAGATTCGCGCTCGCCGCGGCGCCGCGATAGCTGGCGGTGATCGTCGCGGTCCGCTGTGTGGTGACCACCGCGGTCGAGACCGCGACCGTCGCGGACACGCTGCCTGCCGGTACGGTCACGCTCGCAGGGACGCTCGCCACCGTGGAGTTCGACGCCAGCATCACCGCGGCGCCCGGCGTCGGCGCCGCCGCGCACAGCGACACCGTCGCCGTCGATGAACCCGGGCCGACCACCGAGCTTGGCGACAGTGACAACCGGACCGCTGCCGCCGGCAGCACCGTGAACGTCACCGTGCTGGAAGCAATGCCGTAGTACGTTGCGCTCACGTGGACGGTCTGCGTGGTCGCCGGCTGCGCGATCGACAGCGCGAACGTGTCCGAGCTCGCGCCGGCCGGAACGGTCACGCTGGCGGGAACCGTCGCCGCCGTGCTGTCCGAATGCAGCAGCACGACGCCACCGCCTGGCGGTGCCGGCTCGCGCAGCGTGATCGTGTCGGTGGTGATCTCGCCCCCGCACTGCGAGGCGATCCCACCGAGCGTCGGCGGCAGCGTCGGTCGCACGGCAAGCGTTCCCGACACGGTCGTGCCGGCGTATCGAGCGACGAGCGTGACGTTTCCAGTGAAGTTCTGGTTCACCACCGTGATCGGGAGGTTGGCGCTCAGACTGCCGGCCGGGATGTTGACGCTGGCGGGAAACACGATGACCCCGGCCGGCGACGCGGCACCGAGCGACAGCGAGACGAGGGCGCCGCCCGTCGGTGCATTGCCGTCGAGCACGACCGTGCCGGTGACCGTGGCGCCGCCGATGGCGGTGCCGGTGAAGTTGAGGTCGACCAGCGCGGGCTGCTGCGTGTAGCGAAAGTGATCCGCGGCCGTGATCTTCGTCGCGACGCGCGTGCCCGTCACATGGGTGATGGTGAGCTGGACGTCCACAGGCGACCCCGGGACCGCAGACAGCGATGGGGTGACCATGCTGCACGATGCCTCGAACAGCCCTTCGCGGCCGCAGGCGACATTGCCGATCGACACGCTGCCGATCCGCGCTGCTGCGAGAAATCCATTTTCGGATGTGTCGGCCAGGTTGATGCCATGGACGGTGATCTGCGTGCCACCGGTGATCGGCCCCGAGCTCGGCGTCACGCTGGTGATCTCCGGCCCGTCGAAGGTGAACCGATTCTGCGATAGCTCCGTGACGCCGCCGATCGTCAGGCTCACATCCACGGCGCCCGGGTCGTGCGGCGGTGCGTACGCCGTGCATGTCGTCGAGCTCGAGCACTGCACTCCGGTCGCGACCACCCCGCCAAACTTGACGATGCCGGCGGCCAGGCCGTCACCCTGCAGCGTCACGAGCGTCGAACCCTGCATCGGCCCGTGGTTCGGCGTGATGCTGAGCGTTCCCGACGGCAGGTACGTGTACGTGGTCGACGCCGGCCCAGCACCGTCGGAGTTTGCGACGAACAGATCAGGTATTCCGCTTGTGCAATCAAATATCATCCGGATCCGATGCAGTGAACCGGCTCGCGCTCGTCGCTTCGGTCAGTTCAGCGATCGATCAAGAGCGCGCTCGGGCCGCTCGCCGCGCGGACGGTCCACCGCGTAACCCGTGCGGCGGCCCCGTACCGAGGGTCAGAACCCTGCTACGGTCTCGCCTGCGATGCCCGACGATGCTCGAGCTCGGCGAGCCACGCGCACGATGCGCGCGCTCCGGCGGCTCGGCCGGCGATGGCCGGCGATGCGGCTGGTCGCGCGGGCGCTCGAGGTCGATCGCCGGCTGACCCTGGGGTACGTCGCGTGCATCGTGGGCGGAGGCGCGCTGCCGCCGGCGTTCACCGTCGCGACCGGCGGGCTGGTCGCCGCGGTCAGCCGCGCGGGTGGTGCGGACGGCGACGCGAGTCGCGCGTGGCTGGCGTTCGGCGCGCTCGGCGCGCTGTACCTGATCCAGCGGCTGCTCGCGCCGATCCAGCAGGACGTCGGCAACGCGCTGGCGCGGCGGCTCGACGAGGCGCTGACCGAGCAGCTGATGACGGCGATGTCGGCGCCGCCCGGCCTCGCGCACGTCGAGGACCCGGCGATGCTCGACGCGATCGCGCGGGCGCAGGGCACGCTGCTCGGCGTGTCGCCGGGCAGCGCGATCTTCGGGCTGGGCTGGGTGTGGATGCAGCGGCTGCAGGGCGCGCTCGCGCTCGCGATCGTCGGCGCGTGGCGGTGGTGGGCGGCGCTCGCGCTGGTCGCGGTGTACGCGCCGACCTATGCGGCGACCCGCTGGCACTGGCACCACGTGACCCGGGTGATGTACGGCCGCACCGAGGAGATGCGCCGGTCGTATTACCTGCGCAAGCTCGCGCTGTCGCCCGACATCGCCAAGGAGACCCGCGTGTTCGGCCTGGCGGGCTGGCTGGTCGAGCGCTACCGCACCGGCTGGCTCGCGGTGATGCGCGAGGTGTGGCGGTTGCGCCGCGAGGGCTGGATCATCGCGGTCGCGGTCTACGCGCTGGTCGCCGCGGCCGAGGCCGGCGTCGCGCTGATCGCCGCGCGCCAGGCGGTGTCCGGCGAGCTGCCGGTGGGCGACGCGGTCACCCTCGCCGGCGCGATCGCGGCGGCGGCGATCGTCGCGTTCTTCCACGATCTCCACTTCATGGTCGGCGCCGGGTTCGACGCGCTCGGCAAGCTGGACGAGCTGGAGCGCACGACTGCCGAGCGCGCGGGGGTCACCGGGGGCGCGGCGAGCGCCGGCGATCTGCCGCGCCGCACGATCCGGTTCGAGGGCGTGCGGTTCGGCTACGCCGGGCGCGATCAGCCGGTGTTCGCCGCGCTCGATCTCGAGATCGAGGCCGGGCGCTCGCTGGCGATCGTCGGCGAGAACGGCGCCGGCAAGACCACCCTGGTCAAGCTGCTGGCGCGGCTGTACGACCCGCAGGCCGGCCGGATCACGGTCGACGGCATCGATCTGCGCGACCTCGCGCCGGCGGCATGGCACCGCCGGGTCGCGGCGATCTTCCAGGACTTCGTGCAGTTCGAGCTGTCGGCCGAGGACAACGTCGGGTTCGGCGCGCTGCATCGCCGCGGCGACCGCGAGGCGCTCGCGCGCGCGGCGGACCAGGCCGGCGCCGGCGCGGTGATCGGCCGGCTCGCCGCCGGGTGGCAGACGCCGCTCAGCCGTCAGGTCAGCGGCGGGATCCAGCTGTCGGGCGGCGAGTGGCAGCGGCTGGCGCTGGCGCGCGCGCTGTTCGCGGTCCAGGCCGGCGCCGGCGTGCTGGTGCTCGACGAACCGACCGCGGCGCTCGACGTCCGCGGCGAGGCCGAGGTCTACGAGCGCTTCCTCGAGCTGACCCGCGGCGTGACGACGATCGTGATCTCGCACCGGTTCTCGACCGTGCGGCGCGCCGATCGCATCGTCGTGCTCGAGCACGGCGCCGTGATCGAGGATGGCTCGCACGACGCGCTGGTCGCCGCCGGCGGCCGCTACGCCGAGATGTACGCGCTGCAGGCGGCGCGGTTCACCGACGCAGCCGGCGGCGGCTCCGGCAGCGCCGGCGGAGGCCGCGATGCGTGACCTCCTGCGCGGGCTCGGCCTGATGATCCGCATGTCGTTCGCCGCCGACGCCGCGCGCTCGGTCGCGGCGGTGATCACCGCCGCCGGCCAGGAGGCGTCGGTGCCGTTCCGCGCCGCCGGGATGAAGGTCCTGGTCGACGGCATGGTCGCGCACGATGCGCGCCGCGCCGCGGGCGGCGTCGCGGTGATCGCCGGGATCACCGCGCTCGGCCGGGTGTTCGCCTGGGCGTCGCTCAACGTGCGGATGCGGCTGCGCGAGAACACCCAGCTCCACGTCGATGCCCGGCTGATGGCGCTCACCGCCGGCATCCCCGGCCTCGAGCACCACGAGCGCCCCGACTACCTCGACAAGGTCGAGCTGGTGCGCTCCGAGCGCGAGGCGCTGGCCAACCCGTTCAACCCGATCTCGTGGACGCTGGCCTCGATCGCCACCGCCGCGAGCGCGGTGGTGCTGCTCGCCGGCGTGCACCCGCTGCTCGCGGTGCTGCCGGTGTTCGCGCTGCCCAGCATGCTCGCCACGATCCGCGCCGAGCGCGCCGACGACGATCTGCGCGTCGAGCAGGCCGAGGCCGGCCGCCGGCTGCGCCACCTGCTCGAGCTCACCACCGAGGCGTCGGCCGCCAAGGAGATCCGGATCTTCGGCCTCGCCGGCGAGCTGATCGGCCGCCGCCGCGCGCTGTTCGACGAGCTCGAGCGCGCCCGGGTCCGCCGCGCGGTGCGCAGCGCGGCGCTGACCTCGCTCGGCTGGGCGATCTTCGCCGCCGGGTACCTCGGCGGCGTGGCGCTCGCGCTCGACCTGGCGGTGACCGGGCGCGCCACCGTCGGCGCGCTGGTGCTGGTGCTCGCGCTCGGCAGCCAGCTCAACCAGCAGCTGTCCGAGATCACCGGCAACCTGCGCTGGCTGATCCACACCCACCGCGCGGTGCAGCGGCTGTTCTGGCTGATGGACCACGCCACCGCGGCGCGCGCGCGGATCGAGCCGGCGTCGCCGCTGCCGCCGCCCGACCGCCTGGTCGACGGCATCGCGCTGCGCGGCGTGTCGTTCCGCTATCCCGGCAGCGACGCGGTCGTGCTCGACGCCATCGACCTCGTGCTCCCGGCCGGCAGCACGGTCGCGATCGTCGGCGACAACGGCGCCGGCAAGACCACGCTGGTCAAGCTGCTGTGCCGGTTCTACGAGCCGACCACCGGGCGGATCACCGTCGACGGCGTCGACCTCACGCGGCTGCCGGTCGACGCCTGGCGCGCCCGGATCGCCGCCGGCTTCCAGGACTTCGGCCGGCTCCAGCTGCGCGCGCGCGAGTCGATCGGCGTCGGCGACGTCGCCCAGCTCGACGGGGGCGACGGCCGCGTGCTCGCCGCGCTCGACCGCGCCGCGGCCGGCGATCTGCCGGCGGCGCTGCCGCACGGACTCGCCACCCAGCTCGGCCGCGAGTTCCAGGGCGGCGTCGACCTGTCGCTCGGCCAGTGGCAGAAGGTCGCGCTCGGCCGCGCGATGATGCGCACCGCCCCGCTGCTGGTCATCCTCGACGAGCCGACCGCCAGCCTCGACGCGCCCACCGAGCACGCGCTGTTCGAGCGGTTCGCCGGCGCTGCCCGCCGCGCCGCGGCCGGCTCCGGCGCGATCACCGTGCTGATCAGCCACCGGTTCTCGACCGTGCGGATGGCCGACCTCATCCTCGTCGTCGCGGGTGGTCGGATCGCCGAGATCGGCGATCACGCCGCGCTGATCCGCACCGGCGGCCTGTACGCCGAGCTCTACGAGCTGCAGCGCCGGGCGTACCGCTGAGCCACGCGGATCAGAGCGGATTCTATCTCGCTCCCGATCCCGCCGCCGCAACCACCCACCCGTTCAAGTTCACCGCTGCGCAATACACGACATTCAAGGGCGCCATGGGCGTCTGGGTGACGGCAGAGGAGACGGCGCCGTGGTTCCCGACGCGCGCTCCGCACCCGGTCGTCGTGAGGGCACGCAATCGTCGCCGTGGAGTCACACGGCACAGCAAACGGGGTGTGTACATCCGATCGCCAACTCCGAGGTGATCCATGCAGTTCCGTCCCGGTTCCACGCTGGCCGTTCTGGCCCTCCTCCCTGGCGGCGCCGCGTTTGCCGCTGACCAGACCGTCCCCGGCGCCGGCAACGCGACCGCCGCCGCGACCGCCGCCGGCTCGCCGCGCGTCGCACAGGCCGAGCGCTTCCTGATCGAGCAGGCCGAGCGGATCCGCGATCGTGCGGTCCGCGCGGCGACGCTCGACATCCTGGCGAACCCGCGCGTCTGCATCCGCCACCGTATCGGCCTGGCCAGCGCTGCCGCCAAGGACGCGGTGGTCGCAAAGCTGCTCGCGGCGGGTCTGGTCAGCGCAGACGATGGCGCCGGCTTCCCCGGGGGCCTGCGCGCCGGGGTGTTCCCGCCTGCGCTGCAGGAGGGCTCCGCGTGTCCACAGCTGCCGCAGCCGTTCCGGTCCGCGCCGGGCAGCACGTTCGGTGGCCATCACTCGTACCCGGGCGGCCTGCCGATCCACGAGGCCAACAACGACCGCGCGTCGGTCGCACTCGCCGACCAGTACCGCCAGAGCTACGGCGACGCCGACGGCAACGCCCGGTTCGTCATCGACGAGGACGTCATCCTCGCTGCGCCGCTGTGGCACGACTGGGCCAAGCCGCTGGTGTTCCAGTGGAACGCCGACGGCAGCGAGTTCGCCGAGCTCAACTTCGGCGGCAACGGCAAGACCGACAACTTCGGCCAGCCCGGTGACTCGCGCACGGGCGGCCACCACATCCTCGGGATCGCCGAGGCGATCGCGCGCGGCATGCCGCCGGCGCTGGTCATCGCGCAGGCATCGGCGCACTCCAACCCGACGCTCGGCAACGAGTTCAAGGTCGTCAACTGGCTGCGCGCTGCCGCGATCATCGCCAATGTCGACCCGGTGCAGGCCGGCTACCTGGCGCCCGACGCCGCCGGCAACCTGCGGCTGCCGCCGCTGCGCCAGCTCGGCAGCGTCGATCTCAACGCCGCCGGCCAGACCAACCTGCTCGCCGAGTACACGATCCACAACCTGTCGGACGCCGACTTCACGTTCTCGATCCCGGCCATCGCCGACGTCCAGGTCCTGCTCGCCCGCCTCGCCCCCCGGTTCGGCTTCGACCCCGCCGACACCGCCCGCTACAACAACCGCTTCCGCAACGTCGTGCTCAGCCACCTCAGCGCCGAGCGCCTGCTCGTGGTCTACGCGGCCGGCGGCCTCGAGGCGCTCGCCGGCGAGCTCGAGCCGCTCCGCCATCGCGGCGTCCTGTAGCGCGGCGTGGCTTGGTGCTCGCCCCGACGGTGAGCGTCACACGTAGACCAGGCAGCCGCGACCCGCCAGCTCGTCGAGCCAGCGCGGCCGCGCCCGCAGCGGATTCCAGCGCAGGTCGAGCTTGGTGAGCGGCATCCCGCGCAGCGTCTCGGGCAGCTCGTCGAGCTGGTTGCCCCGCAGATCCAGCGTGCGCAGCCGCGGCAGCGATCCGATCGACGCCGGCAGCGCCGCCAGCCGGTTGTTGCGCAGCGACAGCTCGCGCAGCCCACCGAGCCCATCGATCGCCAGCGACACCAGCTCGGCGCCCTCGGCGCGCAGCTCCTCGATCGCCGCATCGGCCGCCGCATCGGCCGCCGCATCGGCCGCCGCCAGGTGGCCCAGCGGGTTGTCGCCGACGTTCAGGTAGCGCACCCCCGACGTCGCCGGTGCCGCCGTCAGCCGGTTGCCGGCGAGGTACACGAAGCGCACGTTGCGGATCGCGGCCACGTCGGCCAGGTGGTTGCGGTTGGCGTCGAGCACCTGCAGCGCGGGCAGCGCCGGCAACCGGGCCAGCTGGTTGTCATGGACGTAGAGCTCCCGCAAGCTCGCCGGCAGCGCCGGCAGCTCGCTCAGCCGGTTGTCCCCGACGTCCAGCCGTTCCAGCGCGGCCAGCTCGCCGATCGCCTCGGGCAGCCGCTCGAGGTGCGCGCGGTGGGCGCAGATCGCCGTCACCGCCCCGTCGCGGCGCAGCACGCCGACCTCGCCCGACGTCCGCTGCCGCGCGTGGGCCAGCTCGACGATCGGCCGCCCGCCGGCCAGCTGTTCCAGGATCGCCGCTTCGCGCATCTCGCGCAGCCTATCGCGAGCGCCGCGCCGAGGTTCGACCGATCGGCTCGGTTTTCCGGTCATCGATCCGCCCGCGCCACCGCCGCGCTGGCATCCTGTGATCGATGATCGAGCTGTGGCCAGGTCGCGCCCGCCCCGCGATGGCGATCTCGTTTCCCGACGCGGACCGCTCGCGCGCGCGGCCGGCGCTGGTGGTATTTCGCGGCGGCGGCTACGCGCGTTGCGACGGCAGCGGGGCGGGGACCGCGGCGTGGGCGGCGCGAAACGGCATGATCGGCTTCGAGGTCGAGTACCGCACGCAGGCCGACGGCGCGTCGCATCCCGCAGCCCATGCCGATGCGGCTCGCGCCGTGCGACTGGTGCGCCACAACGCCCGCGCCTGGGGCGTCGATCCTGCCCGCGTGGCGGTGCTCGGCTACTCGGCGGGCGGCCATCTCGCGTCCCTGCTCAGCACGCGACCCGCGCGGTGGGTGTCGCCCGACGACGATCTCGCCGCGTCGGTCTCGGCGCGGCCGGATCTGGTCATCCTCGCGTATCCGCTGATCTCGTTCGTCGACGGCTACGCGGCAGGCGCGTTCGCCGGCTCGGTCGAGAACTTCCTCGGCCGTACCCGCGCCGATGACGCCGTGCGCCGCGAGTTCTCCAACGAGCTCCACGTCGAGCCGGGCCACCCGCCGGTGTTCCTGTGGACCACCGCCGAGGACGCGATCGTCCCGGCCTCGCACTCCGAGCGCTTCGCCGAGGCGTGCCGGCGCGCCTCGGTCCCGGTCGACTTCACCTTGTACCCGCACGGCCCGCATGCGCTGGGCCTCGCCCCCGACCAGCGCAGCGAGGTCCGCAACTGGACCACGCGCCTGCTCGCCTGGCTCACGGCCCAGTGGGGACCGATGTAGCTCGGTGCCTCCTCAGGCGATGCAGTCCGTGCCGGTGACGGCCGGATTGGCGGGGAACTAACAAGATCGAATGGCCTTACTCGGCGCTGCGTTCCTGTTCCAGCCACTCGTAGATCGGTCCCATCGGATCGTCTTCCCAACTCTTGCGGTCGTGCCACCAGCGGAACCACGGTGCGCGAGCGCGAACCATGATGCCGCGCCTGATCTGGCGAATCTCGAGATCGGGCCTGGTTGCGATCGGCGCCGTCGCGAACCAGTCCGCATGGGCGATCCGGACGAGGACACGGTCGACCTCTGCGATGAACTCGCGCCCCAGGCCGGGTCGCTGGCTCTCGCACCAGACCGCGGCTTCGTCGAACTCCGTCTGTGTGATCGCTTCGACGCGAAAGTCCTTCACGGCTTCTTTGCCCGCGCCGCTTCGACAGCGGCACGAGCGCGAGCGACCGACGCTTCGCGTGAGAAGCCGGTGCTGCGTTCGGAGAGCGCATCGCTCGCGCGCTGCACAATCTCGGCGAGCTCCTCGGTCGTGTCGGTACGGCGACCCTGCTCGTACGCTTCGCGCACGAGGGCTGCCTCGATGTAGTCGCGGTCTTCGACGGGGAGCGCGAGCACCTGGTCCAGGAGCTCGTCTCGACGCGTCGGTGTTCCCATGAGCACAAGCCTACCGACCCACCCCATCCCGAGCAACACCGGCCCTCGCACTCACCTCGCAGGTCGAGCGCCCGAGATCGTGGCGTGGAGCCTGGAGGAGCGCGCCAGGGTCAGGTCGATAGCCACAGCGTGGTGAGCAGGATCACGAGGTTGCTCGCGTTGTGGATGATGATCAGCGGCGCGAGCGAGCCGAGCCGCGAGCGCGCCCAGTCGGCTGCCGACGAGCGGGCCGACCGCGAGCAGCGGCTCGACGTCCAGGGCGCCGCTGCGGTCGACGGCGATCGCGTGGCCGGCGGCGAATAGCACGGCGGTGATGACCACACCCCAGCCGACGTCCGCGCCGGCGATGCGCCAGGGCCGTCCCAGCGCGCGATCGCACAGCTCGAGAAGCAGGCCGCGGTAGACCAACTCTTCGGCGATCCCCGGCATCGTCGCCTCGAAGCACCAGCCCTCCGGGGTGAGCGTGTCGCGAGCGCCGAGCAGCGTGAACGCGAGCGGCAGCGCGAGCGTGACGCCGGCGAGCACGAGCGCCGGTCTGTGCCAGCCGGGACGGAGCGGCGCGGTCACCCCGATGTCGCGCAGCGAGAGCCGAGGCGCCACGGCGACGACCACGAGGACCCACGCGACTTCCAGGAGCTTGCCCTGCCAGTTCCACTGCAGCGACGCGAACGGCCCCATGCGCGGCAGGCGCAAGACCAGATTGTCGAGCGCCAGCAGTCCGAGGACCGCGACCAGCGGTGGCCAGGCGTGCACGCGACTCCGCACATCGCGAGCGCGATCAGCGGCGCCGCGACGGCGGCCACGACCGCGGTCTCGATGCCGACCGCACCACTGGATTCATCGCGGGATCGAGCACCAGCGCGCCGAGCTTGGCAGACGGACGTCGCCGCTGCTCTCGCGATCGATCGTCACCGGCTCCAGCGAGCGAAACCCGCGCAGCCGCGCGAGCGCCGCGGCGCCGCGATCCGCCAGCGTCTTGCGCACCGCCGGTGTCCACCGCTCGCTGTCACGGCGCTCGCCCGCCGCGCTCGCCTCCTGCTCGTCGAGCAGCGGCAGGGTCTCGCGGATCACGTCGCTGTCGACCTGGTGCAGCTCGATGTCGATCGGCGGCGGCATTATCGGCCCGGATCCCGGATAGCCGAACACCGCGAGCAGGGTGCCGTCCGCCGACACCGCCGGCAGCCGGGGCACCTTGCCGGCGAACGCGACCGCGGGCGCCTCGGGCGGGTCGTCCGTGGCCTGGTCGAACGCGAGTCCGGCCGCCGGCGCCGGCGAGGCGCTACCGCCACCGCTACCGGTGCCGGTCGCAGGCGCGGTCGCGCTCGTTGCCGAGCCAGCTCCCGCGGGCGGAGCGGCCGGCCGCTGCTTGCAAGAGGTCAGCCCACACACCGCGAGCGCAACGACGCCAGCACGCACGCACCGCGGATCCGATCGATAACCAGCATGGGACACGCGGAGCACGAAATCACCGCGCGGCTACGAGGCGCCGCTGCGGCTCGATGGCTCACCCGCGTCGGTGTCATGCGGGGGCACACGCGAAGACCGCCCCCACCGAATCGAGAACGGTGTGCTCGGCGATCCCCAGAACCTTGGCGAAGAAGGCCCGGCAGATCAACCTCATTTCGCGTTCAAACTGGCTCGTCATGCGTCCCCCGGTCGCTCGGTCGCATGGCCGTTGATCGTGGCCATCGGTGGAACAGCAACTCGGATCACGCCCCCCTCGTCGCGAGGAGCAGCGCGCCGCGCTCGCGGCGTATCCCGGCGCGTCTCTTGGGCATCGAGCAGACGCGTCATCGCTCGCTCCTGTTGCAGCACGAGCACCCCAGCCTCCGAGTTGCCTTGTGCGATCAGCGCGTCTGCTCTCAGGCGCAGCGCCCTGCGCCGCGCCTGAGAGGGGGCCGGAGGGAGGTGGTAGAGCACTTCGCGCGCCAGCTCCTCGGCGCGGTTTGCCCGGATGCACGACAGGTTCAGCTGGCCAAGGTCGGTCAGCAGCCGTGACAAGTCGTCTGTTCGGCTGTAGGCATGGACGAGCCTCGCGAGCTCGTCGAGGACGAACGGCGAGATTGACGACGGACGCCAGCGCGCGGCCACTGCCGCCACGGCCGCGGCAACATCGTGCACGACCTCGCCGCCCGAGAACCAGCTGCCGAGGTGATCGCCCTGTCCCTCGTAGAACACACCGACTCGAATGCCACGGGCGGCGATGGGTTGCAGCGCGGCCAAGGCCAGGTTGCGTAACCACACCCACGACTCGAACTTCAGCAGGATGCCGAGGCGCGGGATCGCGTAGCGTCGCGCTGTCCATGCGACAACGAGGCGCTCGAACACGTCGGGGGAGACAAATCGCGCGGATGCAAGATCGAGCAGTCGGCCGGACCGCGGCGGCGCCTGTAGTACCTCGGACATCTTGGCGTAGAGCGCCGGGCCGAACTGCGGCCCGACGCGCACGACGGAGAACAGGCCATGGTCGATCACGCGGATCGCAACCCGGTCCGCCGAGCTGTCCGCCGGCAGCTGGCGCGGTGCCCAGCGTGGACGGAGAGCTCGCCACACCGCTCGGCCGAGATCCAGAACGCGACGGATGGCTAACTTCGCTGATGTAAGTGTCATGCGTTTGACCCTGCGTTGGTTGGTCGATGTTCGCGTCTGGTCGGCGGCGGTTCGGCTGCGGGGGCTGCGATTCGTGCTACGAGCTCGCGCAGCCGGTCATAGGCGGGTGTTCCCTCTGCCCAGGCGAGCGTTCGAAGAAGAACGTCATCCACGACAGGGCCGTTCTTCACCATCGCGTACCGGGCGTACTCGATGAACTCCGCTTCCCGGGCGAGTTGTTCCTCCATCGCAACGATGGCTGCGCCGGCGGCGTCCCACGCCGAGGAGACAGCGGTCGCGAGCCGTTCGACTTGCGTAACACGCTCGCCCAGTGCAGAGCCTGCATCGCCCCTCTTGAGCTCGTGGGATAGCTGATCCCTCGCCGTCTGGAAGTTGAACAGCTGCCGCCGGAACTCTCGGGCGATGTCCATCGATGCACCTACCGCTACCCCTGGCTGGGTCGTCTCGTCCTGCCGCTGCTCGTTCGACATGCTCGCCACCCCCTCGTGCTCCGCCGCGCGATCGCGTTCGGTGCGTGGAACATCATCAGCATGTGTGTCTCGCGACTTCCACAGGTCAGTGCCACAGGTTTACTCGCCCCGTGGGGCTGTCAGACTCAACGTGAGATGTTCGCCGGTTGCCTTGTGCTCGGGCGCACCGGGTCAGCAGCCTCACTCTTCTTGCTCGTTCCAATGCTTGCTGGGCGCATGGATCGTATGACCGAGGTGCCTAAACCGAGGACAGATTCGTCTCCCGTATGTTTTCACAGCGGGACCGGCCGCGTATGCTGCGCGCCACCATGGCCGTCGAAGTTCCGCCGCAGGATCCAGATGCCCGGAGGTCGCTGGCGCCGGCGCCGGGTGCGCCTCCGGAGATACGAGTGCTGGTGCCGGCCGCGCCTCCGGATGTCGTTACGCTGCGGCCAGGGGGAATACAGCCAGGAGCCTCACCACCGAACGGCCCCAGCGGTGAGCGTCCAGGAGGGCCGCTCGACGTGCCAGGCGATCGACTCCAGCCAGCGTCGGACGTGCGCGGCGACGAGGCGCTCGATGCGCCCCGCGACCAAGCTTTGACCGTTCGCCATGGTGCGCCCAGGTTCCCTCAGCTTCGCATGCTCACGGCCAAGCCAGCTGGCCCGGTGACCGCCACGGACACCACCAGGCCGAGGAACGACCTCACGGGGCGCATGTTCGGCTCCTATCGAGCTGTGAGGCGGATCGGCGAGGGCGGCATGGGTCAAGTTTGGCTTGCTCAAGCGGACCGGCTCGGGGGGAAGCTCGCCGCGGTGAAGGTGCTGTCTCGCGACAGCGACGAAGATCCCGATCTGCTCCAGCGATTCTGGCAAGAGGTCTACACAATCGGAATGACCCAGGATGACAACGTCGTCCAGGTCTTCGAGGCCGGCGAACTCGAGGATGGGCGCCAGTACATGGTGATGGAATATTGCAGCGGCGGCTCGCTCGCTGGATACATCGCCAAGCGAACCAAGCCGATGGAGCTCGATCTCGTGTTCTCCATCATCGTGCAGCCGGCCTCGGCGCTGGCCGCTGCACACAAGATCGGGATCATCCATCGCGACTTCAAGCCCGCGAATATCATGCTTATCCTTCGCACGGATGGCTTCATCCGGGCAAAGCTTGCAGATTTCGGGATCGCCAAGCTGCTGACGGCACGCCTCGACATGGCGATCCGTACCGGGTCGAAGAAGATCGTCGGCTCGCTGGGCTATCTGGCTCCTGAGCAGGTTCGTTCGCCCCGCGACCTCGATCATCGCGTCGACATCTATGCCCTGGGAACCACGCTCTACGAGTGTTTGACGGGACGCAGGCCGTACCTCGCCGAGTCGCTCCACGAGCGCCTGGTTCAGCTAGCTGGCAACGAGCCGTTCCCGCGGCCCAAGGATCTCCGATCAGATATTCCTGATGCGCTCGACAATGCCGTGATGGGATGCCTCGAACATGACCGGGGGAAGCGCATCCAGAGCGTCGAGGAGGCAATCGCGCGACTTTCGGACACGGTCTCCATGGGACCCGGGCTGACCGTCTACGCGGCGGCACGGTTCTCGAGTCCGACGCCCACGCCGGCGACGGATGATACAGCCTCTCCAGGGATTGGCCTGGCGGTACAGAAGCTGGTCAGCGCGACTGGCACGATCACTCGCCGTCGTAACACCCTGCGTCTCGTCGCCGCGCTGGTTCTGGGGATGTTCATGGGTGGCGTCGGTGTCGGACTCGCGTGGTGGTGGAAGCTAGGCCCGTCGCTGAACGAAGCATCAGCGACCGCACCCGAGCTCGCCGCTGCTCCACCAGGCGCCGCGCAAGTCGAACCGAAGTCCCCCGGCGTTGATACCCGCGTCGAGGCGTCGAGCTCGTCGCCGACTGTCGGATCGTCGAGCAAGCCGACCTCGAAGCCCCGTGATGCAGCACCCGAGGTAGCGAAGCCGAGCAAGCCCCACGACAACGCGAGCGCCGAGGCGATCAAGCCGAGCAAGACGAGCCCACTGCCTGCCCCCCCGACTGCAAGCGCCAATGATGGTCTCAAGCCAGGCGTCACGGCGACCGGAGAGCTCGTGGTGTCAGTTGATCCCTACGCGGAGGTCTGGCTCGACAACAAGTCCATCGGGCCCACTCCGCTCAGCATCCGAGTGCGCGCCGGTCAGCATCGGCTTCGCCTCGTCAACAAGGATCTCGCGATCGAGAAGTCGATCCCCGTGACGGTCAGCGTCGACAAGCGCACCCGCGTCGAGGAGTCCTGGTGACCATGCGAGCTGCTCACGTCCTCATCGCCGCGACCCTGGGCATCGCCATCGCACCCACCATCGTCCGCGCTCAGGCCGGTGCGGTCCTCGTCTATGGGACGGCGAAGGCGCACGAGCGCCAGGTCGTGACCGATGCGGTCACTCGAACCGTACGTCAGGCGTCCTGGACCGTCGCGAACGCGCCTTTCACGCCGCAGGAGACCAGCGACATCATCGCTTGCCTCGCACTCGATCGACCCTGGCCATGCGTTGCGCTGATCGCGACGCCCAGGAGCATCGCCCGCGTCGTCGTGGTCCAGGTCGATCCCGGCAGCGGTGGCTCCGTCGTCGTCATCGGCCAGGTACTCGTCCAGAGCACTGCGGTCCCTTCGATCGAGCGACGGTTCTGCGACCCATGTAGTGACCAGGCGCTCGATGAATCCGCTCAGGAGCTCACGAGCGTTCTCCTCGAGAGGACGATCGCGCGAGCCGGCAAGACCGCCATCGAGATTCACACCGTTCCTCCGGGAGCCTCGATCACGATCGATGGCACGTGGACCGGTACCAGCGATGTGACCATCCAGGTGCCCCCCGGAGCTCACCAGATACAGATCCAGCGCTCTGGCTACCGCCCCTACTCCCAGCACGTCACCACGACGGAAGGCCAGACGACCGGGCTCACCGCCACGCTGACGTCCTCCGAGCCTGTCATCGCCGAGCCCCACGACACGCCATCGCGCCTCGTCCCCGTCCTGGTTGGGGGCATCGGCGCTGTTGCCCTTGCCGCTGGCACCGCCTACTCCCTGACGCGTGGTCCTTCACACGGGCCCGTTGAAGAACCGCGGTTCTTGTACAGCGGTCCGGGTCTTGTCGTCGCTACCGCCGGCGGCGTTGCACTCGGCGTCGGCCTGTATCTCTGGTTCCGGCCGCAGAGTCGTTCCACACCCATCGCAGCGTCCCTGCCCCACGGCGGCATCGTCGGTTGGGCCACGAGCTTCTAGCAAGAGGGAACCATGCCTAGCTTCGCCGCGCTCTTGATCGCCGCACTCCTGACGCTCTCCGCGTGCCGTCCCAACCCGCTCTACTGCGAGGACCACGTCCTCCACAACTGCGAGCTACCTCCCGCCACCATCGATGGACAGCCGGGGTGCATCTCGAACGAGCAATGCACCGCACCCTCGGTCTGCAACGTGTCGGCCAGCATCTGCGTGCAGTGCACGACCGACCAGGCCGCAGCGTGCAAGGGCATCACGCCGGTCTGCGGCGCCGCAAACACATGCGTCCAGTGTACCTCCGCGCAACCGGGGGCCTGCACGGGCACGACTCCAGTTTGCAACGCCAGCAGTGACCAGTGCGGAGCGTGCACCGCTCACGCACAGTGCGCGACCTCAGCCGTGTGCCTCGCCGATGGGAGCTGTGCGAGCCAGGCCGACGTCGCCTATGTCGCCCGGGCACCCGCCGGCAGCGACAACCCCACGTGCACGAAGGCGAACCCCTGCACCAGCCTGAGCACGGCGCTCCAGACCAGCCGGCGCTACATCAAGCTCTCGGGAACGACCGACGCGGGCGCCACGGTCTCGATCATCGACCAGGACGTGACCTTGCTCGGCGATCCGGGCGCGCAGCTCACGACAACCAAGAACGGCTTGCTCCTCGAGGTGCGCGGCTCCTCGCACGTCGCGATCTACGATCTCGAGGTCACAGGCGCCTCCGGTGCGACGGGCATCGGCATCTCGATGCCGGCAGGAAGCAGCGGCGCCATCGAGTTGCATCGCGGGAAGGTCACGAACAACGTGGGCGGCGGGATCTCGATCAACGGCGGCTCGCTCGTCATCTCGCAGTCGACGATCAGCGGCAACCAGTCCAACGGGATCTCGTTCAGTGGCGGCTCGCTCGTCATCTCGCAGTCGACGATCAGCGGCAACCAGGACGGCGGAGTCTCGATCAGCGGCGGCACGTTCGCCATCGTCGGTAACGTGTTCTACAACAACGGTGGGATCAACACCTCGATCGGAGGGATCGCCATCAGCACGCCGCAGAATGCCGCCAACCGGCTCGAGTTCAACAGCTTCAGCCGGAACCAGGTGCAGGACGGGCTCGGTGCAGCGATCCAGTGCGCCGCCGGCGCGATGTTCACCGCCCGCAACAACATCATGAGCGAGAACGGAACCCTCTCCAACCTCGAACAGCTTGGCGGGACCTGCAAGCACTCTTACTCGATCGTGCGCCCGGGAACACTGCCACCTGGCACCAGCAATACGTCCTCTGACCCGGCCTTCGTCGACGCTGCCAAGGGCGACCTGCATATCCTGCCCGGAAGCCCTGCCCGACGGGCGGCAGACCCGACCAGTGACCTGACAGGGATCGCATCGCGGGATATCGATGGCGATCCTCGCGTGGCGCCCGCAGACCTCGGCGCTGACCAGGCCAAGTAAGGGGCCCGAAGGGGAAGCAGGATGCGGTATATCATGGTAGCACTCGCCGCCGCGGCGCTCTCCGTCGCTGCAGCGATCGATGCACGACCAGCTGGAGCACAGGTCGTGCTCGAGCAGTACCACGCCTCGCGCCCCGACGAGGCAGACGCAATCATGGCCATCCTTCGCGACGAGCTCGGCGAGAACCATGCCGTTGCACGCCCCGAGCACATCGCACCGTTTCTGTTCCACGCGCCCCGGCCGGCGATCACAGACCCTGGTCTCACGAGCGACATGCTCATCGACAAGCTGGAGCTTGCAGCCAAGTCATACATCAAGGTCAGCTACGATACCGCGCTCGTCCAGCTCACCACGGCGCTCGCCGAGGCAGACGCAAACTACGGTCTGGCTGTGGAGGACGCCGACGTGAAATCCGCGATGGCGCGCGCACAGGTAGCGCTCGCCTTGACCTACAAGAAGCTGTCCGAACAGGTCGCCGAGAAGATCAGGCCCGAGAAGGACGCCGAGAAGCGCACCGGCAAACCCAGCCCCATCCTCCCGGAGCTCGTCGCGGCCAAGAACGACCTTGACGCCAAGGCTCGCGAGGCAATGACCACCTATATCCGCGGCTCTCGCGAGCCCGTGGCAAGAAGGATGTTCGGTCCCCCGGGAGAGTTGTTCTACAACGAGGTGAGAAAGAGCCTCGACACCGCCAGGCGAGCCAACCTCGCCATCAGCGTGAGTGAGCCCGACGCGCAGCTGTTCGTAAATGGTCTTCTCGTCGGACGGGGCGCAACCTTCGCTGCCGACCAGCTCCCCGGACCGTACTGCATCATCGCCCGCGTTGGCCGCCAGATGCTTCGCTATGACGTCACCATGGACTCCAGACACCCGGCCACACTCGATATCGACTGGAGCCTTGACTCCGTACTCCATGTCTCGAAGCAGTGGGTCGGCTTGATGTTGACAGAGGGCGTCACAGAAGGAAGGTACGTGCGTCCCATCGCCTTGCGAATGGGTGGGGAGCTCTCGCTGATCTTCGTCGGCGTTCGGCGAGAACGCGACTACCTTGCGGTCTACGGCTACTACTACGATCGCGCATATCGCGGCGGCGTCGTGCGCTGGAGTGGTGAGACCCATGTCACCGGCGCGCGCGACGAACTCAAGCTGCGCGACCTCGCCCGGCTTCTCACAACGGGGAAGCAATCTCCTCACGTCGTACCGATCGGATCGGCCGAGGTCGTCGCGAGTCCGCTCGACTCACGACCATGGCTCGGCTATGCCGCCGGCGCCGGTGCCACTGGGGCATTGGCGCTCGGCGCATTCAGCTTGTCCAAGGAGTATGGCTGCAACAGAGACCCTGACTGCAAGTACAGCTACCCGAGAGCCGCGGCGGTCGGCTACACGAGCCTCGGCCTCGGGGTAGCCCTTGGGGCCTTCGCTGTCTACTGGCTCGCACGTGAGCCGAGCCCCGCACGCTCGTCACGCATCACGGTTTTGCCGTCGAGGTCAAGCGTCACGGTGAGCCTCACGAGGCAGTTCTGAGGATGGCGACCCTGCCCGCTCGTCCGGCAGCTTCTGAACTGATGAACTCATGGCAACCAGCACAGACAAGGCCGGACCGCACAAGTGGCTCCTCCACGACGAGGTCACGCACCTGCGACGATGGGCCAGCGAGGCAAGCTATCCGCTGCCCAGTACACCGCTCGCGAAGGGCGAGACGCGTATGATTGGTGCGGCTGAAGGATGTTGGCTCCGCTTGCAGGACGCTGAAGGACGCGTCTCGAGGCGGCACGCGCAGCTCACCTATGAACGTCCCGACGGATGGCTGCTCGGTGACCTCGCGTCCAAGAATGGACTGTGGCTCGACGGCGAGACGCGGGCATCGCCGTTTCCGCTCACGCCGGGCATCGAGATCCGTATCGGGGGGATCACGATGATTGCCGAGAGTCCGCGGCTGCGCGTGTTGAGGGAAGTCCTCGAGCGCCTTCTCGGCTGGAGCACGGAGCGCCGCGAGGAGGTCGACCTGGCGCTGCGCTCGATACGCATGGCGGTGATGCACCGAGAGCCGCTGTTGCTGTGCGCCGAGAACGCCAACATCTCGATCGCGAGGCTGCTGCATCAGCATACGATCGGACCAGATCGACCATTGATCGTCTGCGATCCTCGACGCGTCGGCAAGCCAGAGGAAACCGCGCGTGCGGCTCCGAATTACAAGCGCGGATTGGAAGCTCTGGACGCTGCCACAGGTGGAACGCTGTGTGTGTGGAGGTGGCGGCTCCCGCCGGATTTCCCCGAGGTCGAGGAGCTCCGACGCAAGCCGGATGCGCGCGTGTTGCTTGTTGTCTGCTCGACGAGTGCGCCTCACCTTGTGGACACCGAGTCACAGCTGGTGATCCCTTCCCTGTCCGAGCGCGGGAGCGAGCTGCACCGCATCGTCGCTGCGTACGGAGCCGACGCCGTCGCCGAGTTCGGCGGCAAGTTCACGCCTGACGATCTCGACTGGATAGCCGAGTACGAATCGAGTACCCTCGCAGCGATCGAGACGGCAACACGCCGGCTCGTGGCCTATGACGCATGCGGCGAGGAGGTCAGCCGCGCTGCCAACCAGCTGGGCATGTCCCACGGATCGCTTTCCGTCTGGATCGCGCGTCGAAGGATGCCCCAGGGTAAGCAACGGCGGGGACAACGACGATGAGGCACGGCGCGGCTTCGCGGAGCACGTCATGATGCACGAGGGGAAGGGGCTCGGTTCCACGTTCGATCGTGGCTACGTCCGGCCCCTCGTTCCGGAGCCGCAGCACTACGAGCGCACCAGCGAGCAGAAGGCTGCTGCCGCCAAGACGGTCGCCGACAACTTCGATCACCAGCTCGAGCTCGTGCGGGCCGGTGTCGCCGCGATGAACACCACCTCCGCCGCTGGAGACCTTGGCGGGTGGACCACGGCCAAGAGCGGCGCCGAGCAGGCGCTCCAGCAGCTCGCATACATCGCCAAGCGCGCGTCGGCCACGGTCCACGAGGCGGCTGATCCGGACGTGAGAAGTCACCTTGCGCGCGTCGACCAGGTACTCGAGGATGCCCAGCAGCTCGTTGCTGACGCACCCGCGGCGCCTCTGGCCGTGGCGGCGGAGCTGAGCTGCGGCGATGCGCTTCTCGCGGCGCTTCCACCGGATCCGCCCCCAGCGGCATGGTGCGACGCCGATTTTCAGGCAGCAGCCGAGGCGGTGGCGGCTGTCTGTGCCCATCAGATGACCAGCTCGGACATCGCGGCGTTTCGCTCGATCGTCGGTCGTCACGCGGACCACTCTATCGCCCGCCGGTTTCGGCGGTTCGGCGAGGCGCGGCGGCGCCAGCTGCTCGGGGTCCTCGACAAGGACGATGTGAAGCGGTCGGCGCGCGCACGCGAAGCGGCGCGCCGCGCCGAGGCCGCGGGCCGCGCAGGGCAGGGCCGAGCACCGGCCGCGACGAAGCCGGCGTCTGTTGACATCACGCCGACGATGCCCTGGAGCGACGACACCCCCTCCACGGACCCGTCCGAGGGACGGGCGCCGGTCCAGGCGGACGCGAGCGAAGGCGCCACCAGGCCAAGAGCGCTCGACGACGCTGCACCTCGCGAGGCGCTCGGCTCGGCGATCGCCGCGCGCGTTCCGGGGGTCACCTATGAAGGGACGGGGCGATTCCTCGTTGTGATGGGGGAGCGCTCCGTCACGGCAACGATCCAGCGTGTGCACGGCCTGACGCGGATCCGGCGCGAGGCTGATGATGTCGCCGTCCTCGAGATCCCGATCGGCCTCGATGACAACGAGCTCGCCGCCGCGGTGGCCGCACAGCTTCGCGCGCTGCAGCTGCAGCCCAGCCCGCAGTACGGCACGTCCGCGGGCGGAGCGCCGCTGCCGCCGCACGTGCGCGCGGACATGGAGCACGCGCTCGGGGCAGACCTCTCCTCGGTGCGTGTCCACCAGGACGACCAGGCCGAGGCGGTCGGGGCGCTCGCGTTCACGCGTGGCGCAGACATCCACTTCGCACCCGGCCGCTACGATCCGCACGGCTCGGCGGGACGTCAGCTCATCGGGCACGAGCTCGCACACGTGGCGCAGCAGGCACAGGGGCGCGTGTCGGCGACGACGCAGGTCAACGGCCAGGCGACTAACGATGACCCCTCGCTCGAGCAGGAAGCTGACGCCAGGGGCGCCCAGGCGGCTGCGGTCACGAGAGGTGCAGCCGCGCCCAGCGTGCTCGCGAAACCGGTCACGGCGGGCGCGATCCAGGCGAAGGCGGCGGCACCGACCCCGGAAGCATCCGCCGGCGCGCAACCGCTGACGTCCGATGTCACCGCCGACCGCGACATCGCCGCACCGATCCAGCGGCAGCACGACGAGCACAAGCCAAAGAAGCAGCACATCCCATACCGCATCCAGATCACGCGCCCGATGACCGGCGAGGAGTTCAAGGTCGCGGCGCACCTGCAGGTGTTCGGCGCGGTCATCGCGAGCGACTGGCACAACCTGAAGGACGCGTACACACCCGCGGATAGCCCGGTCGAGATCTTCGTCGATGTGGAGCTGTTCCATCGTGGGCGTGGCCTCGCCAATGCCGCGCGTGGGATCGAGACCGACGCGGCCGGAGCCGTGGTCGGCGGCGAGCAGCGGGCCAGGGACCTCCAGAACGCGCCTGCGTCCGACGAGAAGACCGCACTCCTGGCCGAGATCGACCGCCGCTATGAGGCGGCGAGCGGCGCAGCGGCGGGCTCGAAGATCAAGCCCGGCGAGCACGGCCGGGCAGAGCTGTGGCGCTCGCTTCGTGACGAGGTGCTGTTTCAGCGCGCCTACCTTGGGAATCTGCCCGAGAAGGTGCGCGCCGTGATTCGTGTCAGCATCACCGGACGAGAGCTCTCACCTGCCGACTACGACCAGCTGTTCCGCATCGCGAAGAAGATCGAGAACCTGCCACCGGGCCAGGCCGCCGACTACGCGAGCAAGGTGACCGCACAGGGGGCGAACCTCGACGAGCTGGAGGCTGCGATCGAGCGCTACCGTGGCGGCGTCGCAGCGCGGGAGCACCAGGACCAAGAACGCGCCGAGGTACACAACAAGCTCCTCGGCCTCGAGGAGGTGTACAAGCTCTATCGCGCCTATCGTTCCACGCCCGCGGAGGGCATGGCACCCGACGCGCGTGAGCAGCTCGAGCAGCAACTCCGCCGCAACGGCTTCGCCTCGATCGGCGAGTTCACGTCGTACATCGCGAAGTACGAGCAGGCGTTCGAGGACGGCGCAGCGGCGATCACGCTCGACGTCCTCGCGAAGTACGCCGGCAAGCTGCACAGGGAAGCGCAGCGGTACCAGGATCCCGAGGTCGTCAAGACGCTCCACGGCAAGCTCGGCGGGTTCCGCGCGCAATACCAGGAGTTCGACAAGAACTCGAAGATCGAATCGGCCGAGGTGTGGAAGGCGGAGCACACGCGCGACGCCGAGGTGCGCAGGCTGCCCGGCAACGGCGGCATCCCCGAGAAGCCTCCGACACGCGAGCGGGTCTCCGCCCGGCGAAAGGCCGAGGCCGCGCGGGCCAACGCCGAGACGCAGATCAAGGATCTCTCGAAGGAGTACCCGATCTTCGCCGAGGACGAGCTACCTGCTGATAAGCGGCTCGACAAGGTGGCGCTCGCGCAGGCCAGCGAGACCGAGCTCGCCGGCGTGCTGCAGGCGCACGTCGCGCATCGTCAGGCCGCGGTCGGGGAGGCCCGCGGACAGCTCGAGGGCAAGCACGAGCTCGTCTACAAGATGGAACAGCTGATGCCCACGTTCTACGCGCAGCTGGGCATCCAACGGGGCTCGATCCACGACCAGATCATCCAGGACAAGATGCACAGCGACGCGGTCGCCAAGGTCGTGACTGGCATCGTCGTCGCGATCGTGACGATCGCGCTCACCGTTGTGTCCCTGGGAACCGCTACGCCGGCGGTGCTGGCTGCAGGCGCGTCGATCGGTGCAGCCGGGATCAGCACGTACATGGCGTACGACGAGTACAAGCAGTACACGGAGAATCACGCGATCGCCGGGGCAGGGTTAGCGAACGATCCCTCGGTGGTCTGGCTCGTGCTCGCCGTCGTGGGAGCTGGCGCTGACATGGCGTCCGCGGTGAGCGTCGTCGGCAAGCTCGCGCCCGCGGCGAGGACACTGGAGGAGGCGAAGACGCTGGCGGAGTCCGATGGCAAGCTGATCGACTTCAGCAAGGCGGTGGAGAAGCTGAAGGCGGCGAAGGAGATCGACGAGAAGCTCGCTGCCGCGGCGAACAAGGCCGCCGCGGCGCGAACGAGCTACGCCGCGGCGAAGAACCAGTTCAAGGCGGATCTCAAGATCGCGGCGAGCGGCGCGCATGGCGCCCTGGGGCCGTTCACCGACCCCACGGTGTTCCGGGGGCTCGTGAAGATGGCCATTGCCAAGATCCGCGAGGGCGTGCATTCGCTCGAGGAGTTCATCGCGCAGCTCAAGAAGGTGCGGATCGATGCGCAGCTCGGCGAGATGTCTCCCGAGGAGCTCGTGAAGGCCAAGGAGGCGTGGGCGCAGGCCGAGGGACTCACGAAGCAGATCGGCGATCGAGCGAAGCTCGACAAGTTGCTCGCGCTCAATCTCGAGCCTGGCACCTTGGAGAAGTTTGCTGACTTGGACATCTCTGCGCTGGAGAAGTTCGCCGCACTGAGCCACGAGGAGCTGGAAAAGTTCGCCAGGCTGCGCTACGCGGACATGCTCGCCAAGTTCGGCGCATGCGATGTGGAGGGGTTGAGGAAGCTCGCCACGCTGGAGCGCTCGGCCCTCGAGAAATTCGGCGGGTGGGATCCACGCACCGTCGAGAACGTCTCGCGCTTGTCGATGCCGGACATCGAGAAGATCGCGCGGCTCAAGGTGGCGCCAGGCCAAGCTCTTGAAGGCGCCTTGGCGAGCTTTCGCTCGGAGCAGTTCCACATGGGTTCCGAGGTGTTCCAGCTCGACAAGAGCGGAATGAAGCACATCCTCGAACGCCATCACCCACAATATTGGGATGGATCGGTGAAGCTAAAGCAGAGCTTCCTTGATCCACAAATGAGCATGGAGGATGTCCAGGATGCTATCCGCGCAATTATACAGCAGAATCGCGAACAATTGATCAAACTTGGTACTAGCCTTCAGTTTCAAATCACCGGAACCTACGGCGGAAAAACCTACGTCCTCGGCATCACCAATGGTCGCATTGGACAGTTCTATCCAAGGTGAGCACAATAATGATCACAATCCGAACCTGGATGAAGGCAGACAACGGTCTTATTACGGTGGAGCAGTTTAATGGCCCCATTGCTGATGAGAACTACATCGAGGGAGCAATCGAGCTGTCGGTGGAAGGAAAGCCCATCCTAACTCGTGAGATGGTGGACTACGTCGATCAGCTTTGGGCTTACCTGATTCGAGGGCTCGGCGAGATTGGCGCTGGACGAGAGTTCTCGACCTACTACCCAGACATGCCGTTCGAAGTCGTGCTCCGCCCCCGAGACGGGCGCGTGACGATCACGATCGACCCAAGCGGGGGAGGCGCCACAGCATGCGTTGCGATCGATGAGCTGTGTGCGGCGATGGCCACGGCGGGAACCCTGTTCTTTGAGCGCTTGCGCTCACTCGCCCCCGGAAATCAGGCTATGTACTCCCGGTATCTCGTCGACCTAGCCAAGATGACAAAGGGGTCACCGCCGCCGAGCTGGTGACCGCCAGCGTTGATCAGGTCGGCGAGGACCCTCGAGCGCCGGTGCGGCGAGGTTGACCATTGACTGATGAAGGCGCTGGGAAGCTGCAAGGGTGGCCGAGCGCAATCTCTATGATAACATGGTGAGGACGAATGGCAGGCTAAAGGTCAAGTACGAAGCGAAGATCGATGTGCCCGGAGCAGGATTCTCATATAGCCTCGATGCAGGTGGTCAGCTCGTCGAGACTATGTGCCATCGCGTGAATGTAGTCTGGAGGCTGAACCCGACTGGCACAGACTACATCCTAATCACGATGTACCCAGTCCCATAGGAGGAGAACCCGTGACGATCACTGACATCTTGATCGACATCCAGCAACACGAGACCGGCGCTCCGCTGGATTCCGACGTGACGACTCAGCTCCGAGAGCTCGCTGTGGAGTTTGGTGTTGAGGACAATCCGGGCTGGCTTCTGCCGATATTCGAGGCAGTACGGAATAGTCACGCTATTTTATCGCCGGTGTTCTTTGAAAAGGAGAGCTCGGATCCTTCTAGCTATCTTGCTGAGGTAGAGGCGCTGCTGAAGTGGAAATACGAGGATGAGGGCGAGTATGAGTCGATCGAATTCCCGAAGCTTGGCTGGCGCATCTACATCAGCAACGAGAGCCATTCACCGACCACCGGGCGGGGTGGGTCTACGTATCAAGTTACTGCGCTGCAGTCGAAGCAAAGCGATCGCCGCGGTGGTGTGTAGCGCGTGCGAGGCCATCTGGAAGCTGAATCCGGCTGGAACCGACTACATTTAGTGTCACCGCAGGAAACATCGCAGGGGCGCTACAGCCTGCCGGATAATCTCCAAATTCGGAGTCACTAGGTGTCAGCATCGATGAATACCCCGTGGGTGAAGCTTCTGTCTCAGCGCTTCACTAATGTGCAAGAGGAGTACGGGCCAAATAGTCAAGCAGTCGCCAGTGCTTTGATGGTGCTAGTCAGGACTCAATGGCTGCAGAACGTTGGCGAGTCATGGCTTGAGTACAGTGCCGTGACCTTGGGCAGTGTGACGCTCGTCCGGTCATGGGGCGAAGCTACGACGATGTTCGGTAATTATTCGCGATATAACGTAAACGGGATTTTCGAGGGACCATGTTCTCGGATTGGTGACGTGTTCGCACGATTTCCCGAACGAGAAGACTGGTGGCAAAGAGCCCGCGAGGACGCCAAGCAGTATACTGCGCTCGGCGGCTGGATCCCTGCGTCCTTGCCGCAGGAACAGCAAGATCTGATGTACGAGCACCTCTACGAGTACGTCTCAATGCTGCTCGCGGAGATCCTCGCCTCGCCGGAAGCTGAGTGCACGTACTTTCGCGAGCAACTCACGTGGTTCCACGCGGGGCACTTTCCCTGCGGCTGGGATGGCGACTGGCCGAACGGCCGAATGCGCGTGTTCTGAAGCGGTCTGCCTCGTAACGTCTACAAGATGGAACAGCTGATGCCCACGTTCTACGCGCAGCTGGGCATCCAACGGGGCTCGATCCACGACCAGATCATCCAGGACAAGATGCACAGCTGCGGTGCGGCGCCATGCCGCTGCCCGGCGGCCCGCCCGCCTTGCTCAAGTACGTGCGCGCAGCCAGCTGATCGGCGAGCTCGAGGTCCTAGCCGCGGCGGTCGAGCTCGACGAGACAGCCAGAATACCCACGCGGCGCCGACCGCTGCCACGACGCCGCCCGCGACGAAGACCGACCCCGACCGCCGGCCGTCACCGAGCCGGTCGATGCCCCGGACAAGCGACAGAACGCCCAGCAAGGCCGTGTACCCGATCAGAACCGGGCGCTCCGCCACCAGGCGGCCTTGTGCTCGGGCGGTGTGGAGGGCTCGGTCGTCGCACCCCCCGTGATATGCGTGTGACTTCTCACGCTCGGACCCCCCGGCGCGCCGGTCACTGCGGGCAGCTCGTGGTATGGGTCGGCGGCGGACAGGTCCCTGTCGGGCAGAACAGCGTGCAGAGATCGCTGCGCACGCCGCCCGCGACCTGGTGCAGCTCATCGGGCACGAGGTTGCGCAGGATGTCGCAGTGGAGTGAGAGCGGCTTCAGGGTCTTCTTCTTCATGGAATGCTCCGGTTCGAGTGCCCCGGCACGGAACCGCACCGGATCACCGGGCGACTCGTTCAAGCGCGATGCCGGCGTAACCGCGCGCGGTGCCTGGGTTCGCGTGTCCCGCTCGCGGTGGGACAGCTCCCGCGCGGGTCCCGCGACGCGCATGGCGGGGCGTACCCCCGGGGCCGCGGGTGACCCGGTCGGGCCGGGCTCGTGGTCGGGGCGTTCTCGTGCGGCCGAGTCGGCCCGGGCAGGCTAGATTACAGGCGTGCTGCGCGTCCAACCTGCTCCCCACCCGCGGGCCGTGCCCGGCCTGCCGGTGGTCCTTGTCGTCCTGAGTCTGGTGTTCGCGGGGTGCTCGGCCAAGGCGCCGGCCTCGGGGGAGGCGCGGCCGGCCACGCCGGAGGTCAAGGCGGCGCCCGCCGCGCCGGCCGCGCCGGCCCCGGCGCTCGACCCGCGCGAGACCACGCTGTCGGCGGCGGTGGTGCTGCTGCTCGAGCACGAGCACCTGCTGCGCAAGCCGATCGACGACGAGCTGTCGCGCACCGCGTATGACACGTACCTGGACCGGCTCGACGTCGGCAAGATGTTCCTGCTGCGCAAGGACCGCGACTCGCTGGCGCGGTACGCCGACAAGATCGACGACGAGCTGCGGTCCGGCTCGCTGGACCTCGCGCACGACGGCGAGCGGCTGTTCGAGTCCCGGGTCGAGGTGGTCGAGAAGCTGGTGGCGGAGCTGCTGGCCGCGCCGATGAACCACGATGACGAGGAGTGGATCGAGCTCGATCCCAAGAAGGTCGAGGTCGCGACCACCGAGCAGGAGCTGCGCGACCGCTGGCGGCGCCGGCTGGAGCTCGAGGTGATGGAGCGGGTCGGGCAGATGGAAGCGCGGCTGGCGGCCGACGAGGCCACGCACAAGGTCGGTCAGGCCCCCGCCAGGCCGAACGCCGGCAAGCCCGGCGCGAAGCCCGGCAAGGCCGGCGATGTCCGGCGCAAGACGGCCGACGCCCGTCGCCCCCGCGGGGCGGCCCAGGTCGGTGGGGCGGCCGGCGCCGGCAGCGGCGCCCGGGCAAGCGACGACCGCGACGGCCCGCCGGGCCCCGACGACAGCGAGCGCGACGCCGACAGCGACGACGAGCCGCGGACGCCGCTGGCGCAGATCCCACCGACGCCGGAGGGCCGCGAGGCCAAGGCGCGCACCGATCTGGCCAAGTCCTACGCGGCGCGGTTCACCCGGCTGCGCCACCCCGGGCCGTTCGATCCGGCGTCGGAGCTGATCAACGCGGTGGCAGCGTCGCTCGATCCGCACACGACGTACCTGCCGCCGGCGGACAAGGCGAACTTCGACATCCGGATGAGCGGCTCGCTGGAGGGCATCGGCGCGCTGCTCAGCGAGAAGGACGACTACGTCGAGGTCCGCGAGCTGGTGCCCGGCGGCGCGAGCTGGCGCCACGGCGGGCTGTCGCCGGGCGACCTGATCCTGTCGGTCGCGCAGGAGAACCAGGATCCGGTCGACACCGTCGACATGCGGCTCGACGACGTGGTCAAGATGATCCGCGGGCCGAAGGGCACCGTGGTGACGCTGCGGATCCAGAAGCAGACCGGCGAGCAGCAGTCGATCTCGATCACGCGCGACGTGGTCGTGGTCGAGGAGGCCTACGCGCGCGGCGCGGTGCTGACCCGCAAGGGCGGCCGCCCGGTCGGCTACATCCACCTGCCGAGCTTCTACGGCGGCCGCGGCCCCGGTCAGCGCACGTCGGGCCGCGACGTCGCCAAGCTGCTCGACGAGATGAAGGCGCTCAAGGTCGCGGGCGTCGTGCTCGACATCCGCGGCAACGGCGGCGGCCTGCTCGGCGAGGCGGTCACGATGACCGGCGCGCTGATCGACCGCGGACCGGTGGTCCAGGTCCAGGACAGCCGCGGCAACCGCGAGACCTACTCCGACGACGACCGTGGCACCGACTACGACGGGCCGGTCATCGTGCTGGTCGATCGGTTCAGCGCGTCGGCGTCCGAGATCCTCGCCGGCGCGCTGCAGGACTACCACCGCGCGGTGATCGTCGGCACCGGCCCGACCCACGGCAAGGGCACCGTGCAGACGCTCGCCGACCTCGACCGCGTGACCCGGAGCAACGTTGACCTCGGCGTGCTCAAGATCACGGTGCAGCAGTTCTTCCGGGTCAGCGGCTCGTCGACCCAGCGCGAGGGCGTGACCCCCGACATCCTGCTGCCGGATCCTGCGGGCCACATCGAGACCGGCGAGCGCACGCTGGATCACGCGATCCCGTGGTCCCAGATCCCGGCGGTCGATCACGACACCTGGCCGGCGACCTGGAAGACCAGCGCGCTGGTCGAGCGCAGCGCGGCGCGGGTCTCCAAGCAGCCGGTGCTGGCCAAGATGGCGGCGCTGACCCAGGTGCTCAAGGCGACGCGCGAGGACACCAAGATCCCGCTCGAGCACGCGGCGTGGGAGGCGCACCGCAAGAAGCAGCGCGCGGCGTTCGACGCGGCGTCGCCCGACCTCAAGACGGCGCCGTCGGTGTTCACCGTCAAGTCGCTCGACGATCCGAACCTGCCGCCGCCGGGTCCGGGCGGCAAGGCCAGCGATCCGCTCGCGCGCTGGCGCGACAGCGTGTCGCGCGACCCATGGGTCGAGGAGTGCGTGAACGTCCTCGGCGACATGGCGAAGTAGGGCCCCGCGCGAGCCGGGCCGGGCCGGGCCGGGGCCGGCGGGCTACGCCGACGTCGACGTCGAGTACGTGCCGTCGCCGGTGCTGGTCAGCTGCTGCGGCACGCCGTCGACCGTGATCTGGGGCTGCCAGGGCGGGATCGCGGAGACCGCCGGTGCGGGCGCGGCCGCGGCGGCCTGGCCGCGGTTGCGCATCGCCAGCGCCATCATCATCGCCGATGACATGTCGTCGCCGGCGCCGCCGGTGACGCGGGTGAGGTCGGCGGTCTCGAGGGTCGGGAGCTCGTCGTTGCGGGAGGGGCGGCGGGTGGTGGGCATGGGGTCCTCGTGGTGAGAGGGAGCCGGGCGGGTGACCCGGGGGCAACGAGGGACTGAGCACCCGGCGTGCCGGATCGTCGGCTCGTGATCACCGCGGGTTACGTCTACCGCCGGCGGCGGATGTCCACCGCGATAGACAGCGCGGGCCCCGGGTCTAGGGGGTGTCCCTATTCAGGGCCACCCCCTAGTCATGATCTTCCGTCCGTTCCTCGCTGCGCTGTTCCACCGAGACGCGCCTCTGGCGCGCCTCGTCGGGCTTCGCTCGGCCCGGACTAGCGCGGCCGCATGCCGACGGCGGCGAACAGCTCGGCGGGATCGTAGACCACGCCGCGGCACACCACGGCGGCGGTGTTGCGGACCGCCGCGATGTCGCGGATCGGGTCGCCGTCGATCAGCAGGAGGTCCGCGCGCTTGCCGACCGCGATCGACCCGGAGTCGGCGTCGCGCCGCATGACGCGCGCGGCGCCGATCGTGGCGAGCGCCAGCACCTCGGCGGGCGGGATCCCGGCCGCGACGTAGAGCTCGAGCTCGTGGGACAGGCTCAGCCCGGCGGTGTCGTCGGTGCCGGCGACGATCGGGATGCCGCGGTCCCATGCCGCCTTGACCATGCGCTGCATCGCGGCGAACGAGGCGCGGAACCGGGCGCGCTTGCCGTCGGGCGCGGGCAGGCCGCCGCTCCGGCCGAATCGCACGGTCTGCGCCGGAAGCCGGTCCGCATATGGAGCGAGCGCGGGATCGAGCTCGCCGGGGTCGCTGGTGAACATGGCGTGGAATGCGACCAGCGTCGGATCGAGCACGGTGTGGTGGGCGACCAGCAGATCGAGGAACTGCCGGACCTCGGGGCCGGCGAGATCGAGCTCCGCACCGCGCTCGGCGACCCGGGTGAACCGCAGCGGCGTCCGGGTATCGTCCTCGGGCCCGGCCAGGAAGCGCAGGAACAGG
>DATAPF010000216.1:0-25636 GCA_036265355.1 Kofleriaceae bacterium | reverse complement strand
TCCCCCGGCTCGGCGATCCCCCACGTCACCGCGGTCATCCGGATCGGCACCGGCAACGCGCTCGACCTGCACTTCTTCTTCCTCGACCTGGATGACCACCCCTGCTCGGCGATGACCGGCAACGCGGCGCTGTCCGCCGGTGCCGCCCAGGGCGCGGCGTTGTTCCAGACCGACTACCTCGGCGAGCTGAAGCGGGTGTTCGGCCGGATCGGCATCGGGGTCAACGCCGCGAGCTACCAGGACATCCCCGACCGCCACGCGCTCGACGGCATCGACGTCGCCGACCTCGGCTCGCTGTTCGCGCTCGGCACGGACGCGACCGGGATCGACGTGTTCTTCGTCCGCTCGCTGTCACCGCTCGGGGTCGAGGTGTTCGGGCCCTCGCCCGGGCCGGCCGGCGTCGCCCGCACCTCGGGGATCGCGATCTCGCTCGACACGCTGTGCTACCGCGACTGGCGCGCGGTCGCGCGGCTGACCGCGCACGCGATCGGCCACTACATGGGCCTGTACCACAACATCGAGCCCCCGGATCCGGTGCAGGGCCCGAGCGACCCGCCGTGGCAGGACCTGGACCCGGACACGGACGACTCGATCAACAACCTGATGTACTTCTCGCAGATCCACGACGGCGCCGACCTCACCGTGGATCAGACCTTCACCCTGAGCCGGAGCGCGGTGCTGCGATGACGCCGAGGCTCCTCGTGATCGCCGCGCTGCTGTGCGCGGTCCCGGCGTCCGGCGGCGACATCGAGCCGACGCCCGCCCAGATCGACGCGCTGACCGTGGTCGATGCGCCCCCGAGCCAGGCGGTGATCGACCGCGCGTTCGCGTCGGGCCCCGGACCGACCCCAGGCCTCGACGCCGTGCTGGCGCTGGCCGGCGACTCCACCCAGGACCTCGGCCTCCAGATCCGCGCGCTCCGCGCGCTGCCGCAGTACTGCCTGCGGGCCGGCTGCGCCGGCACCGCGGTCCACGACGCCCTGGCCAGGATCGTCGACGACTACCGCGCGCAGCTCTCGGCGGGGGCGCTGTCGCCGCAGGACATGCTCCGCCTGCGCGCCGCGATGGAGGCGCTCGGCGCGACCCGGTCCGGACTGCAGACCGATGTCGACCTATTGATCGCGGCGCCGCTGCTCCACCACCCCAGCCGCGACGTCCAGGTCACCGCCGTGCGCGCGCTCCGCAACGTGTGCAGCCCCGACCTGTGCTCCCAGGATGTGTGCCTGAAGGACGCCAACGCCGTGCGTGCGCTCCGCACCGGCGCCGACACCCAGGTCGAAGCCGCGATCAACCGCGCGCTGGTCGACCTCGCGCGCTGCGCGCAGCCCTGACGACGGCTGGCCGGGCCCCCGACGAGCCGACCCGCATGTCATCGACGTGTGCCAGCTCACAAGCTCGTGAAATCGCTTGATTGCTGACAGCGCGCCCGGGATCGTACACTCTGGCATCTCCGGGGCCGCCTGGCCTGCCGGAGCTCCCCATGTCGACCCGCGATTCGCGCTCCGGCTCCCTGCCGATTCCCACGAGCCCCGGGGAGGAGATCGTGCGCGAGCCGACCCAGTCGCTGAACCTCAGCCCCGAGGACCAGGCCGCGGCGGTGCTCGCGCTCGGGACGCACAATCGCCCGATCACGGCGATCGAGTCCCCGGCCGCGCGCGGCAAGACGCCGGTGTTCCCGCAGCCCCGATCGCGCCGCGCCGACGAGCCGGCCGACTACCTCGGCAGCGTGCTCGGCAGCTACCGCGTGATCGAGCTGCTCGGCAAGGGCGGCATGGGCTACGTCTACCGCGCCGAGCACGTCAAGCTCGGCCGCGAGGTCGCGCTCAAGCTGCTGCGCAGCGACTACGCCAGCCGGCGCGACGCGGTGACCCGGTTCTTCCAGGAGGCCCGCACGGTCAACCGGGTGCGCCATCGCAACATCGTCGACGTCACCGACTTCGTCGAGCTCGACGACGGCCCGACCTACATCGTGATGGAGCTGCTGACCGGCACGAGCCTCGGCGCGTGGGCGCAAAGCGGCGTCGATCTGGCGCGCGCGATGGCCGTGCTGATCCAGATCTGCGACGGCCTCGGCGCGGCGCACCAGGTCGGCGTGGTGCATCGCGACCTCAAGCCCGACAACGTCGTCGTGGTGCCGACCCCCGACGGCGGCGAGCTGGCCAAGCTGCTCGATTTCGGCGTCGCCAAGCTGCTCAACCGCGACGACGAGGACGTCGGGTTCCAGACCGCGGCCGGCTCGGTGATCGGCACGCCGGCGTACATGTCGCCGGAGCAGGCCGGCGGCATGGTGATCGATGCGCGCAGCGACATCTACTCGCTCGGCGCGATCATGTACGAGCTGTTCACCGGCCAGCCGATGTTCCGCGGCCGGTCGTTCGGCGAGTACGTCCGCAAGCACCTCACCGAGATGCCGATCCCGCCGCACGACACCCCGGGCGGCGGCGGCATCGACCCCCGGCTGGAGGCGCTGATCCTCCGGTGCATCGACAAGGACCCCGATCAGCGGTTCGCCCAGATCGCGGAGCTGCGCGAGGCGCTGCTCCACCTGCTGAGCGAGAGCGATGCCGCGGCCGGCCTGTACCCACCGAGCACCGGATCGCTGTCCGGTAGCGGCCCGCGTGCGCGGCGCACCCCGCTGCCGCCGCTCGCGCCCGGCCTGCCGCTGCCACCGCCGCTGTCGCAGAGCTCGCCCGGGGTGTCGAGCGCCGCCGCGGGCGGTTCGCCGCCCGGCCCCGGCTCGGGTCCGCATCGCGCGCACAGCTCCGGTCCCCGCATCGCGAGCCCGCTGTCCCCCGCCCTCGACGGCGACGATCCGCCGACCGCCGTCGCCGCGAGCGCCCTGGGTCTGCCCCGCGCGCCCGGGGACGATCCGCCGACCGCCGTCGCTGCGAGCCCCCTCGGCGCACGTCCCCGCGCCGCCGGGCCCTACGCCTCTGGACCGCACCGCGCGCACATCGCCGACGCGTACCCCGGGGTGCCGGCCGCCGAGGCCCCCGCCCCCCATCTCCTCGCTGCGTTCGTCGATCCGCATGGCGCGACGGCCGCGGACCCGCACGGCGCCAGCCTCGCGGCCGCCTCACATGCCTCTGGCCCCCATCCGGCGGTCCCGCTCGCCGCGGGCACAGATCCAGCGGCTCGCAGCGACGCAGGCCCGTACGCCGCCGTGGCTCCCCCCGGCGCTCACGCGGCGCCGCACCCGCCGATGACGCTCGACGGAACCTACAACCTCCCGCCGCCGCTCACGCTCGAGGGCTCCTACCGGCTCCCGCCGCCCCCTGCGGCTGCAGCGACGCCCTGGTGGCTGTGGTTCAGCGGCGGCGCGCTGGCCGTCGGGGTCGGGATCGTCGCGGCGCTGTGGTTCGCCGGGCGCGCGCCGGATCTGTCGTCTCGCCCTGCGCCGACGAGCCGGCCGGCCCCACCGACCGCGCCACCGACCGCGGCAGGGGCCGCCGCACCGACCGCCGCCGCCACGGGCGCCGCCGCCACGGCCGCCGCACCCGCCGCAGCGCCGCCCGCCGCGCACCCCGCGCTCATCGAGGTCCGGTTCGACTCGACGCCGAGCGGCAGCGTGTTCGCCGACGGCCAGCCGGTCGAGCTGTGCCGGACCCCGTGCGCGTTCGACATCGACCCGGCCGACGGCGGCTCGACCGAGCAGCGCGTGTTCGTGGTCCGGCGCGCCGGCTACGTCGACCGCGCGGTCACCGTCGACCTCGCCGGCACCCAGCGCGAGTTCCAGGTCGCGCTGGGGCACGCCGATCCGTCCGCCGCCCGTCCGCGCGATCCGCGCGCCGACGCCAGGGACGGCGCCGACCGCCACCCCGCCCGACGCCCGGCCCGGCCGGCGAAGCAGCCCGGACGCGGCGACGTCGCGCCCGACCCGCGCGCGGAGCCCGCCGCGCCCACCGCGCAGCCCGAGGCGCACCCGGCGAAGAAGCCGCCGCCGATCGATCCCACCGACACCCTCGATCCGTTCCGCAAGAAATGACCGGCCCCCGCTGCCTGCTCGCGCTGCTCGTCGTGGCCCTCGCCGCACGCGGCGCCGCGGCCGACGACGCTGCCACGCGGAACGCGAAGCGCCACTTCGAGCGCGGCCAGAAGCTCTACGCGCTCACCAAGTTCCGCGAGGCGCTCGACGAGTACCAGCAGGCGTTCGACGCCCGGCAGCTCCCCGACTTCCTGTTCAACATCGGCCAGTGCTACCGCAACCTCGGCGACTACGACTCGGCGATCTTCAGCTACAAGAAGTACCTCGCCGCCGAGCCCGACGCGCCCAACCGCGCGCAGGTCGAGCTGCTGATCGCCGACCTCCAGGACCGCAAGGACCAGGAGGACGCGCGCCGGTTCGCGCTCCAGCCCCCGCCCCCACCGGCCCCGGCCCCGGCCCCGGGCCCGCCCCCCGCGGCCGCGATCACCGCGCCGTCCAGCCCTCCGATCTACACGCGGTGGTGGTTCTGGACCAGCATCGGCGTGGTCGCCGCCGGTGCCGGCGTCGCAACCTACGAGCTCACCCGGCCGGGATCCGGTCCACCGTCGACCTCGCTGGGCAACATCGTGTTCGGGAAGTGATGCGGCTGCCCTGCCTCCTCGCCGGCGTCGCGGCCGCCGCGTCCAGCGCATGCGGCAGCACCAGCCACGCCGGCTTCCTGCTCGTCACGGTCGACGCGCGACCGGCGGTCCACGACGCCGCGTCGATCACCGTGACGCTCGCCAACGCCGGCACGATGCGGACCGACACCCTGATGCTCGGCGGCAAGGCGTTCCCGGTCACGTTCAGCGTGTCGACGCCCGGCCGCATCGGCGACCTCGCGATCGCGGTCGACGCCAGCGACGCCAGCGGCCTCGTGATCGGCCACGGCAGCGCGATGACCACGGTCGCGGCCGCGTCGGCCGAGGTCATGCTCGACTCGACCGACTTCGTGGTCAACACCGACTACGCCGGCGATCAGTTCCCGACCGATGATTTCCAGGGTCCCGCCACCGGGTTCCAACTCGCCGCGCTGCACGATGGCACGTGGACCACGGTGTTCCGCGACGACTGCAAAATGCAGAGCGCCTGCAACGTGTTCGCCCGCCGGTTCGATCGCGCCGGCAAGCCAGTGACGACCCAGGCCGCCGCAGGCACCAACGCCTTCGTCGTGACCGCCAGCGCGACGACCGACGTCACCACGCCGGCGATCGCGTCGAGCCAGGACGCGACCATCGCCATGTGGAACGCCAGCGACCCGGTCGACGCAACCGCGAGCACCGTTGCGTGCCGCACGATCGACGCCAGCGGTCGCCTGGGCGCGAACCAGGTTGTGGTCGCCGCCGAGGCCGGGTTCACCCCCTCGGTGGCCGCAATCGACGGCGGCAACTTCGCCGCGATCTGGCGGACCGAGATCACCACCGCCACGGACATCCTCGATACGATCCACATGACGCTGGTCAAGCCGGACTGCACGCCGGTCGGTGCCGTCCTCAAGCTGGATCAGGGGGCCAAGACCGCCGACTTTGTACACCGCGACTCGGTCGCCAGCAGCGCCGGGCAGGTGCTGTTCGCGTGGATCACCAACGGCGACCTGCGCACCACGGTGATGTCCAGCGGCGGCACGCAATCGCCTGTCACGACGCTGATCCCGCAGACCCCCACCCTGGAGGTCGAGCACGCCCGGGTCGCCGCGGTGCCCGGCGGCGGCTTCGTGATCGCGGTGAGCTGGACGCTGAAGACCGGGACCGGCGCGGGCCGGGTCGACCTGTTTCGCGTCGACACCGCGGGCAAACTGGCCGGCGATCCGGTGCGGGTCACCGATCAGAGCGATGGCGACCCGTTCAACGCCGAGGGGTTTGGCCTCGCCAGCCGGTCCGACGGCAGCATGATGATCGCCTGGCACGTCTGCAACTCGACCGGCGACAGCTGCGCGCTCTCCGGTCGCATGTTCCAGCTCCCTGCCGATCCCGGCACCGCGCCGTTCCCGGTTACCGACGCATTCGCGATCCCGACCACCACCGGCGGCAGCGACAAGCGCGCATCGGTGGTCGGCCTGCCCGACGCGTTCGCGGTGGTGTGGTCCGACTCGAGCATGAAGCCGCCCGACACCTCCGGCCAGGCGGTGCGCGCCCGCATCATCTACCCGCCCGGCAGCTGAGCCCTCGGCCACGGCGCCATGAAGGCGGGCCGGTCCAAGGGGCCATCTCGGGGAGCCATCGCGAGACGTCAACGCGATGAGCCGTGGGCGACCGCGAGCAGGATGGGGTCGGACGCCGCGCCCGTGATTACGATAGGCCGCGTGTTGCCCCGCACATACCTCGCGGGGCCCGCGCAGGACGGGTGGTGATTCGGCGGGCGCGGCTCCGACGCCCCATCCGCGCAGCAGCCCACGGTGAGGCGCGTGTTCGCGTTCTCCCAGGCGCGTGTCCGCGTTCTCCTTCGCGCCACGCCCCACCGAGGCTAGCCCGCGCCCTCGTCGTCGGCGCGGTGGTCGATGCCGAGCGCTCGCATCTTCTTGTACAGGTGGCTGCGCTCGAGCTGGAGCTCGCGCGCGGTGTTCGACACGTGGTGGTCGTTGGCATCCAGCGCGGCGATGATGATCTCGCGCTCGGCGGCCGACACCAGGTCCTTGAACGGCGTGCCCCGTGCGAACTCGGACTTGACCGCCTTGACCCGCGGCAGCGCGTCGCCGACGTCGGCCTCGGTGATCACCTCGGCGTCGCCGGTCAGGATCGCCAGCCGCTCGACGACATTCTTGAGCTCGCGCACGTTGCCCGGCCAGTCGTGCTGCATGACCAGCGTCATCGCCGACGATGCGACCCGCTTCGGCTTGCGATCGTTGTCGGTGCAGACCTGGCCGATCAGGTGCTCGACCAGCGCCGGGATGTCCTCGCGCCGAGCGCGCAGCGGCGGCAGCTCGATCGGCACCACCGCGAGCCGGTAGTACAGGTCCTCGCGGAACCGGCCGGCGGCGATCTCGGCGTGCAGGTCCTTGTTGGTGGCGGCGACCACCCGGACGTCGACCTTGATCGTATCGGCGCCGCCCACCCTCTCCAGCTCGTTCTCCTGTAAGACCCGCAACACCTTGGCCTGCGCGCTGGGGTTCATGTCCCCCACCTCATCGAGAAACAGCGTACCGCCGTCCGCGAGCTCGAATTTTCCGCGCCGCTGCTGCGTCGCACCGGTGAAGGCGCCCTTCTCGTGTCCGAACAGCTCGCTCTCGATCAGCTCGCTCGGGATCGCCGCGCAGTTGAGCTTCACGAACGGTCCATCGGCCCGCTTGCTGTGCTCGTGGATCGCGCGCGCGACCAGCTCCTTGCCGGTGCCGTTCTCGCCGGTGATCAGCACCCGCCCCGAGCTCGGCGCGGTCTTGGCGACCTTGTCGAAGATCGCGCGCATCGCCGCGCCCCTGCCGATCATCGCGAAGTCGGACCGGGCGCGGCCGCGCAGCCGGGCGTTCTCGTGGTGCAGCCGCGCGAACGACAGCGCGTTCTGCACGGTGAGCAGCAGCTTGTCGCCCGACAGCGGCTTCTCGATGAAGTCGTGGGCCCCGGCCTTGGTCGCCGTCACCGCGGTGTCGATCGTCGCGTTGCCCGACATCATCACGACGACGGTCTCGGGGCTCGCCGCGCGGATCTTCGGCAGGACCTCCAGGCCGCTCTCGCCCGGCATCATCACGTCGAGCAGCACCAGATCGATGTCGTTGTCGGCCAGCTTGGCGAGCCCGGCCGCCCCGTTGCCCGCGACCTCGACCACGTAGCCCTCGAGCTCCAGCGACCGCCGCACCGTGGTGAGGATGTTGGGCTCGTCATCGATGACCAGGAGCGTGCTGCGCGCCATCGCCACGAAGCTAGCACAGCGCGGAATTGACTAACGTGCCGAAGGAATTTAGCTTCCAGACCATGGTTCGCTCGTACACAGCTCGAGGCCCGGCGCTGCTCGCGGCGCTGGCCGCCGCGGGGGCATGCATCCTGGGCATCGCCCTGGCGAGCTGCGGTGGCTCGTCCACGAAGTCCGGCTGCAAGGCCGACAAGGATTGCAAGAACGACCAGGTCTGCCAGGCCGGCAAGTGCGTCGAGTGCACCGAGGACGCGCAGTGCCCCACCGGCAAGCGCTGCAGCGCCAACGCGTGCATCGCCGCTGCCGAGTGCCTGAACGACAAGCAGTGCCCCGCCGGCCAGGTCTGCCAGGCCGGCAAGTGCAAGGCGTGCGCGGCCGACGGCGAGTGCGGCCCGGGTGCCACGTGCCAGGCCGGCGCGTGCCAGGCGGGCAAGCCGTGCACGAAGGACGACCAGTGCGCCGACGACGAGGACTGCGTCCACGGGGTCTGCCGCAAGGCCGGTGCGACCACCGCCGGCGACGCCGGCTGCACGCTCGCGACGGTGTACTTCTCATTCGACGACGCCTCGATCCAGCCCAGCGAGCGCGACCGGCTCGCCGGCAACGTCGCCTGCGTCGAGAAGACCAAGGGCAAGAACGTCTACCTGATCGGCCACACCGACACCTCGGGCACCGAGGAGTACAACATCGCGCTGTCCGAGCGCCGCGCGCAGTCGGTCGCGGACTACATGGCGCGGCTCGGCACCGACCCGGCGCGGATGCAGGTCGTCCCCAAGGGCGAGACCGAGCCGACCGGCCTGGGCGACGACAAGGATCGCCGCGTGGAGTTTCAATGGCACTGAGTCCACATCGCCGCTCGCCGCGGTGGATCATGCGCGACATGAGGAGGCACGCGTGAAAAAGCACGACTGGTTGGCGCACATTCCGTTGCGCCTGTCATTGCTCGGGTCGGCGGCGCTGCTGTCGGGCTGCTTCTGGGTCACCACGAAGAGCGAGGGCGAGGCCCTGCGCAAGGACCTGACGCTGGTCCAGGGCCGGCTCGACGCCAAGGAAAAGGCGCTCGACGACCAGATCGCCCAGCTCCAGAAGGTGCTCGACGACGCGACCAAGCTGCTCAAGCGCAACAGCGCCGACATCGGCGCCGACGTCGAGGCGCTGCGCGCCGAGGTCCGGACCGCCAACGGGCTGGTCACCTCGATCAACAACACGCTGGCGGACCTCAAGCAGTCGTTCGACACCTACCGCAAGGGCAACGACGCACGGCTCGACGCGATCGAGCAGCGGGTCGTCCAGATCGAGAGCGGCAAGCCGACCGCGAGCTCGTCGCCCGAGGAGCTGTGGAAGCTCGGCACCGAGGCGTTCAAGGCCGCCCGCTACAACGACGCGATCGACATCTTCAAGCGGCTGACCCAGACCTATCCGACCTACGAGCGGGCCAGCGAGGCGGTGTACTTCCGCGGCCAGGCCTACTCCAACCTCAAGGACTGGGACCACGCGATCGGCGTCTACCAGCAGCTCTACGACAAGTACCCCGACAGCCAGGTCGCCGACGATGGCCTCTACCTCGCCGCGGTCGCCGCGCAGCAGCTCAAGAACTGCACCGAGGCCCGGACCTACCTCGACCTGGTCAAGAAGAAGTACCCCAGGTCGAACGTGACCAAGCAGGTCAACGAGCTCGACGCCGCGCTCAAGCGCGACCTCAAGAACAAGGCCAGGTGCGGCTCGTGACAGCGCGACCGGCCCGACCGGCCTGACCGTGGCTCACTTGCCGCCGGCCTTCTGGAACTGATCCAGCCCGTCCTTCTTGAGATCGTACTTGGGCGCGAGCTTCGAGTGGCACTGGTTGCAGCTCTTGATCTTCTTCTCCTTCATGAACGCCTTCATCGCGGTCTTGGCCTCGAGCTGACCACCCTTCGTGCACGCCTGCTTGACGAGCTCGGTCTTGAAGTCGGTGTGCAGGCACGGCGCGGGGGCGTCGTCGGCCGATGCGGTGAACGTCGCGAACGTGAGCGCGCCGGCGATGGACAGGATGCTGGCAATCAATCCGAGCTTGGACATCGAGGTCGTTCCTTGGGTTGTGCTGGTACTGGCTTCGACGACAACGCAGCAGCGGCTATTCAGTTCCCGCGCTCCGTGTTCGGCATCGTGAACCAGCTCGCGGCGACCGGCAACTCGCGGACGCATGGCGAGGCGATTTGCCCCATGCCCCGACCAGGTGTCATCTCGTCATACCTGCGTCACGCTCCCGGACGCGCGAGCCGGCGCGCGGCGTCTCGCGGATCGCCCGCGGTGTTCACGGCGCCGATCGCGCAGATCGCATGCGCGCCGGTGCGATACACCTCGCCGGCGGTCCCGGCGGTGATGCCTCCGATCGCGACCACCGGCCGGCCGCTGGCCGCGGCCACCGCAGCGCGCAGCCCGTCGAGCCCCTGGACCGGATCCGGGTTGGCCTTGGTCGCGGTCGCGAACACCGGCCCGAAGCCGAGGTAGTCGGCGCCGGCCTCGCACGCGGCCCGGACCTGGTCGAGGTTGTGGGTCGACACGCCGATCCACAGCTCGGAGGCGATCCGGCGGGCGTCCTCGATCGACAGGTCGGTCTGGCCGAGGTGCACGCCGTCGGCGTCGACCGCGAGCGCGACGTCGACCCGATCGTTGACGATCAGCGCGGCGCCGGCGTCGTCGCAGATCCGCCGGGCCATCCGCGCGATCCGCACCAGCTCGCCGGTGTCCACCGCGCCGGCCGCCGGCTTGATCCGGACCTGCAGCACGCGGGACTCGCCGACCAGCGCGCGGGCGAGCGCCGGATCGTCGCGGTCGAGCACTGCATAGAACCCGCAGATCGCATCGCGCACGCTCATCGTTATCGGCCTACCGCATCTGCAGCTCGAGCTGCTCGAGCTCGCGCGCCTTGTCGCGCAGCGCCGCCGCGCGCTCGAACTCGAGGTCCGCGGCGGCCTGCTTCATCTCGCTGCGCAGCTTGTCGATCGCCGTCCGCAGCGAGCTGAGGTCGTCGATCTTCCGGAGGTCGACCCCGGCGAGCGCGGCGAGCCCGGCCTGGGCGCCGCGCCGGCCCTTCGGCGGCATCGGCTCGGCGACCTGGATGTCCATGATCGCGCGGCTCGCCGACCGCGGCACGATGCCGTGCTCCTGGTTGAACGCCTGCTGCAGCACCCGCCGCCGGTTGGTCTCGCCGACCGCGAGCTTGATCGAGTCGGTCTCCTTGTCGGCGTACAGCACGACCTTGCCGCGCAGGTTGCGCGCGGCGCGGCCGATGGTCTGGATCAGCGACCGCTCGCTGCGCAGGAACCCCTCCTTGTCGGCGTCGAGGATGCCGACCAGCGACACCTCGGGGATGTCGAGGCCCTCGCGCAGCAGGTTGATGCCGACCAGCACGTCGAACTCGCCGCGCCGCAGGTCGCGCACGATCTGGATCCGCTCCAGCGTATCGACGTCGGAGTGCAGGTAGCGGACGCGGACGCCGATCTCGCGGTAGTACTCGGTCAGGTCCTCGGCCATCCGCTTGGTCAGCGTGGTGACCAGGACCCGGTCGCCGAGCCCGACCCGGTCGCGGATCTCGGCGAGCAGGTCGTCGACCTGGTGCGCCACCGGGCGGACCGCGAGCTCGGGGTCGAGCAGGCCGGTCGGCCGGATGATCTGCTCGACCACCACGCCGCGGGCCTGCGCGAGCTCCCACTCGGCGGGGGTCGCCGACACGTAGATCGTCTGGTGGGCCCGCGCGCGCCACTCGTCGAACCGCAGCGGCCGGTTGTCGAGCGCGCTCGGCAGCCGGAACCCGAACTCGACCAGGGTCTCCTTGCGCGAGCGGTCGCCGTTGTACATCGCGCCGATCTGCGGCACGGTCTGGTGCGACTCGTCGACGATCAGCAGGTAGTCGTCGTCGAAGTAGTCCATCAGGGTCGGCGGCGGCTCGCCCTGGGTGCGGCCGGTCAGGTGGCGCGAGTAGTTCTCGATCCCCGAGCAGAACCCCATCTGCTCGATCGACTCGAGGTCGTACATCGTGCGCTGCTCCAGGCGCTGGCGCTCGAGCAGCTTGCCCTGCTGCGACAGGAGCTCGAGCTGCTGCTTGAGCTCCTCGCGGATGGTCTGGATCGCGCGCCGCATGGTGTCGTCGGGCGTGGCGTAGTGCGACGCCGCGAAGATCACCGCGCGGTCCAGCTTGCGCTTGACCCCGCCGCGCAGCGGATCGATCTCGCACATCGCCTCGACCTGGTCGCCCCACCACTCGATGCGGATCGCGGTGTCGGCCTCGTAGGCCGGGAACACCTCGACGGTGTCGCCCCGGACCCGGAACGTGCCGCGGTGAAAGTCGATGTCGTTGCGCTCGTACTGCAGCTCGATCAGCCGGCGCAGCACGCTGTCGCGGTCGAGCGAGGTGCCGACGTCGACCTCGCAGGTCATCGCCGCGTAGGTGTCGCGCTCGCCGATGCCGTAGATGCACGACACCGAGGCGACGATGATCACGTCGCGCCGCGACAGCAGCGCGAACGTCGCCGCGTGGCGCATCCGGTCGATCTCCTCGTTGACGATCGAGTCCTTCTCGATGAACGTGTCGGTCGACGGGACGTAGGCCTCGGGCTGGTAGTAGTCGTAGTAGCTGACGAAGTAGTGGACCGCGGCGGCGGGGAACAGATCCTTGAACTCACCGTAGAGCTGGGCCGCCAGGATCTTGTTGTGCGCGATGATCAGGGTCGGCCGGTCGACCGCGGCGATCGCGTTGGCGATCGTGAACGTCTTGCCCGAGCCGGTGATCCCGAGCAGGACCTGGGCCTCGCTGCCGCGGCGCAGGCCCTCGACCAGCTCCTCGATCGCCCTGGGCTGGTCGCCGCCGGGCTGGTACGGCGACACCAGCTTGAAGCCGGCGTTGCCGCGGCTCACCGCGCCGGCCGGCGGGCTGCCCGCCCCGCCCGCCCGCCCGCCCGCCGTCCCCGCGGCCGGCGCCGAGCCGCCGGGGTCGGATGGCGCAGCGGCCTCGGCCCGGCCGCCCCGGGTCTTGCGGGGCAGCGCGGGGGTCGCGCCCGCCGCCCCGTTGCCCGGCGGCTTGGCCTTCTTGCGATAGCTCGTGGCCACGGCCCCCACTCTAGCTCGGATCGAGAGGCCGGCGACCGGCTGGGCGGCCGGGGCTGACGCCCCCGAGATCGGCGCTGAAGCCCCGGGAGTCGCGGCGGCGGACGGGAGCGGAGAGAGGTCAGAGCGGCTCATCGGTGGTCCCTTTCGAGCTGGACCTTGGACCGAGCATATGACAGCCTTTTGTCATCTTTCATGCGGAAGAAATCCCGACTGTTCGCGCTGGCCGAGGCGCTGCGCGCCCGGCGCACCGGCGTGACCGCGCAGGAGCTCGCCGATCGGTTCGGCGTCACGCTGCGGACGATCTACCGCGATCTCGAGGCGCTGCAGGATGCCGGCATGCCGATCAAGGCCGATCGCGGCCGCGGCGGCGGCTACGCGCTCGACAAGACCTACCAGCTGCCGCCGATCAACTTCACGGCGCGCGAGGCCGCGCTGCTGGTCGCGCTGGCCCGGCTCGCGATCGAGCAGCGGCTGATGCCGTTCCCCGTGGCGATCGAGCGCGCCGTCGACAAGGTCAAGTCGGCCCTGTCGACGTCGGCGCAGCGCGAGCTGCTCCAGCTGGTCGGCGAGCTCCAGCTGGTCGGCGTGCCGGCGCGGCCGGTGCCCGTGACGGTCCAGACCGCGATCGAGACCGCGTGGTTCGAGTCTCGCGCGCTGCGCATCGTCTACACCAAGACCAGCGGCCACACCAGCCCGCGCCTGGTCCGGATCCGCAACCTGGTGTTCGACCGCTCGGAGACCCTGCTCAACTGCGTCGACCTCGAGACCGGCAGCGACCGCCAGTTCCGGCTCGACCGGATCCAGCACGCCCAGGTGATGGACTCGCAGCCGAGCTAGGCCGGCTCACCGGCGGTACAGGATCCGCCAGATCGGCAGGCCGGTGTGCTCGGCGTTCTGCTCGCGCCACGACCGCACGCCATACGGGTTGCCGGCGCGCCAGAACGTCCAGTCGCCGGCGAGGTTGGCGAACCGCTCGTCGCGCTCGAACGTCGCCATCGCATCGAGCGCGATGTCCCAGACGTCGCTCTGGACGAAGACGTCAGCGCCCGGCCGCGCCACGCGGGCGATGCCGTCGGCCAGCGCGGCGTCGACCATGCGGCGATCGTGGTGGCGCCGCTTGAACCACGGATCCGGGAAGTTGATGAACACGCGGTCGACCGAGGCCGGCGCGAAGATCTCGGTCATGTGCAGCTGGGCCTGGCAGAACACCGCATGGACCGGGACGCCCAGGGCGCGGGCGCGCCGGTTGACCAGCTTGACCAGGTCCTCGCGGATCTCGAGCCCGACGTAGTGGCGCGCCGGATCCTGCGCGGCGCGCTCGAACAGGAACTGCGCATCGGCGCAGCCGACCTCGAGCTCGACCGGCCGGCCGTCGAGCACCGGCCGCTCGCCGCGGAACCGCGCGAAGTGAGCCTGGTTGGGGTTGACGTGCTGCCGGATCCGCACGCCGATCCACTACCCGAAGCGGGCGTCCAGCGCGAGCATCCCGAACTGTCGCACGTTGAGCGGCGACGCCACGCCGTCGAGCTCGGCGCGGTCGACCCAGCGCCAGGCGGCGAACTCGTGGTTCGGGGCGACCTCGGCGCCGCCGGCGACCTCGGCGACGAACACGAAGTTCATGTGCAGCCCCTTGGACCCCGCGAGGTGCTCCTCGTAGCCGAGCAAGCCCGGCGGCACGCCGTCGAGCGCCCCGACCAGCGGGCGGAACCGCCCGTCGAGTCCGGTCTCCTCGCGCAGCTCGCGGTGCGCGGCCTCGAGCGGCGTCTCTCCCGGCTCGAGCTCACCGCCGACCGGCAGCCAGGTCGCGAGCCGGCGGTGCTCGATCACCAGCACGCGGTCGCCCTGGCGCGCGTAGACCGCGACCGAGAACGCCCGCCGTGCGCCTGCGCTCACTTCGGGACCTTTTCCCAGTCGGCGAGGAACTTGGCCAGTCCGACATCGGTCAGCGGGTGCTTGCACAGCTGAAGCAGTACCGAGAGCGGACAGGTCACGACGTGAGCGCCCATCATCGCCGCCTCGTGAACGTGCATCGGGTGCCGGACCGACGCCACCAGCACCTCGGTCTCGAACGCGTAGTTGTCGTAGATCTGCACGATCTCGCCGATCAGCTGCATACCGTTGGTCGAGATGTCATCGAGCCGGCCGACGAACGGTGAGATGTACGCTGCCCCCGCCTTGGCGGCGAGCAGCGCCTGTGTGGCGGAGAAGCACAGGGTGACGTTGGTCTTGATGCCCTCGTTGGCGCAGGTGCGCACCGCCTTCATGCCCTCCGCGAGCATCGGGATCTTGACGACGATGTTGCTGCGCAGCGCGGCGTACTCGCGCGCCTCGCGCATCATCTCGTCATGGGTGGTGCCCACGACCTCCGCCGAGACCGGACCCTTCACGATGTCGCAGATCTCGACGAGGACGTCCTTGAACTTGCGCCCTGTCCTGGCGACCAGAGACGGATTGGTGGTCACGCCGTCGACCAGCCCCATGGCGGCGGCCTCGCGGATCTCTTTGATGTCTGCAGTGTCGATGAAGAACTTCATGGCGGACCTCCGTTGCACCATCGTCAATGAGCACGTAGCGTGCCGGCGCCGGCACTCTACGTGCCAGGTCTGACTGTTTCAACCATGCCCCCTGTTCGCATCGGCACCGTCGATATCCCCGAGCGCGTGGAGCGCTCCCGGTACTTTCAGGAACTGTCGTACCTGGAGCTGTCGGCCCTGTTCCCCGGTCCGCTCAAGCCCGCGGCATTCGCACGCTGGCGGGAGCTGGCACCGCCGGGCGCGATCGGGCTCGTCGCGCCCTGGGTCGCCACCCACCGCAAGCCGCCCCGGGCCGAGCGGCTGTGGCCTCATGACGCCGAGGTCGGAGATTTTCGCGACAGCCGTCACGGCCGCACCGCCCTGTCCGCGTTCGCGGGTGCGGTGACTGCCCTGTCCGCGTCGCTGGCGATCTTCCCCTCCCCCCCGCTGTTCGCGCCGTCGACCGCCCACCGCGACCAACTCCGCCGGTTCTTCGGCGAGATCGCGACCCGCGAGGCGATCGGGGCCGACCGGGTCTGGATCCCCGACGGGCTGTGGGAGCCGCGCGCCGCGGTCGGATTTGCCGGCGAGCTCGGGGTGACCTGTGCCCTCGACCCGCTGGTCCGCGATCCCAGCCAACCGGCCGAGGTGTACGAGGACCTGGAGGCTCCGGCGCTATATTTCCGGATCGCCGGGCTGGGCCGCTCGGGTCCGCTCCGGGCCGAAGCGCTGGAGGATTTGGCAGCGCTACTGGAGCATTACGAGAATATCGAACTGACCGTCGCTTTTGCGTCACCAACCCGGTGGCAAGATGCCCGCAACTTCAAGAAAATGCTCGAAGGTGCAGGGTCCTGAGAGAAACGCCCAGAGTTGCGCCGAGTCTCTGAACTCGCCCGGAAGCCGCTCAGAACACGAACGTGGCGACGGGGATCGGGAGCTCGCCGGCCTTCTTGGGCAGCTCCGCGACGACGCGGGGAGGCGCCGGAGTCCGCGCTCGCTCCACCATCTGGATGATCGGCTCGGACCGCCGCGTCGCCGCCACGGCCACGGTCTTCTTTGTGCGACTTCCGTTGCCCTTCCGCGCCGCTGGGCGCGCAGTCATCACCTTGGATCGCATTCAAACTCCGGGGGGAATCTGTTTGGGTTTCGACTCTACGGATCCTCTGAATCTACTGTCAATGTAGGCGCTCTGATTCCTTTACAGCGAGCTGAGAGCGCCGTATAACGGCGCCACTTCGCCAGGAGTTCCAAAGATTTATGGATGCCAACGGCGGTATCGAGCTCACGTTGCTGCAAGGTGCCCCACAAGAGGCACACGTGGACCTATTTGCGTTTACTACATTCGGCGATCCGAGCAAGGACTCCTTTTTCAAGTCGATCGACTCCGCGCTGAGCGGAGTGCTGTCCGACGTGGCGAAGTCCGAATCCTTCGAGGGCAAGACCGGACAGTCCATCGTCGTCCACACCCACGGACGCATCCCGGCGAAGCGGATTCTCGTAGTCGGAGCGGGCGGAAGAAGCGAGTTTGCAAACCATCACATCCGGGACATCGCCGCCGCGGTCGCGCAGGCCGCCAACAAGGCGAGCGCGGCCACGGCCGGGTTCGTGCTCCCGGCCGTCGGCGGCGGCCGCGAGCAGGCGGTGATCCAGTTCGTCGCCGAGGGCGTCGTCCTCGGGACGTACAAGTTCGGCCGCTATCTCACCGGGGAGGATCACAAGCGCCCGATGGCGCTGAAGCAGTTCGGGGTGTTCCTCGACACCAAGGGCAAGAAGCCGGCCGCCGCACAGACCAAGGCGTTCACCGCTGCCGTGACGCGGGGCACACAGATCGCCCAGGCGGTGAATCATGCGCGCGACCTGATCAACGAGCCGCCGGCGGCGGTCACGCCGATCGCGCTGGCCAACGACGCCCAGGCGATCGCCAAGAAGCACAAGACGGTGACCGTCAGCGTGCTCGACGCCAAGAAGTGCCAGGAGCTCGGGATGGGGATGTTCCTCGCGGTCGGCAAGGGCTCCGACCAGGAGCCACGCTTCATCCACATGACCTACAAGCCGGCGAAGAAGCCCCGCAAGCGGCTGTGCTTCATCGGCAAGGGCATCACGTTCGACTCCGGCGGCTACTCGCTCAAGACCTCGCAGGCGATGGAGGACATGAAGGTCGACATGTCGGGCGCCGCGGCGGTGATCTCCGCGATGGACGCGATCGCCACGCTCGGCTCCGAGCACGAGGTCCACGTCGTCGCTGCGTGCTGCGAGAACCTGGTGTCCGGCCGCGCCTACAAGCTCGGCGACGTGCTGACCTCGATGGACGGAACCACCGTCGAGATCAACAACACCGACGCCGAGGGCCGGCTGACCCTGGGCGACGCGATCACCTACGCGCGCACCCGGATCCAGCCCGACGAGATGTTCGACTTCGCGACGCTGACCGGCGCCTGCATGGTCGCGCTCGGGCCGTACACCGCCGGCGTGATGTCCGACCACGACCACCTGCTCAAGGGCTGGATGTCGTGCGCGGAGCGCACCGGCGAGGACATGTGGCGGCTGCCGCTCAGCGCGCGGCTGCGCGATCAGCTCAAGAGCCAGGTCGCTGATATGCGGAACACCGGGGACCGGTTCGGCGGCGCGATCACCGCAGGCCTGTTCCTCAAGACGTTCGCCAAGGACACCCCGTGGGTCCACGTCGACATCGCCGGCCCGGCGTCGCTGTCCACCACGCGTCCGTCGCAGCCCAAGGGCGGCACCGGCTTCGCGGTGACGACGATCGTCGAGTACGCGACGCGGCCGTGAGCTTCACATGGCCCCCAGCTTGCGAGAAATTCTCCCAGAGGGTGCCCTTCCTTACAGGCCTTGCACCGGGTATCCCCTAGTTAACTATGCGAGTCCTTTGACATACGCGATGCTCCCTGCTACCTTACATTTGCTGGAGCCATTGACTTGAAACCCCAATTTGCAGTCGGCGACAAGGCCGTCTATCCGGTCCACGGGGTAGCTGAGGTGATGGCGCTCGAGCAGCGTGACATCGGGGGCAACCAGACCTCCGTGTACATCCTCAAGGTGCTCGACACCGGGCTGAAGATCATGGTGCCGACAAGCAACGCCGTCTCCGTGGGCCTCCGCGACCTCATCACCTCGAAGCAGGTCAAGGAGGTCTACTCGATCCTCAAATCGCGCGATATCCCGCGCGACACCCAGACCTGGAACCGGCGCTATCGCGAGTACATGGAGAAGATCAAGACCGGCAGCGTGTTCGAGATCGCCGAGGTCCTGCGCGACCTGTGCGTGCTGCGGCTGACCAAGGAGCTGTCGTTCGGCGAGCGCAAGATGCTCGACACCGCGCGCGGCCTGCTGATCAAGGAGCTCGCGATCGCCAAGGGCGTCGGCGAGGACAAGATCAGCGGCGAGATCGACGCGATCTTCGCCCCCGCCGCGGCCTGAGCTTCCCCGTTCAGTACCGGAGGAACACCGAGCCCCAGGTCAGGCCGGCGCCGAACGCGACCAGGCAGACCAGGTGGCCGGGCTGGATCTTGCCGAGCTCGATCGCCTCGTGCATGCAGATCGGAATCGAGGCTGCGGTGGTGTTGCCGTACTTCTGGATGTTGTTGTGCATCTTCTCGGGGGGCAGCCCGATCATCTGGCCGACCATCTGATTGATCCGCAGGTTTGCCTGGTGCGGGATCATCATGTCGATGTCGGTCAGCTTGAGGTTGTTGGTGACCATGCCCTCCATGATCGCCGCCGGCATCCGGGTCACCGCGTGCTTGAACACGCGCTTGCCGTTCATCACCGGGTAGTGCTTGCGCTCCGCCATCGCCTCGGCGCTGATCCGCGGGTTGCGCGCGCTCGCCGGGTACTCGGTCCACAGGATCTCGGCCTCGCTGCCGTCGGCGTGGATGTGGGTCGACAGGATCACGTGGGCCTCGTCGGTCGCGCGGCCGACGACCACGGCCCCGGCGCCATCGCCGAACAGCACGGTCACGTCGCGGCCTGCGGTCGAGATGTCGAGCCCGGTCGAGTGGACCTCGGAGCCGATCACCAGGATGTGCTTGAACGCGCCGGTGCGGATGTACGCATCGGCGATCGACAGACCGTAGATGAACCCGGTGCATTGCTGCCGGATGTCGAGGCACGGGATGTCGCGCAGACCGAGCGCGCGCTGGACGAACACGCCGGTGCCCGGAAAGTTGAAGTCCGGCGACAGCGTTGCATAGATGATCATGTCGATGTCGCGCGGCTGGAGCCCGGCGCGCTCGATCGCCTGCTTGCTCGCCGCGGTGGCCAGGCTCGCGCCGGTCTCGCCCTCGGAGACCCACCGCCGCTCCTCGATGCCGGTGCGCTCGATGATCCACTCGTTCGTGGTCTCCATCATCCGCGCGAGATCGTGGTTGGTGACCACGCGAGAGGGCACGCCCATGCCAATGCCCAGCAGACGGCTGCGAGGAAGCATTGCCATGGCTACCACAGGCCGGTGCGCGACAGCGAGTTTCCATGCAGCCGGCGGCGTGCGCAGCGCGCTACGCACCGGGGCATCTCGTACGCCGGGCCTCGTCAGAGTGGTCCGGCCGTCGGACGCGCGTAACTCGCCGCGTCAGGTGCGGCGGCGGCGATCACGCACCGGTTCCCGGGTCGTCGATCACCCCCAGGGTTCCCTCCTCCCAATGAGTTTTCGTTCCTTGTTCCGCGCTCCGCGCGGACTACGCGGAACGAAAATCGATCTCAGGGTCGTCGGTCAGACGTCCAGGTTGCGGACGTTGAGCGCGTTCTCCTCGATGAACTCGCGGCGCGGCTCGACCAGATCCCCCATCAGCTTGGTGAAGATGCCGTCGGCGGCCTCCATCTCCTCGACCTTGACCTTGAGCAGGTTGCGCTTGGTGGGATCCATCGTGGTCTCCCACAGCTGCTCGGCGTTCATCTCTCCGAGACCCTTGTAGCGCTGGATCTGCAGTCCCTTGCGGCCGAGCTCCTCGATCACCGTGGCGATCTCGTCCCAGCTGCCGATCGCGCGGGCCTCGCTATCCTCGTGCTGCAGCGACAGCGGCTCGGTCAGCGTGGCCTTGAGCTCGGCGCTGGCGCGGCGCAGCTCGACGAACTCCGCCGAGCGCATGACATCGGAGTTGATCACCGTGGCGCGCCGGATGCCATGGGCGCCCGCCGGGAACCGGAGCTCCCAGGTGCCGTGCTCGATGTCCTGCTTGTACGTCGCCGCGGCCTGGCCGAGCTCGCCATGTCGGCGTGACACCTCGGCCATGACCTTGGCCTCGAGCCGCTCGAGCTTGTCGCGGTCCTTGAGATCGTCCTCGGACAGTCCGGCCTCGGCGAACTGCGCGGCGATCCGGCCGTCGCCGCGCTTGTCGAGTTGCTCGCGCAGCCGGCGGGTCTGGCTGATCCGCTTGACCAGCGCGACCAGCTCGCCGCCGGCGAGCGGGCTCGAGTCGGCCCCGCGATGCAGCACGGTCTCGCGGCACACGCTGTCGAGCAGGTAGTCCTCGAGCGCGATCTCGTTCTTGAGGTAGAGCTCGGTCTTGCCCTTCTTGACCTTGAAGAGCGGCGGCTGCGCGATGTAGACGTGGCCCTTCTCGAACAGCTCGTTGAAGTGGCGGAAGAAGAACGTCAGCAGCAGCGTCCGGATATGGCTGCCGTCGACGTCTGCGTCGGTCATGATGATGATCTTGTGGTAGCGCAGCTTGTCGAGGTCCTTGGCGTCGCCGACGCCGGTTCCGAGCGCGGTGATCAGCGTCGTCAGCTCCTGGGACGACAGCATGCGATCGAACCGGACCTTCTCGACGTTCAGGATCTTGCCGCGTAGCGGGAGGATCGCCTGGAACTGGCGGCTGCGGCCCTGCTTGGCCGAGCCGCCGGCGCTCTCGCCCTCGACGATGAAGATCTCGCTCTTCTCGGGATCGCGCTCCTGGCAGTCCGCGAGCTTGCCGGGCAGCGAGGTCAGCTCGAGCGCGCCCTTGCGCTGCACCATCTCGCGCGCCTTGCGCGCCGCCTCGCGCGCGCGCGACGCGACCACGGCCTTGTTGATGATGTTGCGAGCTTCCTTGGGGTGCTGCTCGAGGTACTGCCCGAGCTTCTCGGTGATCACCGCCGACACCGCGGTCGCGACCTCGGACGACACCAGCTTGTCCTTGGCCTGGTTGGAGTACTTGGGGTCGCTGACCTTGACCGAGACCACCGCCGACAGCCCCTCGCGGAGATCCTCGCCGGACAGGCCGCCCTTGGCCTCCTTGAGCAGCTTGTACTCGTTTGCGTAGTTGTTGATCGTGCGGGTCAGCGCCTGGCGGAACCCGGTGAGGTGCGTGCCGCCGTCGCGGTTCTTGATCGTGTTGGTGAAGCAGGTGACGATCTCGGAGTACCCATCGTTCCACTGCATCGCGATGTCGACGAAGCACTCGCCGTGGTCGCCGTTGCCGCCCACGCCTCCGGACCCTGCGAACGCGATGACATCGGACACCGGCGTCTTGTTGGCGTTGAGGTCGGCGACGTAGGTCGCGATCCCGCCCTCGAACTTGAACACCTGGCGCTTGTCGGTGCGCTCGTCGACGATGACGATCTCGAGGCCGCTGTTGAGGTAGGCCAGCTCGCGCAGCTTGGTGGACAGCTGCTCGAAGCTGAACTCCAGCACGTTCTTGAAGATCTCGGGATCGGGATGGAACGTGGTCTTGTTGCCGTGGCGCTCGCCCGACTGCGTCGTTCCGGTCTGCCGGAGATCGGCGAGCGGGATGCCGCGCGAGTACTTCTGGTAGTAGACCTTGCCGCCGCGGCGGATCTCGAGCTCGAGCCAGTCGCTCAGCGCGTTGACCGCCGACACGCCGACGCCGTGCAGACCGCCCGAGACCTTGTAGCCCTTGCCGCCGAACTTGCCGCCGGCGTGCAGCACCGTCATCACGACCTCGGCGGCGGGCTTGCCCTCGGCCGGCATGATGTCGACCGGGATGCCGCGGCCGTTGTCCTCGACGGTGACCGAGTTGTCGAAGTGGATCACCACCTCGATCCGGCTGCAGTAGCCTGCGAGGTGCTCGTCGACCGAGTTGTCGACGACCTCGTGGACGAGGTGGTGCAGCCCGCTGCCGTCATCGGTGTCGCCGATGTACATCCCCGGGCGCTTGCGCACACCCTCCAGTCCCTTGAGCACGCCGATCGACCCGGCGTCGTACCCGGCATCGCCGTCGTCCGCCTCGTCCCCGGAATCCACGGGCGGCGCGGCGGCCGAAATGCCTGACGCAGGCGAGGGCGAAGTCTGCGAACCTACAGTGGGATCTGCCATCTAGCGAGGCCTTGCGCGCGCGGAGGCTGTTAGGTACCACAGCCATTCCTCGTCGGAAAGGGTGAGCGCGGCCTTTTCAGCGCATCTATACTTCCGTAATCACTCAGTAATCTCGCCGCCGGCGATGCAATAGTCAGCGCGGTGCTGGTGCAGCAACACGTGGCTCGGATGCGTGGTCGTGATGAAGCACTGCCCGGCCAGTCCAGCGAGGTGATCGAACAGGTACGCATTGCGCTGCGGGTCGAGCTCGCTCGAAACATCGTCGAGCAGGAGGATCGGAGAGTCCCCGTGTGCGCGCGCGAGCACCGCGAGCTCCGCCGTCTTCCAGGCCAGCATGATCGCGCGCAGCTGGCCCTGCGAGGCGTACGCACCGGCCTCGCGGCCGTCGAGCTCGAACGCCAGGTCGTCGCGGTGCGGACCGACCTGGGTCGCGCAGGTCGCGAGATCCTTGCCCCGGGCGGCGCGGATCGCTGCCAGGAGGGCGTCCTCGCCTGCCGCCTCTGCGCGCAGCGCGTAGCGCACCGCCGCCCGGTGCGCCGTGCGGGTGATCGCCGCGAACGCCGCCGCGAGCTCGTCCTGGACCACGGAGACGAACGCCTGGCGCGCGGCGGTGACCTGCGCGCCGAGCCGTGCGAGCTGCTGGTCGTACACCGCCAGGAGGTCCTCCAGCCGCCGGCGGTCGAGCGCGCCATCACCGGCCTGGCGCAGCACGGTGTTGCGGGTCCTCAGCACGCGCTCGTAGTCCTGCGCGGTGGCGAGGTAGTCCGGCCGCAGGTTGAACACGCCGCGGTCCAGAAACCGGCGGCGATCGCCCGGCGCCCCGCGCGGCAGCGCCAGGTCCTCGGGCGTGAACACGACGACGTTGAACCCACCGAAGTAGCGCGCCAGCGGCCGCACCGCCTTGCCGTCGAGCGCGACCTTGCGAGAGCCGGGCGCGATCTCGAGCTCGTAGACCCGGACCATGTCGTCCTTGCGGACCCGCGCCCCGAGCCGGGCGCGCTCGGCGCCGAACGCGATCAGGTCCGCCAGCTTCGAGGTCCGGAACGAGCGCAGCGCGGCGACCGCGAAGATCGCCTCGAGCAGGTTGGTCTTGCCCTGGCCGTTGTCGCCCGAGAACACGTTGAACCGCTCGCGCGGCTCGAGCTGCAGCGGCCGCAGGTTGCGCACGCCGGTGGCGACCAGCGCGAGGATCTGCAGGTGCTAGATCCTCATCGGCATGACCACGCCGAGGTAGTCATCGCCGGTCAGCGGCCGGATCAGCCCGGGGTCGAGCTCGCCGCCGAGCGCGACGGTGACCTGGTCGCTGGTCATCTGGGTCAGGAGCTCGACCACGTACTTGGGATTGAAGCCGATCGCGATCGGCTCGGCGTTGAACTCGGCCTCGAGCTCCTCGCGGACCTCGCCGAGGTCGGGGTTGTCGCTGGTGATCGTCACGCCTTCCTTGGCGGCGGCGACCTTGACCCCGCGGGTCTCCGACGACATCAGCTGGGCGCGGCGCAGCGCATCGATCAGCCGCAGCCGGTCGACCGTGATGATCTTCTTGTGCTCGCGCGGGATCACCTGATCGTAGGGTGGAAACTGCGCGTCGATCAGCTTGACCGCGATCGCGATGTCGTCCTGGACCAGGAACACGTGCGGCGTCTTGACCGCGAGCTTGGCGTTCGGCCCCTGCTCGAGGACCTTCTTGATCTCGAGCAGTCCCTTCTTGGGGATGATCACGCCGGCCGACAGCTTGGGCCCGCTGGGGATCGTGCGCTCGACCTTCGACAGCCGATGCCCGTCGGTCGACACCATCCGGCACTTCGAGCCGTCGCTCTCGAAGAACACGCCGTTCAGGTGGAACCGGGTCTCGTCGTTGCAGATCGAGAACATGGTGCGCTCGATCATCTCGCGCAGCACCGCGCTCTCGACGGTGGCGTAGCTCGCCTCGCGGTGGTCCGGCACCTTGGGGAAGTCGCGGTCCGGCATCCCGACGATGCGGTACGTGACCTTGCCGCTCTTGATCTCCGCCCAGTGGTTGTCGGCCTTCTTGAGCGTCACCTCGTCGCCCGGCGCGTTGGCGACCAGCTCGAACAGGTTCTTGGCGAGGATCGCGATCCCGCCGTCGCTCGCGTTGTGGCTCTTGAGCTCGGCGGTCAGCGAGACGTTGAGGTCCGTCGCGGCGACCAGCAGCTGGTTCTTGCCCTGGGTGCGCAGCAAGACGTTGGCGAGCATCGGCATCGTGCTCTTGCGGTCGGCGATGCCCTGGGCGAGGCGCAGCCCGCGAAGGAACTCGGCTTTTGCGATGCGAAACTCCATGGCTCCTCGACCTTCGTCGCTTCCTCCGGATCTGTTCAATCAGAAAAAGATCTGGTTGGAAGGATCAGAACTAGACGCTGTGGGTTGTGTGGATAGATTGCCAACACGCCGGGACGGCTGGTGAATATCAGAGGGGGCTGACAGCGAAACGTGGGTGTCTCTCGGTGGATGCCATGAAGCGGCGGTGTGGACAACCTGAGCTCCGGAACCTGACCACCTCGGGTCCACAGCAAAGTCCACAGGATAAGTCACAGCTCCGGCCATCGGGTACTCGGGGGTCACCGGAGGATCATCGACTCGATCGCGTGGATCTCGGATCGCAGCGACGCGTCGTCCTTCACGCGCTGGATAATCTTCTGGACCGCGGAGATCACCGTGGTGTGGTGCTTGCCGCCGAACGCCCGCGCCAGGTCGGGGTACGAGTCCTTGGTGTGGTGGCGCGAGATGTACATCGCCACCGCGCGCGGGGTGGCGACCGACTTGTGGCGCCGCTCGGACTTGATGTCGCTCGGCTTGAGGCCGTAGTAGCTCGCGACCGCCTTGATCACGCTGTCGACCGTGATGACCTCGCGCGGCCGGCTGATCGCGGCGCCCAGCGTCTCCTGGGCGAACTCGAGGTCGATCCGCTTCTTGGACAGCGAGGCGTAGGCGGCGAGCCGG
>DATAPF010000215.1:0-35106 GCA_036265355.1 Kofleriaceae bacterium | reverse complement strand
GACCCTGCCGGCTCTGCCGGCGGGGCGGGGGGCGAAGCCCCCCGTGGGATCGAGCATCGCGAGATGGGGGGTGGGGACCCTGCCGGCTCTGCCGGCGGGGCGGGGGGCGAAGCCCCCCGTGGGATCGACCCGCTGCCGCTGGTGCTGTGGGGCCGGCCGGTGCGCGACACGCTGGGAGCGCTGGTCGAGCGGACCGGGGGCGATCTGGAGGGCTGGTTCGCCGAGGCGGACGGCGCGACGGCGCGCGATCGCCTGCTCGAGGACGTCCGGGGGCGGCGGGCGCCGGCGCTGCTGGACCCCGGGGACCGGGCGCCGGCGCTGCCGGACGCAGGCGTCGCGGTGCTGGCCTGCCCCAACGCGCGCCGCGAGATCGAGGTGATCGCGGCCGAGGCGCGGCGCCGGCTCGACGTCGACCCCGCGCTGCGCGCGCACGAGATCGCGGTGTGGATCGCGGGCGACGCCGAGCGCTACCTGGCGCAGGCGCCGTCGGCGTTCGAGGCGGTCGGCGTGCCGTGCCACCTGATCGACGCGCCGATCGACGACCGCGGCCGGATCGGCGAGGCGGTGCTCGCGCTGCTCGAGCTGCCGACCTCGGCGATGACCCGGCGCGACCTGCTCCGGGTCATGACCCACCCGGCCGTGCTCGCCGGTTACCCCCATGTCGATCCCGATGACTGGGTGCGATGGACCGAGCGGCTCGGCATCGTCCACGGTCGCGATGCCGCGGCACACGCCGGCACCTACCTCGAGGACCACCCCGGGCTGTTCCACTGGGACCAGGGCGTGCGGCGGCTCGCGCTCGGCGGGTTCATGGTCGGCGAGCGCGCCGGGCGCGGCGCGGCGCGGATCGCGAGCCTGGAGGTCGCGCCCGAGGAGCTCCGCCCCGAGCAGCAGGCCAGCGCGGCGACCTACGCGCTGATCGTGCGCTCGCTGTGCGCCGACGCCGAATGGCTGGCGGCCCTCGAGGCGCCGCTCGCGCGCTGGGCCGACGTGCTGGCCGGCCTGGTCGACGCCTACCTGGCACCGCGCGACGACGACGCGGCCCGCGACCTCGAGCGCGTGCGCGCGCTGCTCGCCGGGATCGCGCAGGTCGATCTCGATGGCAGGCCGGTCGGATTCCGCGAGGCACGCGCGCACGCGGCCCGCCGGCTCACCACGGCCCGGGCCAACCGGGGCGAGCCGCTGGCCGCCGGCGTGATGATCGCCCCGCTCGCGGCGATGCGCGGCGTGCCGTTCCGGGTCGCGTTCGTCGCCGGGCTCGACGAGGGCGCGTTCCCGGCCGGCGAGCGGACCAGCCCGCTCGACCTGCGGCGCGAGGTCCGGCCCGGCGACGTCGCCCCGCGCGACCGCGACCGCGCCGCGTTCCTCGACGTGCTGCTCGGCACCCGCGATGCGCTGTACCTGTCGTACGTCGCGACCGAGGAGAAGAGCGGCCAGCCGCTGGCGCCGTCGTCGATCGTGCTCGAGCTCGCCGACGCCCTGGCACCGTACCTCGGCGCGGGCTCGAGCCGCGAGGCGCTCGCCGCGATCACCGTGCGCCACCCGCTGCATAGGTCCATCGGAAGGATTCCCGATCGCACTGCGGGGGACCCCGCGGGTGCGCCATCCATCGCGCGCGAGCGCTGGGCGGTGGCGGTACGCGATGCGCTGCGCGCCCACCTGCGCGCCGCCGGCCAGCCGATCCCCGACGAGGCGGGCCTGCTCGCGCTGCTCGGCGATCCGGCACAGGCGCACCTGCGCGCTGCGCTCGGTCTGGTCGACCCGGCCGCCGCTGGAACGCCGGCCCCGCCGCCGGGCGCGACCCGTCCGATCACGGTCGCCAACCTGCGCGGCTTCCTGGAGTACCCGATCCAGGCCTGGGCCCAGGCCGTGCTCGGGCTCGACGAGCTGCCCGACGACGAGGTCGCCGAGCACAGCGACGAGCCGTTCCACCTCGGCCGCGCCGAGCGCGCGGTGCTGCTGCGCGAGGTGTTCGCGGCCCAGCTGCGCGACCCCGGCGAGCCGGTCGAGCGCCGCTACGACACCGAGCGCAAGCAGCGCCAGCTGCGCGGCCAGTTCCCGGTCGGTGTGTTCGCCGATGCCGCGCGCCGGCTCGACCTCGAGGTCCTCGAGCGCTGGCGCGCCGGGCTGGGGCCGATCGCCGCCGACGGCGCGACCCGGATCGGGTTCGGCCGCGCGTCGTCGCCGGGCGCCGAGCTCCGGCCCGCGCTGTCGATCGACCTGCCCGGCGGCCGGACGGTCCGCGTGATCGGACAGACCGAGCTGCTGATCCGCGGCCGGCGCCACACCTCGGTGATCACGCTGCTGCGCAAGCTCGAGAAGCGCTCGCACTACCACCTGCGCGGCGCGTTCGATCACCTGCTGCTCGCGGCCGCCGGGATCGCCGGCGACGGCGGACACGTGCACCGCCTGATCGACGACCGCGGCGAGGTCTGCGAGGTCGAGCACGCGGCGTGGACCGCGGCCGGCGCGCGCGGCTACCTCGCCGGCCTGATCGGCGAGCTGCTCGACGCGCCGCACGGCTACCTCCTGCCGTTCGAGGCGCTGGTCAAGGCGCTGCAGGGCGGCCGGCCGGCGCCGCGGTTCGGCGACCCGACGGCCGGCCTCGGCTACGGCCCGATCGACCGCGGCGACGGCCTCACCCCACCCGCCGATGCGGCGCAGATCGCGCGGCGCCGGCTGCTGCCGCTGGTCGAGCGCATGCGCGGCGACCACGGCTTCGAGGTCGGACCGTGACCGCGGCGCCCGGCGCGATCGGCAGCGCCGCCGCGGCGGCCCCCCGGGTCGCCCGGCCGGCCGCGCTGCCGCCGGCCGAGGCCCGGCTGGTCGTCGTCGAGGCCTCGGCGGGGACCGGCAAGACGTTCTTCCTCGAGCACCGCGTGGTCGACCTGATCCTCGCGGGCGCGGAGCTCGGCCAGATCCTGGTGGTGACGTTCACCGACAAGGCGGTGGCCGAGCTCCGGCTGCGGATCCGCGACCTGCTCGACCGGCTGTCGCGCGCCGCGGTGTCTACCGCCGGCGCGGCCGAGCCGGCGTGGGCGATCGACGGCGAGGCCCGCCGCCGGCTGCGCGCCGCGGTCACCGCGTTCGATCACGCGCCGATCTACACGATCCACGGCTACTGCCACCGGATCCTGATCGAGGACGCGTTCAGCGCGCGCCGGCTGTTCGACCAGCAGCAGATCGCCGACGAGGTCGCGTTCGACGCCGCGTTCGGCGCGCTGCTGCGCGAGCGGTTCGCCTACCGCTCGCCGGATCGCGAGCTGCTCGCCGCGTTCCTCGCGACCCGCTCGGCGTCGGGCGCGCCGCGCACGGTCGACGCGCTGCGCGCGATGCTGCTCGGCTGCGTGCGGGCCCACGCGCCGGTGCGGCGCCCGCTCGACCCCGAGGCGGTGCGCGCCGCGTTCGCCCAGCTGTCCGCCGCGTTCGGCAGCGAGGCCGGCCGCGCCGCGCTGCTCGGCTGCGACCGGCGCAGCTGGACCGCCGACTGGCTCGACGCCGTGACCGCGGCGCTCGCGCCGGGCGACGGCGACGCGACCGTGCCGCACCAGCTCGCCGCGATCGACCTCGCGCGCGACGCGTGCGACAAGTTCGCCGCCCGCGCCGGCAAGCTGCCACCCGACGTCGTCGCCGCGCTGCGCGCCGTCGCGACGACGATCTCGCTCGACGAGGCGATCGCCGCCCAGATGCTGCCGGCGATCCTCGCGCGGGTCGGCGAGGACAAGGCCGAGGCCGGCCAGTTCGACTACGACGACATGCTCGAGCTGGTGTGGGCGGCGCTGACCGGCCCGCGCCGCCACGAGCTCGCCGCGCGGCTGCGCGAGCGCACGCCGTGGGCGATGATCGACGAGTTCCAGGACACCGATCCGGTGCAGTGGAACATCTTCCGCACCGTGTGGCTGCACCCCGACGCCCGCGGGCTGACCATCGTCGGCGATCCCAAGCAGGCGATCTACGGGTTCCGCGGCGCGGACGTCGACACCTACCTGGCGGCGCGCGACGAGATGCTGCGCGCCGACGCGACCCGGGTCGTGCTCGACGTCAACCGGCGGTCGACCGAGCCGCTGGTCGCCGCGGTCAACCAGGTCCTGGTCGGCACGCTCGGCCTGCCACTGCTGTCCGGGCGGATCACCTACGACGAGCCGGTGCGCGCCAGCGGCGATGTCGTGTGCGACGATGCCCGCCCGCCGGTCACGGTGTTCCAGCTCACCGGCGGCAAGGCCAGCGCCGACGCCCAGCGCACCGCGCTGTGCGGTGCGATCGCCGACGCGATCGAGGCGCTGCGCGCGGCCCCGCCGGCGTGGCGCATGCGGGGCGCGGGGCGGCCGTTCGCGCTCGACCAGGTGATGGCGCTGACCCGCTCGAACCGCGAGAGCGCCGAGCTCGCCGCGGCGCTGCGCGCGCGAGGCCTGCCGTGCGCGCTGGTCGAGCCCGAGCGACTGCTGCAGACCCGCGAGGCGGTCGAGCTAGCCTGCGTGCTCGCCGCGGTCGCCGCCCCGCGCGATCGCTCGGCGCGGATGCGCGCGCTGCGCACCCGGTTGTTCGACGTGCCGTGGCCCGATCTGATGCAGGTCGTCGACGCGCCCGATCACCACCCGCTGATCGCGCGGCTGTTCGACTGGGCTCAGCTCGCGGCCCGCCGGCATTACGAGGCGCTGTTCCGGCGGATCGTCGAGGACAGCCGGTTCGCCGAGCGCGCGCTGGTGCTCGGCAGCGGCGAGCGCGCGCTGACCAACACCTGGCACGTGATCGAGCTCCTGCTCGCCGAGGTCGCGCGATCGCGCAGCGACCTCCACGAGCTGGTCGGCCAGCTCCGCCGGTGGATCGCGGACGACACCGGCCACCCCGACGAGCGCGACATCCAGCGCGCCGAGACCGACGCCGACGCGGTGCGCGTGCTCACGATCCACAAGGCCAAGGGCCTGGAGGCGCCGTACGTGTTCTTGTTCGGCGGCACCTCGGGCGGTCCGCGCAGCGTGGTCCACACCCTGCGCGACGCCACCGGCCGCGCGCTGGTCGTCGGCAGGGTGGACCCGATCACCCAGCAGCTGCTCGACGCCGAGGCCGACGCCGAGAACCAGCGGCTGGCCTACGTCGCGCTGACCCGCGCCCAGGTCCGGCTCTACCTGCCGGCCTACGGCGAGGGCGCGCTCAACAAGGCGGCGATGTACGGGCCGATCCAGCGCTGCGTCGCGCCAAATCTTTCGGCGCCGCGCCCGGCCGCCCGCGCGCTGTTCGACGTCGTCCCCGTGCCGATCGGCGCCCCGGAGCCACCACCGCCGCCGGATGACGCGCTGGTCGGCTTCGTCGCGCCGCCCCCGCCACCGCCGCGCGAGCTCGCGCCGCTGCCCGCGATCCGCGGCGGCCTGACCATGCTGTCGTACACCCGGCTCGCCCACGAGCCCGACGCCGCGGTGATCGCCGTGGCCCCGGGTGACGCGCTCGCGCTCGATCCCGCGGAGTTCGACGTCGACGACAGCGAGGGCGATCTCGATGCCGGTGAGGCGGTCGCTGCGCTCGGCGCGACCGACCTACCGCCCGGTGCGGACTCCGGCCTGCTGCTGCACGACCTCCTGGAGGTCGCCGACCTCAGCTGGGTGCGGCGCGCGCCCGATGCCGCGGCGTGGCTCGACGATCCCGAGGTCGCAGCGCTGGTCGCCGGCAAGGCCCGCGAGCGCGGCATCGCCGAGCGCCACCTGCCGCACGCCACCGCGCTCGCGCACCGCGCGCTGACCGCGCCGCTCGCGCTGATCGACGGCAGCGCGCTGCCGCCGCTGGTCGACGCCGCCGCGCTGGCCCGCGAGGTCGAGTTCGGATTTCCCATTCCGGCCATTCCGGCGATCCCGGCACACGCTCCGCCGCGCGGGCTGGTCAAGGGCTTCATCGACGCGCTGGTCGCGTGGGACGACGAGCTGTGGGTGCTCGACTACAAGAGCGACCTGCTGGTCGGCGACGACCTCGCCGCGCGGGCCCAGGAGCGCGTCCGCGAGCGCTACGCCGTGCAGGCCCGGCTGTACGCGCTTGCCGCCGACCGGCTGCGCGGCCGGCGCCGGCTCGCGGGCCTGCTGTTCGCGTTCCTCCGCCACGACCTCGTCGTGCCGGTGCCGGTGACCGACGACACGCTCGCGGCGTGGCGCGACTGGCTCGCCCGGGTTGGAGCGAGCGGAGCGAGTGCGGCGATGGCGACCGGCGGCGCGGAGGCCCGGCCGTGACCGCGCCGCTCCAGCCCCGCGGCACGCTGCGCGCGCGGTTCGAGCCCGCGCCCGCCACCGACATGTTCCGCCGGCTCGGCGTCGGCGCGCGCAGCTGCGATCTCGGCGACGAGGGGCTCTACCTCGCCGAGGAGCTGGTCGCCGCCGATCAGTGGTTCGGCGGCCGCGACCCGCTGACCCTGGGCGTGCTGGTGCTCGCGCTGATGATCGCGCAGCGCCAGGGCTCGACCTGCCTGCCGCTCGATCCATCGCCGCGCGGCCACCTGCGCGCGCTGGTCACCGAGATCGCCCGGCTCGCCGGGATGGACGGCGAGGCTCCCGCGCTGGTCCGCGCGATCGGTCGGCTCACCGGCCGGCCGCAGTTCGACTCGGTGGTCGGCACCCGCGACCAGCGGTTGCCGCTGGTGGTCGACGCCGGCTGCCTGTACACCGAGCGGTCGCGCTGGCTCGAGGATCGGGTCGCGCGCCGGCTCGCCGAGCGGCTCGCCGCACCGCTCCGCGACGCCACCGCGGCGCTCGCCGACCTGGCCCGGCGGCCGGCCGGCGCCGCGCTGTCCGACGAGCAGACCGCCGCGGTCGGCCTCGCCCTCACCGGCCAGCTCGCGGTCGTCACCGGCGGCCCGGGCACCGGCAAGACGCTGGTCGCCGCGGCGATCGTGCGCGGCCTCGCGCGGCTCGGCATCTCCCAGATCGCGCTCGCGGCCCAGACCGGCAAGGCGGCGAACCGGCTGACCCAGGTGATCGGCGAGCAGCTCGCCCAGATCCGAGATCCCGCCGAAGCCGACCGTGCGCTCGCCGCCGCGCCGCCGGTCGCGCAGACCCTGCACCGCCTGCTTGGCTACCGCGGCGAGCGGTTCGCCCACCACGCCCAGAGCCCGCTGCCGTTCGGCGCGGTGATCGTCGACGAGGCATCGATGATCGACCTCGAGCTGGTCGACGCCCTGCTCGACGCCTTGCCGGCCGGCGCGCCGCTGGTGCTGATCGGCGACGCCCACCAGCTGCCCGCGATCGACGCCGGCCAGATCCTCGCCGACCTCGCCACCCCCGATGGCCCCGCGTCGGCGCGCGTCGCCGTGCTGCACGCCAGCTACCGGATGAACACCGCGGATCCCGACGGCCGCGCGGTGTACGCCGCCGCCGCCGCGATCCACGACGGCAACCCGCAGCGGCTGACCGAGCGGGGCCAGCCGCTCGCCGTTCCGCGCACGCCGCAGACGCTGGGGTTCGCGGGTGTCGAGTGGGTCGACACCACCGCCGCCCGCGACCCGCATGCCACCGTGCTCGCGGTCACCGAGGGCCTGTGGCACCACTTCGAAGGCCCGCGCGCGCTGCGCGCCGCCGAGCGCGTGTTCCGGTTCATCGACGGCCGCGTCGATCCGGCGCAGGCCGCCGAGCTCGAGCGGCTGTGGCAGCTGCTGTCGCGCGCCCGCGTGCTCACCGTCACCCGCGCGCTGGTGACCGGCTCGCTCGCGATCAACGCCCACCTCCACGAGCGCGCGCTCGACCGGATGACGGTGTCCGGCCGGCCCGAGCTGGTCCCCGGCGAGCCGGTGATGATCACCGCCAACGACTACCAGCGCGGCCTGTTCAACGGCGACCAGGGCATCATCGTGCGCGCCGACGAGGGACTCGGCCGCCACCACTACCGCGCGGTGTTCCGGATCGCCGGCGAGCTGCGGCCGTTCGCGATCGAGGCGCTGCGCGACCACCTGGAGCTGGCGTGGGCGCTGACCGTGCACAAGAGCCAGGGCAGCGAGCTCGATGCCGTCGCGCTGATCCTGCCCCACGACGACCTCCCGCTGGTCACCCGCGAGCTGATCTACACCGGCATCACCCGGGCCCGGACCGGCGTCGCGATCGCCGGCGCGCGCCAGCTGCTGATCGCCGGCGGCAAGCGCCGCGCGCTGCGCTACTCCGGACTGGCGAACCGGCTGCGCGCGGAGACCCGGCCATGACCGGTCGGCCGCCGCCGGGCAAGGGTGATCCGACCTGCCCGCACGACGAGCGCGACGTCGGCGTCTGCGTCCGCTGCGGCCACTGCGCGCACGAGCTGGTGCTCAACGGCGCCTGCTACTTCTGTGGCTCGACCGAGCTCGACCCGGTCGCGATGTCGCCCCGACCGCCGCGGGTCATCCCGCCCGATCAGCTGGTCCGGAAGAAGCCGACCTGATCCCAGATGCTCGCTCGGCCAGGTAGCTGTAATAACAACCAAATCCAGCCTGCCACAGGATTCACGTGATCCAGTGCAGCAGGATTCAATTGCGATGCTACAACATCTTTCACGTGTACTCGTGCAACATCTTCCACGTGTATCCGTGCAACATCTTCCACGTGTGACTGCACACGGAACCCGCCATGGCCACCCCGAATGAAAAGCTTGCCACGTCCCTGGAACAGCTGCGTCAGCTCCAGCTCGATGGGTCCCGCGTGTTCGCGTCGACCCAGCTGTCCCGGACGTCCCGGGAGCGACTCCTGAAGCACGGGTTCTTGCAGGAGGCGATGAAGGGCTGGCTGATCTCGGCGAGCCCGGCCGTACAGCCGGGTGACACCACGCCGTGGTTCGCCTCGTTCTGGGAGTTCTGCCGGCGCTACTGCGACGATCATTTCGGCGAGGCATGGCACGTGTCGCCGGAACAATCGCTGCTGCTCCATGCGGAGGACACGGCGATCCCCAGGCAGGTCATCATCTACAGCCCGGCCGCGAACAACAACCGGATCGATCTGCTGTTCGACACCTCGCTGTTCGCGCTCAAGCAGAAGGCGATGCCGCCGCCGGGCGATCTGGAGACCCGCCACGGCGTGCGCGTGTTCCGGGTCGAGGCCGCGCTGGTCCGGGTGTCCGAGAGCTTCTTCGCGGATCACTGCGTCGAGGCCCAGGTGGTGCTCGCGCGGATCCGCGACCCGTCCGAGCTGCTGTCCCGGCTGCTGGACGGCGGTCACACCGTGGTCGCCGGCCGGCTCGCCGGTGCGTTCCGTCACCTCGGCCAGGCCGCGATCGCCGACGAGATCGTGGCGGCCATGCAGGCGGCGGATCACAGCGTTCGCGAGACCGATCCGCTCGACGCCGAGCGCGCGATCGCGGCCATGCCGCGATCCGCCCCACCGATCGTCGCCCGGCTTCACGCGCTGTGGGCATCGGCACGTGACGCGGTGCTCGCCGAGCTCCCCCGACCTCCCGGGCTGCCTCGCGACCACGCCGCGTACCTCCGCCGGGTCGATCAGACCTACAAGCTGGACGCGTATCACTCGCTGTCCATCGAGGGCTATCAGGTGACGCCCGAGCTCATCCAGCGCGTCGCCAGCGGCGGCTGGGATCCCGAGCTCCAGCCGGCGGATCGCGAGAGCGCCAATGCCCTCGCAGCGCGAGGTTACTGGCTCGCGTTCCGGCGGGTCCGGGAGACGGTTCGCCGCATCCTCGATTCCGCAGGCGACGTCGAGCCCCTGCGATCCGCCCATCGCGAATGGTATCGCGAGATGTTCAGCCCGCACGTCGCCGCCGGCCTGATGACCGCGGGCGCGCTCGCGGGCTACCGGACGCATCCGGTGTACCTGCGCGGCTCGCGGCATGTCCCGCCGCGGTCGGACGTGCTGCGGGACGCGATGCCGGCGCTGTTCGATCTCATCGAGAGCGAGCCGTCGCCCGGGGTCCGCGCCGTGCTCGGCCACTGGCTGTTCGGGTACGTGCATCCGTTCCCCGACGGCAACGGCCGGATCGCCCGCTTCCTGATGAACGCGTTGCTGGCCGCGGACGGCTACCGGTGGACGGTGATCCGGGTCGAGGACCGCGACGAGTACCTCGCGGCGCTGGAGGCGGCGAGCGTGGCCGGCGACGTCCGACCGTTCGCGCGGTTCATCGCGAGGCAGCTGCGCACCCCCGCGGTCCGGTCATCGCGGACGCCCGCGCCGCGGCGCCGCGCGACGCCGCGACGCAAGGCGACGAAGCGACGCCCGCGCCGGCGCTGAGCCTGCGGACAATCCCGATCGCCGCGCGAAGGGCGCGAGGCCGTCACACGGATCTGCGCGATCCCGTCTCCGCCGGCGTGCGAGTCGGTCCGAGGCCCGAGCGCGCGCGTCGCGACCGGGATGTGCGGCCGCGACCAGGCCGCGCGCACGCGTGCGGCGGCGCGCGTTTTGGTTGCCTCACGCCCGGCGGACGTTGCCGCACTTCCGTCGGGAGGTACTCCCGAGCATGCCCACCATCACTCGTGAAACCGTCCTGATCGATCGCAGGCAGCCGATGCTGCGCTGGAGCGCCGTGTTCGCGGGCGGCGCGTGCAGCGTGGGCATCTGGCTGGTGCTCGAGTTGCTCGGCGTCGGCGCCGGGCTGTACGCGCATCACACGGCGGACAGCGCCGGGGCGATGCACGCCGCCAGCGTCGCGACTCGCGTGTGGTCGCTGGTCGCGCAGGTGATCGCGCTGTTCATCGGCGGCCTGATCGCCGGCAGGTTCGCCCAGACCTACGAGCGCCGGCTCGCCGGCCTGCATGGCCTCGTGATGTGGGCGCTAACGTCGCTGGTCGGCATGTGGGCCACGGTCTGGGTCGTCACCATGATCACCGCCGGCGTCCAGCGCGCCGGGTACGGGATGGGGACGACGGTGGAGCTGTCGGCCGCCGATACCGGCAAGGCGCTGCTCATCCTCGGCTGCTCGATGCTGATCAGCCTGATCACGGCGGTGGCCGGCGCGATGGCCGGGGTGCGCAAGCCGGATCTCCCGAGCACCGACGGCGGCCGGTTCCGTACGACGGAGCCTGGGTTCGTGCCCCCGGCCGAGCCGGTCACGACCGCGCCGCCGTACCCGACGCCGATGACCGGACCCGCGACCCCGGTGATCCCGGACGGCTCGATCCCGCGCTGATCCCGCGCTGACGACCGCGACGCGCGATCACGCGAAGTTGGCGGCCCACAGCGCGGCGAGCCGCGGATCGCCGTCGAGCGCGGCCGCGATCGCCGACAGCTTGCCGCAGTGCTCGGCGAACCACGCCCGGCGCGGCCGCCACCGCGTCATCACGGTGATGTAGACGTCCAGCATCGAGAACCGCGGTCCGAGGAACCACGGCCCGCGCGCCGCCGCCTCGACCTGCTGCCACAGCCGCTGGCGATGTGCGTCGGTCGCGTCGCGCAGCGCCGGCCCGGCGTCGCCGACCCACTTCGCGGGCTCGTCGCCGTAGGTGAACGTCGGGTACACCGCGGCGACCAGGAAGGTCAGCCAGCGCAGCGCCTCGCGGCGCAGCGGATCGCGCGGCGCGGGGAACAGCCCTGCCGCCGGCACCAGGTCGTCGACGTGCAGCGCGATCGCCGCGGTCTCGGTCAGCAAGCTGCCGTCGGGCAGGACCACCGCCGGCACCTGGCCGAGCGGGTTGACCGCCAGCAGCCGATCGCGCGCCGGCCCCGGCTTGGTGTAATCGACCTCCTCGCGCTCGTACGCGATGCCGGCGAGCACCAGCGCGGCCTCGGCGATCACCGAGCCGCAGCCGCGACAGCCGATCACGCGCCACCCCGGCGCCGCGGCGCCGGCCTGCCCCGGCGCGCCGAACGGGAACTCCGCCGGTCCGAGCGCGTGGAACGCCGTGCTCGGCCCGACGCCGCGGACCAGCGCGTAGCTCTTGCCGAGCTCGGGATAGTGCACGACGTCGGTCGCGATCCGCCCCTCGCCGCCCATCAGGTACACGCAGTCCTCGTCGAACGGGTTGGTCAGCAGATGCGGCGCCTGCGGCGCGGGGAACGCGGCGAAGTCGCCCGGCCCGAGGTCGACCTCGCGACCGTCGATCCGCGCCCGGGCGCGCCCCGACAGGATGAACACCCACTCCTCCTCGGCGTGGTGCGCGTGGTACGCGAACGACTCGCCGCCCGGCGGGATCCGCGCGCGCGACACCCCGACCCGCTCGAACCCGGCGAGCTGGCCGAGCCAGGCATCGCGGAACCGCGAGCGCGGGCTCAGGCGCTGCTCCACGGCGATCTCGGTCTGGTCGATGTCGGCGGCGCGCAGGATCACGGCGGTCTTGTGAGGCATGCCCCGCTATAGCCCGGGCGACCGCCCGCGGCTTGCACGCGGAGTATCACCGCGGCGCCGGACGCGACAGCGGCATGTCAGGTTTCCCCGGATCGCAGCGTCCGACCGCGACGCGATCGCCGCCGATCCTCGATCCCGGTTGCCCGGTTGCAGCGGTCGCTGACCCGATGCTCCGGCTACGTCAGCGTCGGGCGGTCGAGCGCCACGCCCATCGCCTGGTAGCCCTTGTCGACGTAGATCGTCGCGCCGGTGATGCCGCTGGCCAGCGGGCTGCACAGGAACGCGGTGGTCGCGCCGACCTCCTCGGCGGTGATCGCCTCGGGCAGCGGCGAGTTGGCCTTCGCGTACTCGATCATCTGGCCGATGAAGCCGGTCGCGCTCGCCGCGCGCGACGCGTAGGGTCCCGCGGAGATCACGTTGACGCGGTGGCCCCAGGCCCGGCCGGCCTCGTAGGCCAGCACGCGGGTGTCGGACTCCAGCGCGGCCTTGGCCGAGGACATTCCGCCGCCGTAGCCCGGCACGACGCGCTCCGCGGCCATGTAGCTCAGCGACACGAACGCGCCGCCGCGGCGCATGATCGGGCCGAGCTGGCTGACCAGCGAGACCATCGAGTACGCCGACGCGGACACCGCGCCGAGGTAGCCCTTGCGCGAGGTCTGGAGCAGCGGCTTCTTGACCTCGGGGCCGTTGGCCAGGCTGTGGACGACGACATCGACCCCGCCATCGCCGGCGACCGCGGCGGCGAGCCCCCCGATCGTGAAGTCGCCGATATCGCGGTAGCGGCGGCTGTCGCGCAGCTCGGCGGGGACATCGTCGAGCCGGTCGAACTCGGCGTCGAGCGGGTAGATCTTCGCGAACTGGAGCTTGCTGCCGTCGCGCAGGGTGAGCGACGCGTCGAGCTTGCCGCGCTCCAGCATGGTCTTGAAGATGCCGAGCGCCGGCGGCCAGGTCGCGACCGAGACCCGCGCGCCGGCCTCGGCGAGCGCCTTGGCGATCGCGAAACCGAAGCCGGCGTCATCCGCCACGCCGGCGACCAGCGCGTGCTTGCCTGTGAGGTCGATCGCGAGCATGCGACTTGATCGCGCGAAACCCGCGCGGAATCAACCGCCGGACCGCGAACCTGACCGGCGTGCCCCGGCGCGCACCGCCGCGGTGATACGGTCTGCGCGTGAGAGATCTGCTGTTTCGCGGCGCCGCGCGGGCCGCGCTCGCCCCACCGCTCGTCCACGTCCTGGCCCGCAGCCGGCTGCGCGGCGCCGACCGCGACCTCGATCGCCAGGTCGCGGCGCTGCTCGCGGGCCAGCGCCTGCTCCGGCTGCCGCCGCTCGACTCGATGGATCCGCCGCACGCCCGGGCGTACGCGGAGACTGCGCTGTCGCCGCTCGAGGTCGCGCCGGTCGCGATGGCCGAGGTCACCGACACCACCGTGGCCGGCCGCGGCGGCCCGATCCCGGTGCGGATCTTCACCCCGCACGGCGCCTCGCCGCACTGGATCATCTACCTCCACGGCGGCGGCGGGGTGATCGGCTCGATCCGCAGCGCGGAGCCCGCGACCCGGTGGATCGCGGCACGGACCGGCTGCATCGTCGCGTCGGTCGAGTACCGGCTCGGCCCCGAGCACCCTCACCCGGCCGCGATCGAGGACGCGTGCGCGGCATGGGATGCGCTGTCCGCGCGAGTGGCCGACGGCCGGTTCGCGGTCGCCGGCGACAGCTTCGGCGGCTACCTCGCCGCGCAGGTCGATCACCACACGATCGCCACCGGCAGCCGCCGCCCGGACCTCCAGGTCCTGATCTATCCCGCGGTCGACATGACGCAGAGCTCGCCGTCGATCGACCGGCTCGCCGACGGCTACCTGTTGACCCGCGCGATGATCCGGTGGTTCCGCGCCCACTACTTCGGCCCCGGCGCCGACCTCCGGGCCGCCTCGCCGATGTTCTGGCCCGATCACCGCGGCGCCGCGCGCGCGATCGTCGTCACCGCGGGCTACGATCCGCTGGTCGACGAGGGCGATCGCTACGCCGAGCTGCTCGCGCACGCCGGCGCCGAGGTCCGCCACCGCCGCCACCCCTCGCTGATCCACGGCTTCCTCAGCCTGGCCGGCGGGGTCGCGGCCGCGCGCGCCGCGGTCAACCAGCTGTGCGGCGATATCCGCGAGCTGCTCGGCGCGCGGTGACGCCTCGCCCGGCAATGCTACGGTGACTGCGTGCTCTCGGTGCTGATCGCGCTGGCGGACGTCGGGCTCAGCGTCCAGCTCGAGGATCAGCTGGTGCGCGCCGGGCTGGCCGCGAGCTGGGACGCGGCGCAGGTCGCGGCTCCCGGCGCCGGCGCGGCGGACGTCGTCGTGGTCGACGCCGATCACCTCGGCGAGCGGCTGGCCGACCTCGTCGCAGCGTGGCGCGGCCGGCCGGCGGTCCCCGGGGTCATCGCGATCGGCAGCTCGCGCACCGCCCGCGATCAGGCGCCGCGCGCCCGGGTCACGCTGGTCGCCCCCGGCGCGACGCCCGCGACGCTGACCGCCGCGATCCACGACGCCCACGCGCTCCGGCTGGCCACCGAGCTGCGCTGGCCGCTGCTGCGCGCCGCGCTCGAGCTGCCCGCCGCCGACGACGCCCACCCGGCGTGGCAGCCGACCCTGGCCGCCGCGCGCAGCGCCGATCTCGCGATCCCGCGCGCCGCGCTGCGCTGGCACGTCCACGACTACGCGACGCCGACCGCGCGGCTCGACGAGCTGCGCGACGACCGCGCGCTGACCGTCCCCGAGCTCGACCTGGTCACCCGGATCGACGGCACCGTCACCGTGCAGCGCCTGGTCGAGCGCGCGCCCGAGGGACCGGCCGCGGCGGCGCGCCTGCTGTGGGCGCTGGCCTCGATGTCGGCGATCGCGTTCACACCCGAGGTCCACGACATCGCGACCGCGCCGCGCCGCGCGCTCGCCGAGCTCCGCGCCCACCTCCGCGCCCGCAGCGCTCGCCTCGAGGGCAGCACCTATTACGACGTGCTGGAGGTGTCGCCGCTCGCCGAGGTCGACGACATCGATGCCGCGCACCGCCTGGTCGGGCTGCGCTACGCGCCGGGCGCGCTCGCCGGCCACGACCTCGCCGGGCTCGCCGAGCTGGTCGAGCCGACCTGGGCGCTGGTCGACCGGGCCCGCGCGGTGCTCGTCGATCACGCCCAGCGCGGCCGCTACCACGACTGGCTGCGCCACAAGCTGCCGGGGCTGCGCACCGTGTGGGCGATCGATCCGGCCACCGCCCAGGCCGCCGCGGCCTCGTTCGCGCGCGGCCAGCGCTCGCTCGGCGACGGCGACGTCCACCGGGCGACGGGCGAGCTCGCCGCGGCGTGCCGGCAGTTCCCCGGCCACCCCGAATACGAGGCCAGCCTGGCGTGGGCGCGCTACCGCGTGCAGGTCGGCTCGGGCCGCGACCCGACCGAGGCCGCGATCGCCGAGCGCGCCGCGCTGGACGACCTGCTGCTCGGGCGCCGGCCGTGGCCGCGCGCGCTGGTCGCGCTCGCCCTGCTGTGCGCCGCGGCCGGCGACGCCGACGCCGCGCGCTGGCACCTCCGCACCGCGCTGGCGGTCGACCCGACCGCGCCGGCCGCCGCCCAGCTCGCCCAGCGGCTCGGCATGCGCCGCGAGTGACCGGCCCGGCCGGGTCAGTCGTAGCGCAGCCCGTCGACCGGCCGCAGCGCCGCGGCCGACAGCGACGGCACCACGGTCGCGATCACGCTGATCACCATCGTGATCGCCGCGACCAGCACGACCTCCAGCGGCTTGACCTCGATCGGCAGCCGATCGATCAGGTAGACCTTGGGGTCGAGGTGGTAGCCGTAGCGCGCCATCACGTAGCAGGTGACCAGCCCGATCGTGATCCCGAGCAGCGTGCCGACGCCGCCGATCGCGACGCCGACGACCTGGAACACCACCGCCACGCTCGACGACGACGACCCCATCGACTTGAGGATCGCGATCTCGCGGATCTTCTCCACCACCAGCATGGTCAGCGCCGACACCATGTTGACCGCCGCCACGATGATGATCAGCGTCAGGATGATCACCAGCGCCAGCTTCTGCAGGGTCAGCGCCGTGAACAGGTTGTGGTTGAGCTCGTACCAGTCCTGGACCTGGTACGGCGGCCCGCCGAGCGCCTTCTCCAGCTTCTGCGCGATCGCCTCGGCGCGCTCGACGTCGCGGACCTTGAGCTCGACCCCCATGACCTGATCGCCCCGGCCCTGCAGCTCCTCGACGTCGGTCAGCGACGCGTACAGCAGCCGGCGGTCGTACTCGTCGAACCCGCTGTAGAAGATCCCGGTGACCGTGAACTTGCGGGTGCGCGGCGCGCTGGTCTTCGCGCGCCAGGTGTCGAAGTCGATGTTGGTCAGCGGCACCACGACCGTGACCGTGTCCCCGAGCTTGGCCTTGAGCTTGTGCGCCAGCTCCTTGCCCATGATGATCGGCGGATCTTGCAGGCAGCGCGGCCGGTCGGGCTCGGTCGCCGTGATCACTCCCGGGGGCACCCTCCGCGTCGAGGCGCCCGGGGGCCCGGGCAGCGCCGCGGCCGAGCGCTCGCCGGTGCGCTCGTCCGTGCCGGGCGGGCACGCCTCGAGCAGCAGCGAGTCGAGCGAGCCCTCGATCATGTGCTGATCGAGGTCGAGCACCCCGCGCACCAGCTTCGGATCGATGCCCTTGATCGCGACCCCGGACAGCTCGCCCTTGCCGCGGGTCGCGAGCATCTCGGCAAAGATGAACGGCTGGACCGCGAGCACGTCGCGATCGATCTCGCGCGCGGTCTTCATCACGTCGCGGTACTCGGCGAACGTCGCCTGCGACTTGAGCACGATCACGTGGGCGTTGACGCCCAGCACCTTGTCGCGGAACGCCTTCTGGAATCCGGTGGTCACCGCGAGCACGATGGTCAGCGCGGCGACGCCGAGCACCACGCCGAGCACCGACACGCCGGTGAACACGGAGAACACCGAGAACAGGAAGAACGCCGCCGTCAGGAGCATGCAGAGCACCAGGATCAGCACCCCGACCGAGCTGGAGCCGTGCGACAGTGCCAGCACGCCTGCGCCGACGCCCACGCCCCCGAGGCCGGCCAGGCCGAGCTTCTGCATCAGCTCGTCGCGCCGGCCATGGTAGAGGTAGCGCCAACCGATCTTCAGCTCGTATCTCACGTCCGCCCCAGCTTGCCTCGGACCGCCCACCGGCGCCAGCCAGGGGTGCCGATTTGCGGCACCCTGGTCGCGTCCGCTTGCTGTCCTCCGGACCGAGCCCGGACCGGTCTCGCCACGCGCTCGAGCCCCAGGCGTTCGAACAGCCTCGGCGCGCCCCGCGCGTCATTGACCGCGCTGTAGCGCCGATTCCACGCGCGATATCGATCCCGACTGCGACACAGGCTCGCCTGGCCCGGATATCGCGCGAGAGTTGCTGTTCTGCACAAACCACGTCGCCCGCGCCAGGTTGCCAGTCAGGCGGCCTAGGCCCCGTACATCACATCAGTCCGCAGCACGTACTTGATGCCGGACTCGACCGCGCAGCCCTCGTGCAGCACCTCGTGCTGGAACAGCAGCGCCATGCCACGGCGCGGCGCCACGTCGACGTCGAAGTCATGGAACGCCGTCTGCCCGCCGGCGAAGCTGTCGTTGAGGTAGATCATGAAGGTCAACTCGCTGCGCTCGCTGGCAGTGCGCTGGAACGCGCCGTCGTAGTGGGCCTTGAACCGCTGCCCCGGCGCGTAGCGGTAGCACCGGAACCGCTCGTTGACCCCGACCGGCCGCCGGCCGCACATCCGCCTGGGCAGCAGGTCGCGGATCCGCGAGAACAGCTCGGCGGCGAGCGCGACATCGTCGAACATCGCCCGGTCGTTGTTCCGGACCTCGGGGCGCATCACGAACCCCGCGCCGGTCGTGATCGGCGCGGTCTCGAACCCGATCTGCTCGGCCCGCGCGATCGCGGCCTCACACTCGGCCGGACCGAACACGTCGGCGATGGTGAACACCAGCGGCGCCATCCCGTCGAGGCTGTCCCCGTCGACGTAGAGCCGGCCCGTACCTGCAACCACGATCAGCATCACCTGGTATCGTAGCACCACATAGCACGATCCAGGCCAGCACGATGTTCGCGATACGGTCCCAGCCGGCACTGCAAATCGGAACAGCGGGGTGGATCACTTTTGCGGCAGGCAGGCCTCGGTACTGAACACGGCGAAGTAAGGCCAGTCCTTGCTGCTATCCCGTGCCAGCTTGGCCTGGATCCGGGCCAGTGCATGAACCGGATCCTCCGCGCCGCCCAGGTCGTAGAACTGCCGGATCAACGCCTCCGCTCCATCATCGGACACGTGCGCCAGCGTTCCGACCACGTGCCGCGAGCCGCCGGCGAGGAACGCGGTCGCGAGCGATGCAGCGAGCTCGGGGTCCAGCGACCGCGCCGTGCTGCACCCCGCGAGGACGACCAGCGAGGGACCGAGCCGGGTCGCGGCGATCTCGGGTGCCAGGACCGCGCGATCGTACATCCGCAGGATGCCGCCGCCGGCGTTGAACTCGCCGTGCACGGCGATGTGCAGCAGCGCCCCGGACCGGGCGGCGAGCAGCGCACGGCTCGTCGCGGCCTGCCCGACGAGCGGGGTGGTCCCGAACCGCGACGCGATCGCGCCGGACTCGGCCCGGGCGGCGGGGAGGTCACCGGCGGCGTCGGCGAGGACCACCGCGCCGTCGACGGCGGCGCGCGGCCCGCAGGTCCCGACGATCGGGATCCGCGGTGCCCGGATCACCGGTCTCGCCGCGATCACGGGCTGGTGGTCGCGGCGCAGCGCGACGAACGGGATCCCCGCGAGCGGCGCGTCGAGCACGACGTACAGGGGCTCGTCCGTCACGCGGATCGCGTCGGCCGGCACGATCAGCGCGCCGAGCTCGTCCGCGAGCGCAGCGTCGGTCGGCTCGGCTGCGAAGCGATCGATCCGCGGGCGCAGCTCGTCGAGCGTCCCCACCGGGTCGAGCGCAGGATGACCGCGGACCGCCGACAGCCGCCAGACCTCGCCATCGGCCACGGCCAGCGCGACCACGTCGATCCTGGCCAGCGTATCGCGCACCGCGGATGAATCGCTCGTCATCAGCGGCGCCGCCGACGCTGCCGGCAGCCACTGCCTCAGGCTCTGCACCATGCTCGCGGTGCTGGCCAGCCCAGGCGCCGGCTCCGAGCTCGGCCGCGCCATCTGGTCGAGCAGCGTCCGGCCTTGCCAGCGGTCGAACACCGCGGCCGCCTGCTCGATGCGGCCGGCGCGCGCGTGCGCCGCGAACAGCAGCTCGAACGGCGCGCGCCGGCTGGCGAGCACCCATGGACGCAGCTCGCTGATCACCTGCTGGTGGCGGATCTCCTCGGCAACGTCGACGCCACGCGTCGCCCACGTCATCGCGCCATCGAGGTCTCCGATCGCCAGCGCGATCCGCGCCAGCATCACGCAGACCTCGATCCGCTCGTCGGCATCCTCGATCGCGGCATACTGCCGCTCGCTGATCGACGAGTAGGCGAGCGCGAGGTTGCCGCGGCGATACGCGATCCGGGCCGCGAGCACCGCACGCGCGAGCTCGTTGCCGCGGTCGCGATCCAGCAGCGCAGCATCGGCGAGGTGCTGCTCGGCTGCGTCGACCCGGCCGATCTCGGCGAGCGAGTACGCCAGGTTCAGATGCACGCTGAGCGCGAGCCCGGTCATCTGGCTGCGCCGGGCCAGCTCCAGGCTACGCTCGAACGCCACCACGGCCTGGTGCTGATGCGACGACCGGAGCATGCCGCGATCGGCGTTCTGTTCGAGATTGCCTTGCATGAAATACAGCTGTGCGAGATCGCGATCGACCGTCAGCAAGCGGCGCGCGCGGTCGATCGCCTGACCCGCGCCATCGACATCGCCGACCTCGGTGAGCACCCGGGCCACGGTCAGGTGACAGTAGCCCTCGAGCATCGCGTCGCCCACCGCGACGGCCTCGGTGATCGCCTCGTCCAGGGTCTGCAGCGCCTCGCTGTAGCGCGTCAGCTGCCGCTGCACGTTGCCCAGCGCCTGGTCGTCCCACGCAAGGGCGAGCCGGTCACCCTGCGCGCGATGCACCGTGCGCGCCTGCTGCAGCAACCGCGCGCTCTCGTCGTGGCGACCTCGCCCACTGGCAACCTTGCCCAGGATCTGGAGCGCGTTGCCGCGCGCCTCGCCGTCCAGCAGCTCGGTGGCGAGCGCGACCGCTGCCTCGACGTTGCCGCTCCGCCGGTAGGCGTCGGCCAGCAGCGCGCCGGTCCGCGGCAGCCGGCTGGCCTGATACTCGCGCTGGCAGACCACGACCGCCGTCGCGTCGGTGTCCAGCCGCGACGTCGCCGCGCAGTCCCGCTGCCGGGCGCGAACCACGACCAGCGCGGCGACCGCGGCTGCGACGAGCAGCGCGGATGCAACCGTCGAGCGCCGGGTCCACCACCTGCGCCGCCCGGCAACGGCGGACTGATCTCGCTGCAGTACTCGGTCCATGCCCTCCAGGCGTCTCGACCGCGTGCGATACGACGGCCGGCGGAGGATCTCACGCTGCGCCCCTGTCACCACATCGGAGCTCGGCCCACCGCCCTCCAGGACCTCGGGTGCCCCGTGGCGGTCACAGGCCCCGGCCATCGGCCGGAACGAACAACCTCAGCGCATTCGTATCGATGCCCAGCGTCTTCATGGCCATCTGAGGGTCCGGCCAGTTCCCGTCCTTGGTAGCGGCGGTCGCCAGGACCTGGACGGTGCCGCCCGGCGCGCTCACGCCGACCGCGTTGTTCGAGATCAGCTTGAACACGCCGGCGTTGACGGTGACGCTGTTCGCCCCGGCGCTCAGCGGCACCACCGCCGGCGCCGCGGTCTGCCCCGGCATGGCCATCGCGACGAGCTGAAGGGGCTCGGACGTCTGGATGCTCAGTAAGGTCTTCTGGGTCGTCAAGATCACGGTGCGCATCGTGCTGTCCTCCTCGTGGCCCTGTGGGACCGGCTGTCAGGCGACGGAGCGCTGCGAACCACGACAGAAAACCATCCGGGCGTCCCGGAGCTCCGGCGCGGATGGATACAAACCGTCTTGACTGACTGTTTTTGGGGCGGTAAGACCCCACCCGGATGCCCGAGGCCAGGCTCGATCCGACGCGCGCACCGCGCACCCAGCAGCAGCGTCGCGAGGAGACCCGGCGCGCGTTGCTCGACGCGGCGGTCCAGAGCCTGATCGAGGTCGGGTTCGCGCGGACCACCACGCTGGAGGTCCAGCGCCGGGCCGACGTGTCGCGCGGCGCGCTGCTCCACCACTTCCCGTCCAAGGCCGAGCTCCTGGTCGCGGCGGTCGACCACCTCGCCGAGATGCGGGCGCGCGAGATGAAGGCGTTCGCGTCGCAGCTACCGCCCGACCCCGGCGACCGCGAGGCGGCGGCGCACGGCGAGCCGGCACCCGGCGACGATCCGCGGACCGGCGCGGTGCTCGGCCTGCTGTGGCAGTGCTTCTCCGGGACGTTCTTCAAGGTCTCGATGGAGCTGCGCACCGCGGCGCGCACCGATCCGGACCTGCGCCGGGTGCTGACCGCGGCCGAGCGCTCGCTGCGCGACCGGATCGTCGCGCAGAGCCGGACGCTGTTCGGCCGCGCGGTCGCCGAGCACCCCGGGCTGGAGCGCGCGCTCGACCTGACGCTGCAGCTGATGATCGGCGCCGCGATGACCTCGGTGCTGCACGGCCAGAGCTCGCAGCTCGACGAGCTGATCGATGACTGGAAGGCGCTGTTCCCGCTGGTGCTGGCCAGCGCGAGCGCGCGCGGCCAGGCCGGCGCCCCGGGCGCGCCCGGCGAACCCACCGACCGCAAGAAGCTGAAAGGCAAGCGATGACGACACTCAGGTTCGACGGAAGAGTTGCGATCGTGACCGGGGCCGGCGGCGGCCTCGGCCGCTCCCATGCCCTGCTGCTCGCGTCGCGCGGCGCCCGGGTCGTGGTCAACGACCTCGGCGGCAGCCACACCGGCGAGGGCAAGTCGGCGTCGGCCGCCGACAAGGTGGTCGCCGAGATCAAGGCGGCCGGCGGCGAGGCGGTGGCGAGCCACGACTCGGTCGAGGACGGCGACAAGATCGTCAAGACCGCGATCGACGCATTCGGCAAGATCGACATCATCATCAACAACGCCGGGATCCTGCGCGACGTGTCGTTCCAGAAGATGGCACAGACCGACTGGGACCTGGTCTACCGGGTCCACGTGCTCGGCGCGTTCCGGGTCATCCACGCGGCGTGGAACCACATGCGCGACGCCGGCTACGGCCGGATCGTGAACACGTCGTCGGCGTCGGGCATCTACGGCAACTTCGGCCAGGCCAACTACTCGATGGCCAAGCTCGGCCTGCACGGCTTGACCCAGACGCTCGCGCTCGAGGGCAAGAAGCGCAACATCATCGTCAACACGATCGCGCCGACCGCGGGCTCGCGGATGACCGAGACCGTGATGCCGCCGGCGCTGGTCGAGGCGCTGCGGCCCGACCTGGTCTCGCCGCTGGTCGCCCGGCTGGTCCACGAGTCGCAGGACGACACCGGCGGACTGTACGAGGTCGGCGGCGGGTTCTTCGCCAAGCTGCGCTGGGAGCGCTCGGCCGGCAAGACGTTCCGGCTCGGCCGCGCGATCGCGATCGAGGACGTCGACGCGGCGATGCCGCAGATCACGCAGTTCGACAAGACGACCCACCCCGAGAGCATCACGGCGGCGCTCCAGCCGCTGATCGAGAACGTCGAGGCCGGCCCGAGCAAGGGCGGCAACCAGTTCATCGACGTCGACGCCGCGCTCGGCCACAAGTACCCCGAGTTCCAGTCGTCGTACGACGAGCGCGACGTGGCGCTGTACGCGCTCGGGGTCGGTGCCGCCCGCAATCCGACCGACGAGCGCGACCTCCAGCTGGTCTACGAGCTGTCCGGCCGCGGCATGAAGGTGCTGCCGAGCTTCGGCGTGCTGCCCGCGATCAACATGGTGTTCAGCCAGGCCAAGCAGGGCATCACCGCGCCGGGCCTCACGTACGGCCTCGACCGCGTGCTGCACGGCGAGCAGTACACCGAGCTCAAGCGGCCGCTGCCGACCCGGGCCAAGCTGGTCACCCGCGGCACGGTCAAGACCATCTACGACAAGGGCAAGGGCGCGGTGGTCAACACCGAGTTCATCACCTACGACGAGCACGGCGACGAGCTGATCCGCAACGACATGGCGACGTTCGTGCGCGGCGCCGGCGGCTGGGGCGGCGAGCGCGGCCCGAGCTCCGACGTCAACGCGCCTCCCGACCGCGCGCCGGACAAGATGGTCGAGGACCGCACCACCGAGAACCAGGCGCTGCTGTACCGGCTGTCGGGCGACTGGAACCCGCTGCACGCCGATCCGTCGTTCGCCAGGGCGTTCGGGTTCGAGCGGCCGATCCTGCACGGCCTGTGCTTCTTCGGGTTCGCGACCCGCCACGTCGCACAGGCGTTCGCGCCCGACGGCAACCCCGAGTTCGTGAAGTCGATGCGAGTGCGGTTCGCGGCCAGCGTGCTGCCCGGCCAGACGATCATCACCGAGATGTGGAAGGACCCCGCGAGCGGCGAAGCCGCGAAGCTCCAGGATGAGAAGGCGCGGGCGGAGCCCGCGACCCGGATCGTGTTCCGCTGCAAGATCAAGGAGACCGGCGAGGTCTGCATCTCGAACGCGGCGATCGAGCTGTGGAAGGAGCTGCCCAGGCCCAAGGAGCGGACCAGGCCGGCGGCCGGGGCAGCGGTGGCAGCCGGCCCGGCGACCGCGACCAGCGGCGACATCTTCCGGGCGATCGGTGGGTTCGTCGCCGCCAACCCGGCCACCGCCGAGAAGGTCAAGACCAGGTTCCTGTTCAAGCTGTCGGCGCCCGACGCGAGCTGGACGATCGATCTATCGACCCCGCCCGGCAACGTCGCCGAGGGCGCGATCGGCGCGCCGGCGTGCACGCTCGAGCTGTCGGACGCCGACTTCCTGGCGATGGCGACCGGCCAGGCCGACGCGATGAAGCTGTTCTCGACCGGCAAGCTCAAGATCTCGGGCGACGTGATGGCGTCGCAGAAGCTCGGCTTCCTCAAGAAGATCACGCCGGAGATGGTGGCGGCCGAGACCGCCCGGCGCGCCGGCGGTGGCGCCCCGGCCGCATCGTCTGCGGCCTCGGCCGCGGTCCCGGCGGCCGAGCCGACCGTCGCCGAGGTGTTCGCGGTGATCGAGGATCATCTGAGAGCCCACCCCGACCTCGCCGGCAAGATCGCCACGGTCTACCAGTGGAAGATCGGCGGCGCGCCGTGGCTGCTCGACGTCAAGACCGGCAGCGGCAGCGTCCAGCAGGGCGAGGCGACCGCCGACTGCACGCTGGAGATCGCCGAGCGCGACTTCCTCGACATGACGTCGGGCAAGGCCGACGCGATGAAGCTGTTCACCACCGGCAAGCTCAAGATCTCGGGCAACGTGATGGCGTCGCAGAAGCTCGAGTTCCTGCGCAAGCTGGATCCCCGGCGCGCGGCCGAGGTCGTCGCGAAGCTGCGCGGCGGTGCAGCCCCGGCGGCGGCAGCGCCCGCGGCGGCGCCGGCCAGGGCGCCCGAGGCGGCCAGGGACCCGCAGGCGCCGAAGATCTTCGCGGCGCTGGCCCGGCGGCTCGCCGACAACCCGGGCCTCAAGCAGGAGGTCCGCGCGACGGTGAAGTTCGACGTCAAGGACCCCGAGACGTCCCAGACGCTCGAGCTCGGCGGCGCCGACCCGAAGCAGGTCGACGCGGTGTGCACGCTGTGCGACGCCGATCTCGCGGCGCTGGCGAGCGGCAAGGCGAGCGCGCGCCAGCTGTTCCAGCAGGGCAAGCTCAAGATCGACGGCGACATCTCCGTCGGTCATCGCCTCGGATTCCTCAAAGGCCTGATCTAAGGAGACCGACCACATGCCACGCAAAGTCAACGTCATCGGCGTCGGGATGGTCCCGTTCGCCAAGCCCGGCAAGAGCGAGGAGTATCACGTGATGGCGACCAAGGCCGGCAAGGCCGCGCTCGCCGACGCGAACATCCCCTTCGATCAGGTCCAGCAGGCGTTCGCCGGCTACGTCTACGGCGACTCGACGTGCGGCCAGCGCGCGATCTACCAGCTCGGCCTGACCGGCATCCCGGTGTTCAACGTCAACAACAACTGCTCGACCGGCAGCTCGGCGCTGATGCTCGGCGCCCAGGCGATCGCCGGCGGGATCGCCGAGTGCGTGATCGTCGTCGGGTTCGAGCAGATGGAGGCCGGCGCGCTGTCGGCGAAGTGGACCGATCGCACCAACCCGCTCGACCGCTTCGTCCAGGTGATGAACGAGGAGCAGGGCTTCAGCCAGGCGCCGCCGGCCGCGCAGATGTTCGGCGGTGCCGGCCGCGAGTACCGCTGGAAGCACGGGACCCGGCGCGAGACGTTCGCCAAGATCAGCGCGAAGGCCCGCCAGCACGCGGCGAACAACCCGTACGCGCTGTTCAAGGACCTGCTGTCGGTCGAGGAGATCCTGGCGTCGCCCGAGGTGTTCGATCCGCTGACCCGCTTCCAGTGCTGCCCGCCGACCTGCGGCGCCGCCACGGCGGTGCTCGCCAGCGACGAGTTCGCCCGGAAGCACGCGATCGACCGCCCGGTCTACATCGCCGGCCAGACCATGACCACCGACTATGCATCGAGCTTCGAGGAGCACTCGATGATCAAGATGGTCGGCTACGACATGGCGAAGTCCGCCGCGGCCAAGGTCTACGACCAGACCGGGATCGGGCCCGACGACGTCGACGTGATCGAGCTCCACGACTGCTTCACCGCCAACGAGCTGTTGACCTACGAGGCGCTCGGCCTGTGCAAGGAGGGCGAGGCCGAGAAGTTCATCTGGGACGGCGACAACACCTACGGCGGCAAGTTCGTCACCAACCCGTCGGGCGGCCTGCTGTCGAAGGGCCACCCGCTCGGCGCGACCGGGCTGGCCCAGTGCACCGAGCTGGTCTGGCAGCTGCGCGGCCAGGCCCAGGCCCGCCAGGTCGAGGGCGCGCGGATCGCGCTGCAGCACAACCTCGGGCTCGGCGGCGCCTGCGTGGTCACGCTGTACCGCCGCGACTGAACGCAAACAGGCGCCCGGCCGGGTGGCCGAGCGCCTGTTCGAGCTTAGAAGCTCGCCCGGCCGCTCACGCTCAGAGCACGGCGCCGTTCGGCGTGCCGAGGCCGGTCGGGCCATCCCAGCCGGCGGCGGCGCGGCACAGCGCCGAGTTGCAGTTGCCGTCGCGGCCGCTGGTGACGTCGAAGAAGTCCGCCTTGTGGCTGTAGGCGAAGCTCGCGTTGTGGGCCGCGCCGCTGATGCCGTAGCGCGCGAACACGCCGGCGAGGAACGGGCTCGACGCGCTGGTGCCGCCGACCACGATGAAGCCACCGTCGTTGGCGTTGAACACGGCGACGCCGGTGTTGGGATCGGCGACCGCCGAGATGTCGGAGGCCGCGCGGCGGGTGCACGCGGCGGTCGGCACCGTGCCGACCTGGAACGACGGCTCGGCGATGCGCCGGCTGCACGTGCTACCCGCGCCCGACCACGCGCTCTCGGTCCAGCCGCGCGCCGCGGTGGACTTCACGAGGTGGGTGCCACCGGCGGCGATCACGTGCGCCGACGTGCTCGGGAAGTCGCCGGTGCTGCCGGTGTTGCCGCTGTCACCGCTCGACACGAAGACGTTGACGTTCTGGGTGTGGTTGAAGAACTGCGAATCCAGCGTGGCGTCCTGGGCCGACGACCCGCCGCCCCAGCTGTTGCTGATCGAGACCACGCCCGCCCGCGCCGCGGCGGTGTTCTGCTCGTTGAACAGGTCGTTGCCTTGATCGTCGGTGGCCTCGACCAGGATGAGCTTGCAGGTCGGGCACGCGGCGCTGGCCATGTCGAGGTCGAGGGCCGCCTCCAGGTTCCAGTCGTCGCCCGCCGGCGGGGCCTTCGCGTTGGTCGGGTTCAAGATCGTCAGGCACCCGCTCGCCACCGTGCACGCCGGCAGGCCGAACGTGCTGCGGTACGTCGCCAGATCGCTGGCCGCGTTGGCGTAGTGGAACGCGTCGATGATCGCGATCGTCGCGGTCGACGTGATCGCCGCGTTCAGCTTGTACGCGCTGGTGAGATCGGCCGGGCCGAGGCCGGCCGGCAGGGCGAACGGCCGGATCCGTTGGTTCTCATCGAGCACGACGTGCGCCTTGCACGTGAAGTTGCCACCACCGCATACCTGCATGGTGGGATGCTCGATCGTTCCATCGAACTCCGAGTTGATCTCATCCGTGGTGGGATCTGCCACCCCGCAGCCCGTGAGTGCGAGGCCGCCGACGGCGAGTGTGAAAAGGGACCCTGTTACATATCTGCTGTGAGCGATTGGCATGGAGCTGACGATGCATGATGCTGTGTTCAGTTGTGAACACAAATATCGCCATGTTTTCTGCAACAGTCTCTTCAATGGGCAACGTGTATCACAAGGTATACTATATCAAAATTACGGAACTCGAAATACAAATTCAAAAAACCGAGGTGGTGTCGGCGCCGGACTATCTCACCAGCACATAGAGTCGCATCCATTTTACTTCATTACGGCTGGATTAAGCAGGCCCCGCCAGGGCGCTCCCGAGCGAGCGTTCGGTCGGGATGACGGGTCAAGCTGCCGCGCGCCGCATCACTGCTTCGCAGGTGCGTATGCCTGACAACCAGTGTAGCTGCCGAGTAGCACCCGATCGAAGCCGGCGCGACGCACCGCCCCGGCGACCTCGAGCAGCTGGCGCGCGGTCGCATCGCCGTCGATCGCCACGCCCAGCGAACCCATGCAGCCCAGCGCGCGACAGCGCTCGGCGATCCGGCGCGCCAGGGCGTCGACCGCCGCCGGATCGGCGAGCGCTGCGGCCTGCGCCCCGCGATCGACGCAGGCGGTGACCGTGCCGCGGCCGAGCTGCAGCGCGGGCCGCGCGATCAGCGGCTCGCGGCCGCCGAGCTGGTGCGCGGTCCGCGCGGCGCCGGCCAGCCGCGGCGGCCCGGCCCCGTCGCGCAGCGCGATCAGCGTCGCGTCGCCCTGCTCGGCCCACTCCAGCGCGAGCTCCAGCATCGCGCCCGGCGTGTCGGGGCTGGCGACCACGAGGAAGGTCTGCCCCGCGGGCAGCGGCCGCGGCTCGATCATGCCCGGCGTGACGACGTCGTCGCCGTGGCTGACCGCGCGCCGGTCGACCTCCAGCACCGCATAGCCCGCGGCCGGCGCGACCCGCCACGGCCGCGCCTCGCCGCGCGCGAAGTCACATGCGATCTCGGCGGCGTCGTCCGTGCGCGCCGGGACGCCCAGGCCGACCAGCTGGCGCGCGACGCAGGTCTCGGTGGCGTCCCCCAGCCCGCCGGCGCGCGCGTGCTCGATCGCTCCCGCGCGCACGACGAGCATCGCGCGCAGCGAGCCGACCGGCGCCGGTCCCGAGAAGCACGCGGCGAGCGCCGGGAGATCGCGGCGGATCGCGCCCTCGACGGCCCGCGCGACCTGCGGCGCGGCCCTCGGCGGCGGCTCGTCGAAGATCGCGTAGGGCGTCCACGGCGCTCCGGCCGCGACCACCATGCCGCACGGGATCCGCGCGCAGATCGTCCCGACCGCCGAGCGCGGCTCGTCGCCGCCGGTCACGAACTCGAACGGGTAGCGCACCGAGACCATCTGGCCGGTCGGGAACGACAGGGTCTGCACCACGCGCACCACGCAGGCCGACACCGCCGCGCTGACGCCGCTGCCCAGGACACGGGTCGTCGTCACCTTGCCGTCGGGGCCGGCGGTGAACGTCACGGTGACCGTCCCGGTCATCCCCGGATCGCCGGCGAGCTCGCGCTCGTAGCACGCCCGCAGCTCGGGCAGGTAGCCGCGCACCATCCGCTCGATCACCGCCCGGTCGAGCGGACCCTGGACCACCGGCGAGCCGGCGATCACGCTCGGCGCGCCGCCGTCGCCGCGCCCGGCCGGGCGGGTCTCGCGCGGCGCGGCGCCCGGCGAGCCCGGATCGGGCGCCGTGCGCGGCAGCGGCGCGGCCGGGGCACAGCCGACCACCGCCAGGCGCGGCTCGGCCTCGGGCGCGACCGGCCCCGTCGCGGGCCCGCAGGCCGAGACCGCCACAGCGACGAGCGACGCGATCCGCACCGCTCCCACTATACGCGACCGCCGACGATCCACACCGCCGCCGCCTGCCGCAAGACGCGCCGGCGCCGGCCGCGGTCAGCGGCCCTTCCACACCGGCTTGCGCTTGCCCAGGAACGCGGCGATGCCCTCGGCGGCGTCCTCGAGCGCGAGCACCCGGCCGAGCTCGCCCTCGAGGTAGCGCAGCTGGGGCTCCATCGCCATGTCCTGCGAGCGATAGAATGCGCGCAGCCCCAGCGCGACGGCTGCCGGGCTGCGCTCGGCGAGCTCGCCGGCGAGCCGCGCGGTCGCGGCCTCGAGCTCGGCCGCCGGCACGACCCGGGTGACCAGCCCGCAGGCCAGCGCCTCGCGCGCGTCGAGCTTGCGACCGGTCAGCATCATCTCCAGCGCGGTCTTGCGGCCGACGCTGCGCGTGATCTCGGCGGTGATCATCATCGGCCACAGCCCGACCGCGATCTCGGTCATGCCGAACGCCGCGGTGTCGGCCGCGACCACCAGATCGCACGCGACCATGAGCCCGAGCCCGCCGGCGAGCGCCGGCCCGTTGACCATCGCGATGATCGGCTTGCCGAGCTCGTGCATCGCGAGCAGCAGGTCGACCAGGCTCGCGCGCGGCCCCGGCGCCGGCGCCTGCATCGCCGACAGATCGCCGCCCGCCGAGAACACCGTCCCGGCGCCGGTCAGCACCACGACGCGGACCTCCGGCTTGTCGCGGATCACCGAGAGCGCCGCGACCAGCTCACCACAGGTCGCGAGCCCGATCGGGTTGCGCTTGTCGGGGCGATTGAGCGTCAGCCGCGCGACCGGCCCGGCGTCGTCGACCAGGATCGTGCTGTAGATCGCAGTGTGGCTCGCAGCGTGCTCGGCCATGCCCGCGGTGTACCACGGCCGTCGGGTGCGTCGCGTTGACACCCGGTCCGCCCCGAGCCTAGGCTGGCGCCATGGTCCGTGGAGCGCTCGCCGCGCTCGCGCCCGTGCTCGCGGCAGTGCTCGCTCTGGGCGCCGGCTCGCTGTGCGCGCCGCGATCGGCCGCCGCCGACTCGAACGACCTCGTGATGTCGCGGCTCGCGACCCGGATCACCGACGACACCGGCCGCGTGCTCGCCGTGGTCGGCCAGAACCTCGAGTTCCGCGCGCTCGCGTCGCAGCTCGGCGTGGTGCTCGCGCCCCACCTGCTGTCCCCGGCCGACACCCTCGGGTTCGCCGGCTTCCAGTTCGACGCCGACGTGTCGCAGACCTCGATCGACAGCATCCAGCCGTACTGGCGCGTGCTCGCCGGCACCCGCGATCCGGGCGGAATGAACCACATCGCGCACGGCGCCGGCGTGCTGCGCACCGTCGGGATGTTCGCCCGCAAGGGCCTGTGGCTCCCGGCCCCGTCGTTCGAGCTCGGCGCCGGCGCGGTCCACCTCGTCGGCTCCACGATCTGGGCGGCGCAGGTCTACGGCAAGCTCGCCGTGCACGAGGGCTTCCACGATCTCCCGATCCCCAGCATCGCCATCCGCGGCGGCGTGTCGCGGATGATGAACCAGCGCGAGCTCGACCTGACCATCGGCTCGTTCGACGCGACGGTGTCCAGGCATTTCGGGATCGGCGGCACCTGGCGGCTCGACCCGTTCGCCGGCTACGACCTCCTGATCATCGTCCCGCGCTCGCAGGTGATCGACGCCACCCCCGACGTCGATCCGCTCGCCCCGGGCAACCAGATGGACGTCGCCAACAACTTCGTGTTCGGCGATCAGGCGAACATCACCCGCCAGCGCTTCCTGCTCGGCGCCAAGCTGCAGTACTCGGTCCTCCAGATCACGCTCGAGGCCCAGTTCGCGCTCGCCGGCTCGTCGGTCGACAGCCGCCCGGGCGCGACCGCCGCCTGCCAGCCCAGCTCGACCACCACCAGCTGCAACGCGCCGGACACCGCGGCCTCGCAGACCACGATCTCGCTGTCGGCCGGCTTCGACTTCTGATCTTACCGTCGCAGGCGCACGCGATCCTCGTGGCCCGGATCACGCGGTGACGACGGCGCGGCAGCACTTGCGATAGCGATCGCCGCTGCCGCACGGGCACAGGACATGGCCGGGAGGCGCTGCCTGCCCCTCGGCGGGCCGCCACGGCCTGCGAACCGGCGGTGCGTCGTCGTCGGGATCGTCGTCCTCGTCGAGATCATCATCGAGCGCGTCGGACGTGATGTCGAAGTCGTCGGGCAGCGCCGCGACGGCCCGGATCGCGTCAAGCCGTAGCGCCACCGCATCTGCGCTTGCGAGATCGTCGCCGAGCACCATCCACGTCGCCCCGCGCTGCATCACGCGCGAGATCTCGACATAGCGGACACCGGTCGCGAGGTCGAGCGCGAGCGCCTCGCCGTGCTGCCCGGCGCGCCGCAGCCGCTCGCGGAGGTCCTCGGTCTGCCACAGCAGCGCGGGCGGACGCTGCCGGCGCGCCCCGGTGCCCGGCGACGACCGCGACGGCGGCGGCCGGGTATGCCTCGCGGCGAGCCGCGCGAACCTGGCGACCAGATCGTCGAGATCTCGGGAGTCCTCGAGCAGCGCCTCCAGCTCGGACTCGGGGATCGCGTTGGCGATGCTCGTGATTGCCTCCAGCCTGGGCAGGTCGCGAAGCACCCGGGGGTCGATCTTCGCCGCCCAGCGCTCGAACAGTGCCCGCGGCGAGCAGCCGGGCACCGCCACCGGCAGCGCCGGGTGCGCGGCCCGATGCTTCTCGAGGAAGTCGTCGCGGACCCCCTCGAACGGTTCGCCGCGCCGCCACGCTGACACTCGCGCCCGGAGCCGCGCGGCCGCCGGCGTCTCGCGCGCCGGCTCCACCGGAACCGCCGTCGATCCCGCCGCGGAGCCCGGCGTCGCCCCGCCGCTGCCCGCCGCCGCCTCTCGGTGCTGGACGCCGGCACGGCCGAGCGCGACCACGACGTCGCGGATCCGAGCGTCTTCGTCGACCAGGAACACGCCGGGCGCGAGCTCGCGCGCTGCGAACCGGGCCAGCGCGGGCGCCACGCGCGCGCGCGCGCTCGCGTCGACCACGATCACGTGGCCGGTCGCGATCGTCGCCGACACCGCCCCACCCGCCCAGTCACGGATCGCGGTCTCGACGTTCTGCGGGATCGGGTGCCGGCTGGCCGCGGCGAGCCGCGCGAGGATCTGCTCGGCAGTTTCTCCCGCCGAGACCGCGCGCGCGATCGAGGGCCGGGTGATCCGCGCGACAAACGCGCGATCCAGCCGCTCCCATTCGCAGCAGCCGCCGACGTGCACCACGTCGATCAGGCGCGACCCGGGCGGCAGGAAGACCTCGAAGCTCGGCGTCACGTGGCCGGCGGCCGCGCCGCCCGGCGGCTGCCGCCGGCACGCCTCGACACCCTTCACCGTCCCGACCGCGAACCCCGGCAGGTCGCCCAGCGCCTGGTACGGCAGTGACGCGTGCCCGGGTGGGAGCGATCGCCCCACCAGCGCCGCCGCCGAGCGGCCATCGAGCGCGGCGTCGCCCAGCTGCGCCGCGAGCTCGGCCAGCGCCGGGTACCGCGGGTAGCGGCCCTCGGCCGCCGCGGCCAGCGCCGCGAGATCGGGCCGCACCACCTCGCCGTCAGCCGCCAGCACGCCGACGCGCAGCCCGGTCCTGAGCAGGGCGTCGAGCGACGCGTCGTCGACGCCGACCTGCCTGGCAAGCCGCTTGACCGATGTGCGGTGGATCTGGCCCGACGCGGTCAGCTTGATCTCGGTATGGCGCGCCGCCGCGCACACCGCGAGGAACACGCGGGGGTTGCGCGCAGGGGACTCCGCGGCGACCAGCTCGGCGGCCGGCAGCTCCAGCAGATCGACGCCGGCGACCAGCGGGGCGACCAGCGCGGCCGCCGGCTGAACGGCCGCGATCATCCGCTGCTGGCTCCGGGACATCAGCGGGACCGCGAGCGCGCACTGGATCGCGGCGTGGGTCGCCGCGGCGCAGTCGCGCTCCGACAGCCCGAACCGCTCGGCGAGATCGGCGAGATGATGCTCGGGGATCAGCCCGCCGGCCTCGATCACCAGATGCAGGATCGCCAGCGCAGCCGCCGGCAGCCCCTCCAGCGTCGCGGCGATCCACACCGGATCGCGCATCTGCCGGTCCAGCACCTCGCGCCGGCCGCGCAGCTCGGGCCGGGGGATCCGCAGGAAGTCCGCGAGCACGTCGTCCGGGATGTCCTGGAGCTGCCAGGCGCCGCGCAGCTCAGTTGAGGAGCGCATCGCCCTCTCCTGGCTGTCCTGGTCGCCCCGGCGCGGCGGCCTCCGGCGTCGCCGGCGGCCCGGTCATGTCCTCGATGAAGAACCGGTAGCCCTGCTCGGTCAGGAACAGCTGGCGGTGCAGCGCGAGCTCCTCCTCGCAGGTGTGCCGGCTGACGATCGTGTAAAAGCTCGCGCCGCCCGGCTTGGGCCGCAGCACGCGTCCGAGCCGCTGCGCTTCCTCCTGGCGCGATCCCATCGTGCCCGAGATCTGGATCAGCACCGCGGCCTCGGGCAGGTCGATCGCGAAGTTGCCGACCCGCGACAGCGCGAGGATCCGGGTCTCGCCGGAGCGGAACGCGGCGTAGGCGGCCTCGCGCTCGCGGTGCGTGGAGTCGCCGGTGATCAGCGGCGCCCCGACCAGCCGCGCCGCCGCCCGCAGCGACTCGAGGTACGTCCCCATGATCAGGATCCGCTCGCCGACGTGGCGCTCGACCAGCGCGCGCAGCGCGGCCAGCTTGGCGGGACTGTCCGCGGCGATCCGCGGCTGCTCGCGCGGTGGCGCGACCGCGTAGCTCGCCGCCAGCTCGGCCGGCATCGCGACGCGGACCTCGAAGCAGGTCGCCGTGGCGATATGGCCGCTGTGCTCCAGCACCCGCCAGCCGACCTCGTAACGCTTGGGCCCGATCAGCGCGAACACGTCGTGCTCGCGGCCGTCCTCGCGGACCAGCGTCGCCGTCAGGCCGAGCCGGCGGCGGGCCTGGAGCTCGGCGGTGAGCCGGAAGATCGGCGCGGGAACCAGGTGCACCTCGTCGTAGATGATCAGCCCCCACGGTTCGCGCGACAGCCGATCGAAGTGCGCGTACCCGGTCGTTCCCGAGCCCGCGCGCTTGCTGAGCATCGAGTACGTGGTGATCGTCACCGGCGCCACCGCCGCGTTGCGCGCACCCTCGTAGATCGCCACCGCATCCTCGCCGAGCCAGGTCCTGGCCCGCAGCTCGCGCCGCCATTGCGCCGCCGCCTCGCGGCTCGACGTCAGCACCAGCGTGCGCGTCCCGAGCTCGGCCATCGCGAGCACCCCGATCAGCGTCTTGCCCGCGCCGCACGGCAGCACGACCACCCCGTGGCCAGTCGCCCCGAACGCCCGCACCGCGGCGGTCTGGTACGGGTACGGCGTGAAGCCGTCGCGCTTGACCACCACATCGAGCGGCGCGCCGTCGACCAGCCCGGCGGTGTCCTCGACCGGGTACCCCACCGCGAGCAGGCCGCGCTTGAGCGCGCCGCGGTGGCCGACCGGCATGAGGAAGTGATCGCCCGCCGATCGGACCAGCGCCGCCAGCTTGGGCTCGCGGGCAAGGTGCAGCCGGACCGGCTCGCTCGCGACGTGCAGCGCCAGCGTCGCCGGATCCGGACCGTCGACCAGCCGGCACACACCGTGCCGCGCCATCAGATCGCGGATCTCGTGCTCGACATGCCCCGGCAGCTCGAACCGGCTGATCGCGCGCAGCCCGTC
>DATAPF010000214.1:0-4926 GCA_036265355.1 Kofleriaceae bacterium | reverse complement strand
CGACTGCATCATCTGCTGCATCATCTGCATCATCTGCGAGCTACTCTGCTGCTTGGCGGCCGCCATGTTCTGACCCACGCTGGCGATCGCCTGCGACAGCTCCTTGATCCCGTCCAGCAGCACCGGATCCAGGGTCGTGCGGGGCGTGAAGCGACCGCCGAACACGGCGGCCAGCACCCTCGAGTCGATGGTCTGGAGCGCCCGCGGCGCGAAACTGGGGGATCGACGGCTCATGGTCACCTCGTGAGTGTACTGGTGGGGGGAAGCGCCGGCGCCGAGCTCGGGCCAGAGCCCGAGCGGCGGTGCGAGAGCACCTGCATCAGCATGTCGGTCATGCCGGCGTCCTTGGGGACGAGGCTCTGTGCGACGTTCTTGACCGCATCGGTGGCCTGGGAGATCGCGGCCTGCGCCGCCTGGGTCTGCTTGTCGACGCCGGCGCAGACGTACCAGAGCTCGGAGAGGTCGATGACCTCGATGGCGTGCTTACCAGCCATGATGACGCACCGTGGTCGTGATGTTGATCACCGGGGCCTGGGGAGGCGGCGGAGCGACGGGAGGAGGCGCCGCGACCGCGCCGCCACCGCCGCCGCCCATGCCGCCCATCATCATCATCATCATCATCATCTGCATGGGGTCGCTCTGGCCATTGTTCTGGGACATCGCCTGGATCGACTGGGTGATCTGGGTCAGCATCGTCGTGAGCTGATCGTTGCCGCTCGACCGGGCGGTGACGCGGGAGGCGCCGCCGCCGACCTTGGCGAGGTCGGTCGGGTCGATCGACTGGAAGGGGTCTCGGTGCTTGTGTCTCGACATGGGCTTGTCGCTTTTCCGACCCGGTTCTGGTGATGCGGGTCTTGTGGTGGGTGGGTCTGGCATCCCAAGGAGCACGCGATGTGCCAGGGCAGCCGGGATGCGATTCCGTGGATCTGGCGCGCGCTCGACGAGTGATGAGGTCTCGGATCGCGTCCTCGGGTTGACGATCGCCCCCGGGGGCTGCCGCCGCGGGTCGACATGCCCCGGCGACGACGACGGCGCCGCCGGCGCCGAAAACGACGAGAGCCGGCTTGCCGGGCCGGCTCTCGCGGGAGGAGATCGGGAGGAGATCGGGAGGAGATCGAGCTGCGCGGTCAGAACGCGATGCCGACGTTGATGCTGGCGCGGATCGTCGAGTCGGTCCCGCCGGTCACACCCTCATCGTCGGTGATCACGCCGCCGCCGCTGGTCTCGAGCGAGATCCGCTGGTACTCGACCAGGCCCTTGACGTAGAGGTGCTCGGGCAGCGGGATGATGGCCGAGCACTCGAGGCCCAGGCCGCTCGCGCTGACCGGCCCGAACCAGTCGGTCGACGCCAGGTCGCCGGCGTCGAGCACGGTGAAGTAGCGCGCGCCGAACCCGACCGAGGCGTGCTCGGTGATCGCGAGGTCGAGGTGGAGCCCCGCGCCGAGGTAGGAGTACTTGGTGTCGGGGACCTCGAAGTCCTGCGACGCGTCGACGATCTCGAACGTCTGGTTGCCGTAGAACGCGCCGGCGTCGAGCGCGACCATGTTGCTGAGCGGGAACCGGTAGTGGATGCCGAGCTCCCAGCCGTTCTGGTTGAGCACGAACTCATCGACCTCGTCGCCGTTGTCGAACTCGACGGTCGAGCCCGCCGAGTGGTGGATCGAGCCGGTGAACCCGACGCCGGACAGGATGCCGTCGACCTGCTTGCCGGGGAACGGGTAGATCGCGGCGTTGAGCTGGAACCCCTTGGTCGACACGCCCGCGAAGTTGGTGACGTTGGCGTCGGGCGGCGCGTCCCACACCAGGGTGCGCGACCCGAGGTAGAGCCCGCCGTCGATCATGTACTTTGGCGTCTTCTCCGGCACGTGGTCGGCCTTGACCCCGAGCACGTCCTTGCGCTCCTCGCTGCCCGGCGGAAACATCACCTCGATCTCGTGGACCTCGCGATCGGCGGTCGAGACCTCGGGCTTCTTGGAGTCGTGCGGCGGCGCGACCGCCGGGACCTCGGGGTCGCCGCCACCGGCCGGGTCGGCACCGGCGTCGGACCGGCGGGGCGCGGGGCGGCTCTGGTCGTCGGCGGCCTGGTCTCCGCCATCGGGGTCGGCGACCGGGCGGCGGCGCCGGCTCGGCGCGGGGTCGGCGGCCGCGTCGTCGCCGATCGGGGTGCGCCGGCTGCGCGAGCGCGGCGGTGGGGCGTCGTCGTCCGGCGCCCGGGTCCGGCCGATCGGGCTGCGGGGCTCGACCGGCTGGTAGACCGGCGGCGGCGGGTCGCCATGCGAGCTGTCGATCCACTCGAGCAGCTCGTCGAGGTTGGTCTGGAACTGGCGCGAGGACTCGCCGGACAGCGCGGTCTTGCCGTCGATCCGGACCGGGATCGGGTCGAACTCGCGGCCGTTGTCCGCCTCGCGGACGGTGATGTTGAGGATCTTGCGGCGGCCCTCGTCCTGGATCCAGCCCTCGATCACCGCGTCGACCCCGGCCTGCTTGGCCGCCTTGGCCCACTGCGCCGGGCCGTGGGCGGTGCGCGATGCCTCGGCGCGCGCCTGCTCCCAGCGCCTTGCCGCGACCACGTCGATCTGGTTGCCGAGCGCCGCGAGCACCAGGCTGCGGCCGGTGTCGGCGAGCTGGCGCGGCCCGTCGAAGTCGAGCACGACGACGCGGCGCGGACGGGCATCGGCGGTCGGGACGGCCGCGCAGAGGGCAGCCGCGGTCAGTGCAAAGCGGAAGGCAGTGGTGATGGGCATGGCTGGAGTCCTCGTGGTGGGGCCGGGGCCGTGGCTAGTTGCAGCTCGTCGTGCAGCTGGTGGTCTTGTTGTTGGAGATCACCGAGGCGATCGGGTGCGAGGTGCACTTGTCGATCTCGGTGGCGCGGCAGCTCACCAGGCTGGTGTTGTTGGTGATGCTGATCGCGCCGATCAGCCCGACGTGCTTGAGCGCGCCGAGGTCGGTGAGCGCCGCGTTGTTGCTGATCGTCAGGGTCTGGTCGATGAACTTGAGGCTGGTGGTGAACGCCGCGAGGCCGGTGAGCGCGGGGTTGCCGTCGATCGTCACGCTGCCGGTCACCCGGTACAGCGCGGCCATCGCGCCCAGCGTGGCGAGCCTGGCGTTGTCGGTGATCTCGATGTGGCCGGCGCCGGCGAGCTTGTCGAGCGCCAGCGAGGTCAGCACGGGGTTGCCCGACACGGTGAGCGCGCCGGTCAGCTTGGTCAGGTTGCCCAGCGGGATCGTGGTCAGCGCGGCGTTGCCGGTGATCGCGATGTCGCCGTCGACCTCCAGGAGCTGGGGATCGGCGAGCCCGACCGGGTCGAGCGAGGTCAGCGCGGGGTTGCCGTCGATCAGGATCCCGGTCGACGCGGTCTCGAACGACAGCTGCTTCAGGTTGGCCAGCCTGGCGTTGCCGGTCAGCGTCAGCTTGCCGTAGATGCCGAGCGGCCGCTTGGTGTCGATCGCGGTGATCGCGGTGTTCTCGAGGTCGAGCTCGTTGACCGAGTTGATCTCGTTGAGGCCGGCGAGGCTGGTGATCGCCTGGCCCTGCAGGGACAGCTTGCCGTAGATGTCGTAGCAGCCGGTCTTGGGCAGCGTGGTCATGTCGGCGACGCTGCGGATCGTGACGTCCTGCTGGAGCTTGGTGCACGGGCGATCGGTCTGGCCGGGGTCCATGCCGGTATCGGCGCCGCGCGGCTTGCGGCCGTCGCCGGTCGTGCCGAGGCAGGCCGCGGCAAGGCTGGACAGGACGGCGAGGGTGAGCGTGGTGAGTCGCATGGGCATCTCCAGGGAGAGCAGGCTGCGTGCCAGGGGCCTCGCTGCGTGACTACTCGCGGTTGCAGTCGATCGGGTCGGGGTAGCGGTCCGCACGATGTCAACCTGGGAACGCATCGCTACTGGCCGGTGCGGATCCGGATCCTGTAGGCATCGAGCAGCGTGCCGCTCAGGAACTGCAGCTTGGCGACCGCGGTGCGGTAGGCGGCGACCGCCTGGCCGCGGCGCAGCCGGGCCTCGACCAGCTTGGTCTGGACCTGCATGACCTGGAAGTTGGTCGAGCCGTGGTTGGTGACGAACTTGGCGCGCTCCGCCTTGACGTTGTTCTCGGCGATCCCGACCGCCTTGTCGGCCAGCGCGACCCGGGTCCGGTCGCTCATCACCGCCTTGGCCGCGGTCACGACCTGGGCGTCGATCTCGCGCTCCTTGTCGACCCGCTCGATATCGAGCAGGTGGCGGCGGGCGAGCGCCGCGGCGTGCGCCGCCTTGGCCGCGCCCGACAGCTCGAACGTCATCGTCAGGCCGCCCATCACCTGGTAGCCGAACCCGGGGCTGCTGATCGGGTTCATGCCGCCCACGGCGCTGTTGTTGTTGTTGCTGTTGCCGCTCAGCCCGTCGAACGCGTCGGCGGCGGTGTCGCCGGTGGCGAGCAGCCCGAGCTGCAGGCTGAGGTTGATCTCGGGCAGCGTCGCGTTGCGGGTCACGTCGACCTCGATGTCGGCGCTCTTCTTGTCGAGCGTGATCACCGCGAGCTGGCGGTTGACCCTGTGGCTCTGGGCGATCACCTGGTCGACGTCCCACTCCTGGCCGTCGAGCTCGAGCGGGTCGGCCGGCCGGATCACGATGTCGCGCCGGCCGATCTCCAGGCCGGCCTTGCGGCGGAGGTCGAGCGACTTCTCCTCGAACGTCAGCTTGGCGGTCAGCAGCGCCTCCTCGCGCACCGCGATCTCGTAGTTCACGGTGTCGAGCGCGTTGGCCTCGGTCTGTCCGGACCGGATCTCCTGGCGGGCCAGCTGCTCGTGCTTCCTGGCCAGATCCAGCGACTCGGCGCGGACATCGACCTCGTAGGACGCGTTGGCGAGGTCCCAGTACGCGGTGACGAGATCGAGGATCATCTTCTCGGCGGCGAGCTGGCCCTCGACGGTCGCCTTGGCGGCGGCGATCTCG
>DATAPF010000213.1:0-9752 GCA_036265355.1 Kofleriaceae bacterium | reverse complement strand
ACCTTTCGATGGAACCACGGCGCCCCACAGTTCATGGCGGTAGGCCGAGTTTCGTACACCCTGCGTTCGAGGATTCTAGCCAGCTTCGGAGCCCAGCATTTGGCACGCTCCGTGCTCATTGGGTTGGGGCATTGATGCTCGCGATGGCCGACTTGGCCTTGGGGCCTGCTCGGTGCTCGCGGCGCCTAGCGCGCGCGTCGGCGCTCGCAGCATGCTTTGGCAGCGGCTTTGCCAGAACCGGCGGAACTCAGCGGTACCGAGCGGGACTCAGCGGACTTCGACCTCGCGGAAGCACTTGAAAGGGTTGCAGTGCGTCGACAACACTTGGGTTTTCGATCGCCCCTTCCGTACTTCCACAACGGCTTCGCCAAGGACCTCTGGGCCGTCGTCAACTTCTACAACGACCGCTTCAGCATCAAGCTCAGCCAGCAGGAGAAGTCGGACCTAGTCGCCTTCCTCCGGTCGCTCTAGACGCTTCTCACTCCGACCCCCCACCGAGAGCCGGCGCTTCCCCCAGCCCGGCTTTCGGCCTTTTCGGCGACCGATCAGGCCGGCGCGGCGACGGCCACGCACACCGCGCAGGCGCGATCGCCGCAGGCCAGGCACACCAGCGTCGCGCACCTGGGGCACTGCATGGCGCAGTCGCTGCACGACACGTGGCCGGCGCGACACGGCGCGAGCAAGCCGGTCGTCGCGCCGCAGTTGGCGCACTTCGGGGCGGCGGCCGCGCACGCCGGGCACGCGCGATCGCCGCAGGTCAGGCACACGATCGTCGCGCAGGTCGGGCACGGCATGGCGCAGTCGCCGCACGACACGTGGCCGGCGCGACACGGCGCGAGCAACCCGGCGGTCGCGCCGCAGTTGGCGCATGCGGGGACCGCGTGCTCGCCCGGCGGCGGCGCGGTGGACAGATCGAGGAAGAACTCCTCGGGGTCCACCGGCAGGCGATCGCGGTGCTCGTCGACCCACTGCGCCGCGCGGCCGTTGAGCGGGCTCTTCGTGTTGTAGCTCTGGTACGCGAGGATCTCCCCGACCCGCTGGATCAGGTGATCGATCGACTCGCCCGCGGCCCAGTTGTCGCCGATACACACCGCGTGCGGCGCGATGTTGGGGTGAAACACCGGGGTGAGCATCCGGAACATCGGAGCGTCGCGCGGGTAGCCCTGGGGCAGCATGACCTCGAGGCGATGCTCGGTCACGGTCTCGATCACCTCACCGCGCTCGCGCAGCGACTTGACCTTGAGCCGCAGGCGATAGCGCTCGGGCGGGTTGCCGAACACGCCCTCGATCTCGATCCGGGGGTGCAGGTGCGCCAGGCGGCGCAGCGCATCGTAGTCGGCCTTCAGGCGGCGCAGCCGTACGTTGTCCATGGGGTCACTTTCTCGGCGGCGGAGCCACCGCCTGGTCGAGCCGATCGAGCGCGCCGTCGCGGATCGCGACGACGAGCTGCTGCATGGCCTCCGACGGCAAGCTGATGCCGCGCGCGTGGCCGTCCTCGGAGCTGGTCCACGTGTTGAGCCCGACCAGCTGACCGCGGACGTCGTACAGCCCGCTGCCGCTGTCGCCGGGGATCACCACCAGGTCGGTGATCAGCAGGTCGTAGGTGCCCGCGGTCGTGTGGTGGGTATCGCGGCGGACCAGCTTGCCGTGCTCGACGTTCCAGCCCGAGCGGTACGGGTTGGGCACGAACGTCACGCTGTCGTCGGGGCCGAACCCCGCGGTGTCGGCCGCGATCTCGACCGGCCGGGGCGGGTTGGCGATGTGCAGCTCGACCAGCGCGACGTCGAGCGGCGGCGCGGCCACCCAGCGCACGGTCGCCCGGCCCTCGCGTCCATCGGCGAGCAGGACCCAGACCGCGGGAGCGGTGCGGACGTCGTGATACGTGCCGACCGCGACGTACGGCATCGCGACATGGCTGCACGTGACGATCCAGGCCGTGTCCGGATCGCGGAACACCACCGCGCCGGTGCCCATCGCGAGGTTGCGTGCGTCGCCGCCGGCGTCGGGTGCGAACACGACCACCGTGGCGTCGAGGATGCGATCGACGTGCGACGGCACGCCGAGCGCTGCGCGCGGCGGCATGGCTTGCCGGAGATCGCGCGTGGGCGCCCACGCGACCCAGTGCAGCACGCCGATCACCGCCGCGCTGGCGCCGAGCACGATCGCGACGAGATGACAGATCAAGAACCCGAGCCGGCGGAACTGGCGGCGGCGGCGCAGCCGCACCAGCGCGATCACGCCGAGCACGAGCCCGGCGAAGCCGACCAGCGCGGCGGTGCGCGCCGCGGTGACCAGGCCGGCGGTCAGCGCGCCGATCGGCCCGATCGGACGCGGCGACAGCACGTCGATCGTGCACCACAGCGCGGCGGCGGCGGCCGCGAGCGTCACCGCGGGCATCACCCAGGTCAGGCAGCGCCGCCACAGCGGCTGGCCCGCGGCCTCGCCGGCGCGCCGCCGGATCGCAGCGTCGATGCTGCCGCGATCGATCACCAGCGGCGCGTCGCCGAGCTGCTGCCAGGCGGCCTGGGCGTCGCAGGAGGCGCATACCTGGCCGGGTCGCAGGCGGACCGGGCCGCGGGTCTGGCACGCCGGGCAGACGGTGGTCATGGCTCCGCCGGACGCACCTGCCACGTCAGTGCCCCAGGGCGGACAGCCCGATCAGGAGGATGTACACCGCGCCGATCGCCGCGCTGCCGTAGCCCATGGCCAGGTACGTGCCGCCCGTGCTGGTCAGCCGTGCCCGGCGCAGCCACGCGTAGATCCCGGCGATCGGCCCGGTGAGCGGCGCGGTCACGCCGATCAGCGAGCACAGGAACAGCGCGATCAGCAGCTTGCGCGACCGCGCGATCGCCTCCTGGTCCGCGAGCCAGCTCGCGTACTCCTCGCGCGTCATCGGATCGGCCCAGGGGAACCGCGCCCGGCAGCTGCACACCAGCAAGCTCGCGCTGATCTCCTGTCCGCATTGCGGACAGGGCTTGCTGTCGCCCCAGCCCGCGCCGACCAGCACCGGCGGCGGTGGCTTCTCGGCGACCGCGGCCTTCTTGCAGCCGTACGAGCCGCAGCCGCCGATGTCGGTCCAGCACGACGCGTGATAGTCCTGCTGGCAGTCCGGACACGTCGTGACCGCTTCGCCCTGATTCACCATCGTGTAGCAGATCGAGCAACGCGTCATTGCTAGCTCCTCATCATCGTCATCATCGTCATCATTCGGGACAGGCCGACCACCAGGCAGATCGCCACCACCGCCTCGAATCCGCGCATGAACCGGCGCCGGTCGACCATCGGCGGGCTGCGCCGGACCAGCGCGATCACCGCGCCGGCCGCGAACACCAGCATCGCCGCGAACAGCAGCGGGCCGGCGGGGTGGAACCGCAGCGCGGCCCCGGCATCGCCGTGCGCCAGCGCGGTGAAGCTGCGCATCATGCCGCACAGCGGGCACGGGATGTGGAATGCGGCGTGGAACCAGCACAGCTCGCCGAGCTCGGCGCCCCCGGGCAGCGCGATGCGATCGCCGGCCGGCACCAGCCACGCGCTCGCCGCCAGCTGGCCGATGGCCAGCGCCGCTCCCGCGATATCGAGGGCCCGTCCGCGCATCAGTGGATGCTCGACACCCTGATCAGGATGGCGATCAAGAAGCCGACGATGTCGATCACGCCCAGGATCTTGCCGGCGGTTGCCAGGCCCTCACCGCCGAGCGACGGGTCGTTGGCCATCGCCTCCCTCGCCTTGCTGGCCGACGAGATCGCGATCGGGCCCAGGATGATGCCGCACACGACCAGGCCGATGAGCCCGACCACCAGCGACTTCACTGCGCCGGGCGCGTTGGTCTTGGGGCCGTGGTAGAGCCCGTCCGGGCTCGTGATCGCGCGGCACGCGGGGCACAGCGGGGTGCCGATCGAGATCGTCAGCCCGCAGCGCGGGCAGTTCATCATCCCGGGGGCCAGCGGCCTGGCCAGCGGCGGCGCGCCGGGTGCCACCCCGGCGGGGAACGGCGAGCCCGGCGCCCCGGGCGGCGCGGCGGCCGGCGCGACGTCGAGCCGGCGCAGCGGAGCGCTGGTGCAGCCCTGCGTCGCGCAGCCGGCCTTGGTATCCCAGCAGCTCTGGTGGTGCGCCGTCTCGCAGGCGGTGCACACCGCGGCATCGTCGCCGAGCGTCAGCGGTGCCTGGCACCATCCGCAGGGCTTGCCGTCGAGCTTCAGGTTCGCTTTGAGGGTTCGCACAGCTTCCATGACCGTCCTCTCTTCTCGGCTCACGCCGCGGGCGTGCGCTTCTGCCGCTCCTCGAAATCCAGGATCGTGCTTCCGATGATGATCTGATCCCCCGAGACCAGCCTGCGGCGGCGGACCGGGCTGCCGCCGACCGACGTGCCCATGCGCGTTCCGAGGTCCTCGATCTCGTAGACCGTGCCGACGCGGTGGATCGCGACGTGCGATGGATCGATGTCGGCGTCCTTGTACAGGTAGACGTCGGCCTGCGGTGAGCTGCCGAGGATGCTCGGGGTCTTGTACAGGATGAACGACTTGCCGGCGAGCGGGCCGGTCCGCACGCGCAGCCAGGCGTCGCGCGCCATCCGCTCGACCAGCGCCACGAAGATGCCGATCGACAGCCCGACGGCGATCAGGCCGACGCCGCGCGACGCGGAGCCACCGGCGAACATCGACGATCCGAAGTAGCGGTCGATCGGGTCGAAGAACATCCCGCCGAGCGCGCCGCCGAGCGCGCCGCCGATCGCCGAGTTGCGGAGCTGCGTGCGGGTCGAGCGCACCAGGTTCATGCCGAAGCCGGCCGCCGCGCCGATGCAGGCCCACGCGAGGCTGCGGCACGCCGTGAACAGCAAGAAGCTGACCCCGCCGACATCCTTGATCGTGACCATGACCAGCGTCGGGTGCTTGTCGACCTCCGAGTGCATCACCGCCTCGGACAGCTTGAAGATCAGACCGGCGGGGAAGATGAAGATCGCGATCGAGGTGAACAGCGTGGCGAGGAAGCCACCGAGCAGCGTGCGCTCGACCATCCGGATCCAGTTGCGCGTCGTGAGGCCCTCGGACAGCAGCAGGCCGAACGCGATCAGCGCGGCGGCCAGCGGAAACAGCAGGAACAGCGGCCACTCGGGGTGCTCGACCTCGCCGCGCGACGTCGGGTCGTCGGTCGGCCGGATCGTGGCGGCGAGCATGCGATGGCCCTCCGGGAGCCCGACCGCCTCGATCCGCGTGCCGACCTTGAGATCATCGGCGCTGGTGAACGGCGGCTCCCCGTGGACGCCGGGCTCGAACTTGAGGCGCGACGGGATGATCAGCACCTCGTGCGCCCCCACCGTCAGCGCGACGATGCCGGCCTTCATGTCGAACGGCTCGGTATTGACCAGGGCGATCTCACCGCCGACGACGGAGTAATCGTCGATCCGCGGTTCGAGCAGCCGCCAGCTGACGAACGCGCCCAGCACCGCGGCGAGCGGCAGGTAGAACAGGCTGTTGAGCAACAGCCGGCGCAGCGGGGACACCGGTGGTGCATCGGCGACGACGCGCTCGCGCCCCGCGCGCTCGCGGGCGAGCGCCTTGTCGACCGCGGGCTCGAACAGCTCGCTGCGCTCGATCCGGATCGGTGGTTCGGTCATCGTGGCCCTCCTTCGCCGGGCGCCGGCCCGGGATCCGACACGGCCGGCAAGTGCCCCGTCGGGTCGAACGTCTGCAGCTGCTTCTCGTAGCGGACCCGGTTACCGGGATCGAGGTGGGCGGCCGCGGCGAGCAGCCGGCGGGCGCGGCCCGGATCGGCCCTGGCCGAATCGGCGGCGAGCTCGGCGTAGATCGCGCCGAGCCCCGCGCGCTGCTCCGCGAGATCGCGGGCGACTTCCCTCGATGGCTCGTTGCCGTGGCGCGCCGCTGCCTCGAGCGCGTTGAGCTCGGCCTGCGCGGTGCCGCGCGCCTGCTCGAGCTGGACCAGGCGGGTGCGCGCGGTGCGCAGCTGGAGCGCGAAGCTCGGCGCGGGCGGATTGCCCGCGGCGGCGGCCGGCGCACCGGAGCCTGCACCGGCCGCGCCCGGCGCGCCGGAGCCAGCCGCACTCGAGCCGGAGCCGGCCGCACCCGAGCCAGAGCCGGCGGAGCCCACACCGGCCGGCGGTGCCGCGGGGACCGCGACGTCGGGCGGCAGCGCCGCGATGATCTGGTCGAGGACCGCGACGGCCTCGGTCAGCGGCCGGTGCATCGCCTCGTCGCTGTACGTGTCGCGCAGGATGCCGAGCAGGTCGCTCTGCAGCGTCGCGATCCCGGCCTTCGCGCCCTCGACCCTGGCGTTGGCGACCGCGATCTGGGCTTCGGCCAGGGCCTGGTTGGCCGCGCCGACGCCGAGCCAGTGGCCGACGACGCCGCCGACCAGCGCCAGGATGACCCCGACCGCGATCATCATCGCCAGCGTCCCCGGCGGGCCGATTGCGTCGCGTGCGTCCTCGCCGGAGCCCGGGGCGCTCGGCTGGCCGGCCTGGGCGGGTTGCCCGGGCTTGCGCGCGTCGCGCTCGGCCCGCTCGCGCGCCTTGTCCGGGGCGACCCGCGGGCCGTCCCACAGCTGCTCGCGCGCTCCGATCCAGTACCGGCGCGCCCGCCAGACCTCGTTGTCGTGCCACGTGAACATGCCGTGCTCGTGGCTCTTGGGGTCGTAGACGAACGCGACCTGGAACGGCAGGTTGAAGAAGCTGCGCTGGATGAACTGGTCGCGATCCGAGAGGAAGATGCCGAACCCGGGGTGGGTGTGGTACCAGCCGACCACGCGCTTGTCCTTGTGCCGGGTATCCATCTCCTTGTGGATGTGCTCCCAGGTCGCGTGGGTGAACGTCAGCTCGGCGCCCTTCTCCTCGGCGTGGAGCGCGTCGATCGTCGCGTCGATCCGGAGGTACGGGCCGGCGTCGTCGCGCAGCAGCTCGCCGACCAGCACGCCGCCGATCTCGCGCGTGGTGTCGTTGTCGCCGCGTGCGACCGCGCGGTCGAACGCCGCCTCGGTCAGGAAGATCCGGAACTCCTGCTTGGTCGACGGGCACGGCTGCTTGGGCAGCCCGCTTACGTCAATGGCACGGACATCGAGTGAGCTCACCTGGGATCCCCCTGGTTCGATGGCAGCAGGTCCGCCAGCGGCCCGAGCGCGGCGCCGGCGTCGGCGTCGAACAGCCAGGCCTCGCGGCGCTCCAGCCCGTTGCGGGCGACGATGACGTCGTACGGCGGCAGCCCGAGCGCGGCCGGCGTCAGCGCGAGGTCGACCAGGCCGTCGCGGCTGATCGACGACGCGATGTCGAGCGCGCGGTGGGCGCCGCAGCCGGGGCAGCGGGCGGCCGACTCGCGCACGGTGCCGAGCACGGCGCCGCCCGGCGCCGCGGCGCCGCACGACGGGCAGCTCCACGCGATGATCACATCGCGCGACAGGTCGAGCGACGCGCCAGGCCCGACCGCCGCGTCCGCGCGATCGAGCAGCGCGCCGAGCGTGGTGTCGGCCACGCCGAGGCCGAGCGGCGCGATCGCGCCGAGATCGTCGTGGCCGGGACAGTCGGCGCGCCGCGGGTACGCGACCCGGCTGACCTCGCCGAACAGCCCGTCGAGGTGCAGGCCCTCGCCGACCAGCGTGGGCTGGCCGTGCACGAGCTTGATCGCCTCCTGGACCTCCATCGCGCCGATCACCGAGGCGGCCACCGCGGACGTCGGGACGTGACCGCGCAGCACGGCGTCGCGCGCGAGCATCGCGCACGACCGGCGCTCGGCCAGCAGCTTGCGGTCGGTGGCGTTCATCGTGCACTCGTAACAGGCGCCGCTGTGCGGGGTGAACGCGCGGACGATGCCGGACAGTCCCTCGATCGCGCCGTCGATCCAGGTCCGCTGCGTGCGCGCGCACGCCGAGTTGATGAACACCCGCGCCTCGCGGTTGTCGACCGCGCCGATCACGACGTCGGCCCACAGGAACACGCCGAGCCCGGCGGTCGCGATCGCATTGTCGCACTGCGCGTGGCCGCGGGCGTCGGGGTTGAGCTCGGCCATCCGGCGCACCGCGACCTCGGCCTTGGGGTGACCCTCGTCGGCCTCGCGAAACAGCACGCTGCGCGACAGGTTCGAGCGCTCGATCCGATCCGGGTCGTAGACCAGCGTCGCGCCGACGCCGATCAGCGACAGCAGCTTGAGGATCTCGTTGCCGAGCGCGCCGGCGCCGATCACGAGGATCCGGCTGCGCGCGACGCGCGCCTGATCCCACCAGCTGATCAACGACTGTCGGTGATAGCGATCGTTGTACGAGACGTCGAGCAACTTCCCTCCTTCCACCGCGATCGACCGCCGCCGGTTATCCGCCGCGCCGTGTTTGCTGAGGGCAAGCCGTTGCGCCCGCGGTGATCTCCGGCTGGATCCGGACGATGTCGGAGTCCTGCACCTGCTGCTGGACGAGGGTCTGGTCGTCGAGCAGCTGGATCCCGAGCCGGCGGTGATGGAACTTGTAACTCATCAGCTGACCGTCCGGCGCGTAGCGCGGCAGGTGGAGCTTGTCGGCGAGCACCATCAGGATCCGCTCGACGGTAACGTCGTCGGGCACCTGCACGCGGAGGCGCTTGTTGCCCGTTGCGTCCCACACTTCCAGGTTGATGTCACCCACGCTGCCTCCTAGCTTGTCATATGCCGGGGAGCCGAAATATGCAACAGCCCACGAGCTATGAGGTTTGTCCAGGGTGGGTGTGCTGCAGCCGATGAGTCGAATCCACGCTCGTGCTGTAAACGCTGCCACCAGTCCATGGCGACACCACAGCCCGTTTCACGACACGGCCGACGCCCGGGCGGACGGAGGTACACGGAGAGACTGGACTCCCGCAGCCATCCCTCGACCGGTACAGGGTGCGGCAGACCGGGGCTGTGGTCTGGCCAGCCTGGCGCCGCGTCAGCGCGCGTCGCGGTCGGCGGTGCGCAGCAGCTCGCGGACCATCAGCGCGGACAGCGCGGTGTAGCTCGAGAACGCCTCGAGGTGGCGCAGGGCGATCGCCTGCCAGGCCGCGGCCCGGCCGGCATCCCCGGGGTGGACCCGGCGAGCCAGCGGAACCATTGCTCGGCGCAGGCGAACGGGGCCGGCGAGCGCACCGACGGCCGGTCGTGCTGGGTCCCGGCCCACCAGCCGGCGCGTTGCCACGCCCCGATCGCGATCAGCGACTCGATGTGCTGGTCGCCGGCGGCCAGCTCGGCGTCGCGGTCGGCGGCCTCGCGGAACAGGCCGAGCAGCTGGTAGGCGTCGCCCGCCGCCCGGTCATCGTCGCAGCGCTGCGCGAGCTCGGCCAGCCCGTCGATCTCGCCCTGGGCGATCCGCGCCTCCAGCTCGCCGCCGCATCCGCCGCGCAGCTGCGCGACGCGGCGCCACAGCGCGAACGCCTCGGGCGTGCGCTGGAACCCGGTCGCGAACCGCGCCTCCAGCGCGGCGAGCGCGTCGCTGCGGTGGCCGGGCGTCGCGGCGGCGAGGGACAGCGCGTCGAGCTCGCCGAGCGCGGCCGCGATCCGGTGACCGCTCCCGGTGCCGGCGCGCGCCCACCTCAGGGCGACGCCGCCGGCGGCCCACAGCGCGGCGATCGCGAGCCCCGCCGCGGCCGCGCCGAGCACCGCGCTGCGCGCCCTGCCCAGCGGGATCGCGCGCGCGACGGGCTCCGCCGCGAACAGCTCGATCTCAGCTCGGCCCTCGCCTCGATCGGGAGTCGCCGTCCAACCCGTGATCGCCTCGCGGTAACCGCGGACCTCGGCGGCGGGCCGCGG